>JAGWLO010000058.1 GCA_028872015.1 Burkholderiales bacterium | reverse complement strand
GCCGCGCCGGCCTGGCCAGCCGCGTCGGCGCGGGCGGCTGCCGGCGCTGCGCCCGGCCAGCGCGTCTTGCGCTACGCCTTCCCCATCGCCAACGCCGGCTTCGACCCGGCGCGCATCCTCGACCTGTACTCGCGCACGCTCACGGCCCACATCTTCGAGGCCCTGTACACCTACGACCACCTGGCGCGGCCGCCGCGCATGGTGCCGCTGACGGCCGCCGCCCTGCCCGAGGCGAGCGCCGATTTCCGCACCTGGACGATCCGCGTCACGCCCGGCATCTTTTTCGCCGACGACCCGGCCTTCGGCGGCCGGCGGCGCGAGCTGGTGGCGGCCGACTACCTGTACGTCCTGCGCCGCATCGCCGACCCGGCCAACCTCTCGCCGCTGTGGTCCATGGTCGCGGAGTGGGAGATCCTGGGCCTGGCCGAGCTGCGCGCGCGCGGGCGCCAGGCGCACACCCCCTTCGACTACGACGCCCCGGTGGAAGGCCTGCGCACCCTCGACCGCTACACGCTGCAGATCCGCCTGGGCAAGACGCTGCCGCGCTTCGGCCAAGCGCTGGCCGCCAGCGACCTGCTGGGCGCGGTGGCGCGCGAGGTGGTGGAGCACTACGGCCCGGCCATCGGCGACCACCCGGTGGGCACCGGGCCGTTCCGGCTGGTCGAGTGGCGGCGCTCCTCGCGCGTGGTGCTCGAGCGCAACCCCGGCTACCGCGAGCGACTGTGGCAGGCCGAACCGGCGCCCGACGACGCCGAGGGCCAGGCCATCGCGGCGCGGCTGCGCGGCCGCCGGCTGCCGATGCTCGACCGGGTGGAGGTGTCCATCATCACCGAGGAGCAGCCGCGCTGGCTCGCCTTCGTGGGCGGCGAGGCCGACTTCATCGTTGGCGTGCCGGCGCAGTTCATCGACCTGGCGATGCCCGGCGGCCGGGTGGCGCCCAACCTGGCGCGCCAGGGCATCACCGGCCAGCGCACCCTGAATGCCGACATCGTGCTGACCTACTTCAACATGCAGGATCCGCTGGTGGGCGGGCTCGACCCGGCGCACGTGGCGCTGCGGCGCGCCATCTGCCTGGCGCGCGACACCGAGCGCGAGATCCGGCTCGTGCGCCACGGCATGGCGATCCCGGCGCAGAGCCCCATCCAGCCCTTCCTGAGCGGCTACGACCCGGCCTTCAAGAGCGAGATGAGCGAGTACAGCCCGGCGCGCGCGAAGGCCCTGCTCGACCTGTTCGGCTGGGTCGACCGCAACGGCGACGGCTGGCGCGAGCGGCCCGACGGCTCGCCCCTGGTGCTCGAGTACGCCACCACGCCCGACCAGGTGAACCGCCAGATCAACGAGCTGTGGCAGCAGGACATGAAGGCGGTGGGCCTGAAGATCGTGTTCAAGACCGCGCAGTGGCAGGAAGAGCTGAAGGCCGCCTTCGCCGGCAAGCTGATGATGTGGGGCCTGGGCTACAGCGCCGCCGGGGGCGACGGCCTCGATGCGCTGACCCTGTACTACGGCCCGCAGGCCGGCCAGGGCAACCTGGCGCGCTTCGAGTGGCCGGTGTTCGACAAGATCTACGACCGGCTGCAGGTGCTGCCCGACGGCCCCGAGCGCAATGCCCTGTTCGACGAGGCCAAGCGCATCGCCGTGGCCTACGCGCCCTACCAGCTGAGCTGCCACCGCATCGCTGCCGACATGATGGTGGCGGGCCTGGTGGGCTACCGCCGGCCGCTGTGGTGGAACGAGTGGTGGCACATGGTCGACCTCGAGCCGCCGCGGCAGGGCGCCTAGATATCGGCGCCCGGCGCGAGGCCCCGTCGGCCTGCGCCGGCCCCCGCCGCGCCGACGCTGCACCCGTGGCTTCACTGATCGTGTCCTGGAACCCGAATCCGGAGATCCGCATGCCCTGGCCCGAACCCCGCATCGCGCAGTACCAGCGCTGGCTGCAGACCGAGCGCGGCCTGCGCTTCCAGACCTACGAAGACCTGTGGCGCTGGTCCACCACCGACCTGGCCGGCTTCTGGTCGTCGGTGTGGGACTACTTCGAGGTGCAGTCGCCCACGCCCTGGCGCTGCGTGATCGAGGCCGAGGTGATGCCGGGTGCGACCTGGTTCGCGGGCGCGCAGGTCAACTACGCGCAGCAGGTGTTCCGCCATGCCGACGCCGCGCACGCTGCCGGCTGCCCGGCCATCGTCTACCAGAACGAGCGCATGGCGGCACCGGCCGAGCTGAGCTGGCCCGAGCTGCGGCGCCAGGTGCGCGGCTTCGCGCGGCGGCTGCGCGATTGCGGCGTGCAGCCCGGCGACCGCGTGGCCGCCTACCTGCCCAACGCGCCGCAGGCGGTGGTGGCCTTCCTGGCCTGTGCCAGCGTCGGCGCGGTGTGGTCGGTGTGCTCGCCCGACATGGGCCCGGTGGCGGTGATCGACCGCTTCCGCCAGATCGAGCCCAAGGTGCTGGTGGCGGTGGACGGCCAGGTGTGGAGCGGCGTGGCCCACGACCGGCGCCCGGTGCTGCGCGAAGTGCTGGCCGCGCTGCCCTCGGTGCGGCACCTGGTGTGGCAGGCCGAGATCGACCCCGGCGCCGACCTGGCGGCCTGGGGCACGCCGGAGCGCCCCGTGCATGCGTTCGCCGACTGGACGGCCGGTCGCGGCGATGGCGGCAGCGACAGCGACAGCGACCCGGGCGGCGCGCCGGCCTGGCTGCCCTTCGACCACCCGCTGTGGATCGTCTACAGCAGCGGCACCACCGGGCTGCCGAAGGCCATCGTGCACGGCCACGGCGGCATCGTGCTGGAGCTGCTCAAGGGCAGCCTGCACAACGACGTCCATCCCAGCGCCAGCACTGGCGAGCGCTTCCACTGGTTCAGCAGCACCGGCTGGATCATGTGGAACGCGCAGGTGGGCGCCCTGCTGGGCGGCACCACGATCTGCCTGTACGACGGCAACCCCGGCGGCTCGGCCCAGGCGCCCGACTGGGGCCGGCTGTGGCGCTTCGTGGGTGCCAGCGGCGCCACCTGGTTCGGCGCCGGCGCCGCCTACTACGCCAGCTGCCTGAAGGCCGGCGTGCGGCCGATGGAGCAGGCCGACCTGTCGCGGCTGCGCGCGGTGGGCAGCACCGGCTCGCCCCTGTCGAGCGAGTGCTACCGCTGGATCTGGGACCACTGCCCGCAGCCCGACGGCCGCCCGATCTGGCTGGCCACCATCAGCGGCGGCACCGATTTCGCCGGCGCCTTCATCGCCGGCCACCGCGGCCTGCCGGTGACGCAGGGCGAGATGCAGTGCCGCTGCCTGGGCGCGGCGGTGGAGGCCTGGAGCGAGGACGGCCGGCCGCTGATGGGCGAAGTGGGCGAGCTGGTGTGCACCAAGCCCATGCCGTCGATGCCGCTGTACTTCTGGGGCGACCCCGGCCACCGGCGCTACCTCGACAGCTACTTCGACATGTTCCCTGGCGGGCCTGGAAAACCTGCGGTCTGGCGCCACGGCGACTGGCTGAAGATCGTGCCGCACCCCGAGATCGGCGCCCACGGCGCCATCATCTACGGCCGCAGCGACGCCACCATCAACCGCCACGGCATCCGCATGGGCACGGCCGAGCTGTACCGCGCGGTGGAGGCCGAGCCCGAGGTGCTGGACAGCCTGGTGGTCGACCTCGAGTACCTGGGCCGCGAGAGCTGGATGCCGCTGTTCGTGGTGCTGCGCGACGGGCTCGCGCTCGACGAGGCGCTGACGAAGCGGCTGAAGGCGGCGATCCGCCAGGCGCTGTCGGCGCGCCATGTGCCCAACGACATCTTCCAGGTGCCGGCCGTGCCGCGCACGCTGTCGGGCAAGAAGATGGAGCTGCCGGTGAAGAAGCTGCTGATGGGCGCGCCGCCCGAGCAGGTGCTGAACCGCGACGCGGTGGCCAACGCCGCCGCCGTCGACTGGTTCATCGCGTTCGCCCGGGCGCGCGCCGGCGCACCGGCCGCCTGATCAGATCTGCACCCGGGTGCCGAGCTCGACCACCGCGTTGTCGGGCAGCTTGAAGAACTCGACGATGCCGCCGGCGTTGCGCGACATGGCGGCGAACAGCCGCTCGCGCCAGTGCAGCATGCCGCTGCCCGGCGTGGGCACCACGGTCTCGCGGCTCAGGAAGTAGGTGGTCTCGAACGGCGGCACCGTCAGGCCGTGCGACTCGGCCAGCAGCAGCGCCTTGGGCACGTCGGGCGTGTTCATGAAGCCGAAGCGCAGCGTCACGCGCCAGAAGCAATGGCCCAGCGGCTCGACCTCGACGCGCTGGGTCATCGGCACCCAGGGCACGTCGGCGAACTGCACGGTGAGGATCACGTTGCGCTCGTGCAGCACCTGGTTGTGCTTGAGGTTGTGCAGCAGCGCCTGCGGCACGGTCTCGGGGTTGGCCACCGCGTAGACCGCGGTGCGCTCGACGCGGTGGATGGTGCGCGGGTCCAGGCCGTCGATGAAGGGCTGCAGCTCCAGGCCTTCGCTGCGGATGCTCTGCATCAGCAGCTCGCGCCCGCGGGCCCAGGTGCTCATGAGCAGGAACAGCCCCAGCCCCAGCGCCAGCGGGAACCAGCCGCCGTCGAGGAACTTGACCGCGCAGCCGGCCACCAGCAGCGCGTCCAGCGCGAGGAAGAAGCCGGTGGCTGCCACCGCCAGCGGGGCCGGCAGCTTCCAGCCCTGGCGGATCACGAACCAGGTGAGCACGGTGGTGATCATCATCGTCAGCGTGACCGCGATGCCGTAGGCCGCGGCCAGCGCCGACGAGCTCTCGAAGCCGAGCACGGCCACCACCACGCCCACCAGCAGCGCCCGGTTCACGGCCGGCATGTAGATCTGGCCGGCCTCGCGCGCCGAGGTGTAGCGCACCTCCATGCGCGGCAGGAAGCCGAGCTGGATCGCCTGCTTGGTCATCGAATACGCGCCCGAGATGACGGCCTGCGAGGCGATGATGGCGGCCAGCGTGGCCAGCACCAGCGCCGGCACCAGCAGGGCGGGCGGGAACATCAGGTAGAACGGGTTGTCGATCGCCGGCGGGTGGCGCATCAGCAGCGCCCCCTGGCCCATGTAGTTCAGTGCCAGCGAGGGCAGCACGAGCCCGGTCCAGGCGTACTGGATCGGCCGGCGGCCGAAATGGCCCATGTCGGCATACAGGGCCTCGGCCCCGGTGAGCGCCAGCACGATGGCGCCGACGGTGGCGAACAGGTGCCAGCCGCGGGTGGTGAGGAAGTCCCAGGCGTGGACCGGGTTCAGCGCCGCCAGGATGCCGGGTTCGCGCACGATGTGCACCACGCCCGAGACGGCCAGGGTGCCGAACCACAGCACGATGATCGGGCCGAAGAAGCGGCCGACGACGCTGGTGCCCAGGCGCTGCACCATGAACAGCCCGAGCAGGATCGCCAGCGAGATCGGCACCACCCAGGGCTTGAGCGAGGGGGCCACCACCTGCAGGCCCTCCATCGCCCCCAGCACCGAGATCGCCGGCGTGATGACGCTGTCGCCGTAGAACAGCGTGGCGGCGAACACGCCCAGCAGCAGCAGCGCGTGGCGCAGGGCCGGGCGGTCGCGCACCGCGCCGGCGGCCAGCGCGGTGAGCGCCAGCGCGCCGCCCTCGCCGTGGTTGTCGGCGCGCAGGATCAGCACCACGTACTTGAGCGTCACCACCAGCATCAGCGCCCAGAAGATGACGGAAACCGCGCCGATCAGGTGCTCGGCCGTCAGCGTCACGCCGGTGGCCGGCAGGAACACCTCCTTGACCGTGTACAGCGGGCTGGTGCCGATGTCGCCGTAGACGACGCCGATGGCGGCCAGCGTCAGTGCCGCCATGCCCTGGCGCTGCGGGCGGTGGTTCGGTCCGCTGCCGGCAGGCGGCTCGTCTTCATCGGGCGGGCGCGGGGTCGTGTCGCTCATCCGCGAACGTTAACCGAGCTCGGCGGCGCTGCGCCCGTTCACGGCTGGGCGACGATGGTGACGCGCCGGTTTTCGGGGGCGGCGGGGTCGTTCGGGTTCATCAGCTCGGTCGAGCCCTTGCCGACGGCGGTCAGGCGGTCGGCGCGCAGGCCCTGCTGGCTGACGAGGTACGCGCGCACCGCCTCGGCGCGCTCCTGGCTGAGCTGCAGGTTGTGCGCCTCGCTGCCGCGCGGGTCGGCATTGCCCTGGATCTCGAAGTGCTTGCCGGCCAGCTGCTCGGACTTCAGCGCCGAGGCCAGCACGTCGAGCGCGCGCTTGGCCTGCGGCGTCAGCGCCGCCGAGTCGGTGACGAAGGTGACCAGGATCGACGCCCGCCCGGCCCCGGCGGTGCCGGTGGCGGCGGTTGCGGCGGTGCCCGCCAGCGCCGCAGTGGGCCGGATCATGGGCTTGAAGCCGCGCATGCGCGGCGCGCTCTCGCCCGCCGCGCCCGAGGCCGCGCTGGCCGGGGCGAGCGCGTCGATGAGCGACTTCTCGGTCACCTGGCCTTCGCGCAGCACCGGCTCCTGGGCCGTGGTGGCGGCGGCGCTGCCAAGCAAGGCCAGGGCCAGCAGCAGCGGTGCCGGCTTGTATGAGGCAGTCATGGCGATCTCCCGAAGATGACGCGGCGGGAGCCGGGCCCCCACCGCGTCACGATGGTAAGCCCGCCCTGCGCGTGCCCGGGCGGCGCGGCGGCCGATCGCCGGCTCGACCCCCCGGTTCTCAGGCCCCGCGCTGCGGCTTGGCCAGCGTCTTCAGCGCGAAGGTGCCGTTGCTCTGGAACAGCCAGGCCTCGATCAGCCCCTCGCCGTGCAGCAGGGCCTGCGCCTGGGGCGTGAGCCCCTGCGGCGGCGGCAGCTCGATCACCGACTCGACGGCACGCTGCGTCATCTCGGGCTGCTGCGAGTTCTCGCGGAACACCTCGGCCTGCCAGCGGTTGCGCTCGTCGAGCCGGACGCGCAGCACCACCACCGCGCGCAGCAGCGGCTGCGGCCGGTCGTTGTTGATCAGCGGCGCCGAGTGGCGGTAGATGGACCGTGCGAAGTCGATCTTCACCTGGTCGACCGACTGCGCCCGGGCCGGGCCGGCGGCCATGGTCGCGGACAGCAGCGCGGCCAGGGCGAGCGCGCCGGCGACCGGTTTCGGGATGCGGCGCGCGCTGGGGATCAGGGGTCTCGGGGTGCGCATGGGGACTCCGTTGTCACCGGTGCAGGGCGGCCTGGCTGGGAGATCGCCGCAGGCGGCGCCGACTGAACCTGGGGCGCAGGTATAAGTCCGCGTCCGGGGGCGGGCCGTTTCCGCGTGCTACGCCGGCGCCGGGCGGCCGCGTGACCCCTGCCTACCGCAACCGGCCCCGAGCGGTGCGGCGCACCCGGCCGCGAAGCGGGGACGAAGCGGTACTTGTTGTCGGCCGAGCGCGCCGCGGCTGCAGGCGGCGCCTGCGACGCCCGGGCCGGCCAGCCCGGGCGCGCCACCGGGACCGGCGTCCGCGCTCGCGCGGGTGCTGACGCGGTGTTGCGCGAAGTCACGCCTGCTGACAACCGGGGTCGGGCCGCCAGGACTGCCAGGACGCCGTGCGTGAGCGGACAATCCCATCCGCGCCCATGAAAGCCGCCCGCCCCAGCACCCGCCTTGCGCCGCGCCGCCGCGCGCTGGGCTGGCTGCTGGCCGCGCCGGCGGCCCTGGGGACGGCCGCGGCCTGGGCCCAGGCGGCCCCCGACACCGGTCTGCGCGACGAGGTGGGGCGCCCTTCGCGCCTGGCCGGCCTGGTGCCGGCCGAGCAGGTGGAGGCGGCGGCCGCCGAGCAGTACGTGCAGCTGCTGCGCCAGGCGGCCGCGACACGGCAGCTGCTGCCGCCCGGGCACCCGCAGGTGCAGCGCCTGCGCGCTATCGCGCGGCGCCTGGTGCCGTACGCGCCGCTGTGGAATGCGCGCGCCGCGCAGTGGCGCTGGGAGGTCAACCTGCTGGCGGGTCGCGACCTCAACGCCTTCTGCATGCCGGGCGGCAAGATCGCCTTCTACTTCGGCCTGTTGCAGCAGCTGCAGCTCGACGACGACGAGGTCGCCGCCGTGATGGGCCACGAGATCGCCCATGCGCTGCGCGAGCATGCCCGCGAGCGCATCGGCAAGACCACTGTCACGCGCGGCCTCATCGAGCTCGGCTCGGCATTTTTCGGGCTGGGCGGCACCGGCCGCGTGCTGGCCGACGTGGGCGGGCAGCTGCTGACGCTGCGCTTCAGCCGCGACGACGAGAGCGAAGCCGACATCGTGGGCCTGGACCTGATGGCCCGCGCCGGCTACGACCCCGGCGCCGGGCTGACCCTGTGGCGAAAGATGCTGGCCGCCGACCGCGGCGCGCCGCCGCCGTGGATGTCCACCCACCCGGCCGGCGCGACCCGGCTGCGCGACATCGAGGCCCGGCTGCCCAAGGTGCTGCCGCTGTACCGCGCCGCGCCGCGGCCGCCGCAGCGCTTCGCGCCGCCGGCCCCCGCCTGAGGGCAGTCGCGGTGGCGCGCCAGCGGCGTGCGCCGATCCGCGCTGGCTACCACTTTGCCGGCAGCGGCCGGCGCAGCACGAAACGGCGACGGCCGACCTCGACATAGCCGCCGCGCGCCAGGTCCTTCACGAGTCGGCTCACCATCTCGCGCGAGCAACCCAGCGTCTGCGACATCTCCAGGTGGCTGGGCGCGGGGTCGGCCACGCGGCTGCCGTCGGCCTGCGGCACGGCCAGCGATTCGAGCAGCAGCTTCAACCGGCCGTAGACATCGTTCAGCGCGATCTGCTTCAGCCCCAGCGTGGCCGAGCGCGCGCGCCGGATCACCTTGGCCAGCAGGTCGAACGCGAACTGCGGCTCGGCCGCCAGGTGGGCCGCCAGCGAGGCGCGGCTGACCACCGCGCACAGGCAGGCTTCCAGCGTCTCGACGTTGGCCGAGCGCAGGCCGCCGTCGAGCCCCATCTCGCCCAGGTACTCGCCCGCGCCGTAGATGCCGTAGGTGATCTCGCGCCCGTCGGCGCCGGCGCTGTAGGCGCGCAGCCGGCCCGAGAGCACCACGTACAGCGTGTCGCCGCGGTCGCCTTCGGTGATGAGCTGCACGCCCTTGCGCAGGCGCCGCAGTTCGCCGCGGCGGGCCAGCGCGCGCAGCGAGTCCGGCAGCGGCGCGAGCGCGATCGGGTCGGTGGCGGGGTCGGGTTCGGTGTCGGGCCGGGGCATGGGCAGCCCGACCACGGGCGCTGTGCCACCGCCGGGCCGCCCGATGTTAGCGGCGGCCCGGCGGCAGCCCGGCGCTGCGCAGCGCACCCACCAGCGGCGGCAGCACGGCCACCTGGCGCGCCAGGTCGCGGATGCTGGTGGTGCCGGTCTTGGCGCGGATGCTGCCGATCTGGGTGCGCACGGTGGAGATGGCCACGCCCTGGCGCTGGGCGATCTCGGTCGGGCGCAGGCCGGCACACAGCATCTCCAGCACGCGGGTCTCGGTCGGCGTGAGCCCCACGCTGCGCGCATAGCCGTGCACCGAGAGCTGGGCGCAGACCGCGCGCTTGCCCAGCATCAGCAGCGTCAAGGGGCCATCGAGCCCTTCGGACGCGGGCAGCGGCACCACCGACACGCTGACCCGCTGCGCCCCCTCGCCCAGCGTCAGCAGCCGTCGCAGCCCGCGTTGCGCGGCGGCCAGTGCGTCGTGCAGCGGCGCCACGTCCTGAGCGTTGCGCGCGCGCAGCGCGTGGTCGTCCAACTGCAGCGGATGCTGCTCGTCGCAGTCCAGGCGCGCAGCATGGTTGAGGAACACGAGCCGCCCATCGGCGCTGACCAGCAGCATGCCGTAGTCGATCTCGTCGAGCATGCGCACCAGCCAGGCTGCGGGGTCGCGGCCGCCCTGGCGGCGGTCGGGCCCGTGGTAGGCCGCCAGCGCATCGCGCGCCAGCGAGGCGGCATTCGCGGCGGCCTCCGCGGAGGCCGGCGTGGCGGCTGACGCCGCCCGCGGGCCGAGGCCGAGGGTCTGGAACATGGCACCTCCTGCGGTCTTGGTCTTGTTCGTGCTCGCAGCACGCCCCCGACGCAGACTAGGCGGCGTGGCCGACGGTCGGCGGTGAATATGGCGCCGGCCGTCGGTGACTTATTCACCCCGGCGCAGGCCGGCCGCGCCGGGGTTCGCTGGCGGCCGGCGCCGGTGATGACCCGGGCGACGACGCAGGCCACGTTCCCAGCGGCGGCAGGCGGGCCACCGCCTGCAGCAGCGTGCCCAGGTCGCGGTGGCCCGACTTGCGGCGCAGGGCGACGATCTGGCTGCGCACCGTGGCCGGCGACGAGCCCAGCGCAGCGGCCGCACGGGTGCTGTTGTCGCCGCGCAGCAGGCGCTGCAGCACCCGCGTCTCGGCCGGCGTGAGGCCGTGCCGCTCGGCGAAGGCGTCCACTTCGGTCTGATGCCCCGGTGCGGGCAACGTCAGCAGCACCGGACCGGCGCCGCCCGGACCCAGCGGCGCCAGACTGGCGGTGCTGGCGCCGGCCGCAGCACCGGCTTCACCAGTCGCGTGCGCCAGGCGCAGCGTGCGCCCCGTCCCGCTGCCCGCCACCTCGGCCAGGGCCTGCAGGAAGGCGGCGCGCGCCGCAGCCACCACGGGCAGCACCCGCCCGTCGGTGCCCTGGTGCAAGGCCTGGGCCTCGTGCAGGGCGTGCCGCCCGGCCCGGTTGGCCAGCAGCAGGGCGGCATCGGCGCGCAGCACGAGCAGCGGCCAGGCCAGCGCATCGGCCACCCGCAGCAGCGTTGCCGCCGCAGGGCGCGGCCCATCGGTACGGGCTTCGGACATGCCCGCAAGCTAGCGGCCCGGCGCCCGCGCGGCATCGTCCTCCGGGGGGATGCATCGCTCAGTTCGCTTCGCCGGGCTCGGCGAAGTGCACCTCGAACGACAGCGCCGCATGCCGGCCGGCGGCGCCGCTGCACGACAACGCGCTGACGGCGCGCTGCACCGCGGCCCGGTAGCCGGCCGGCCAGCCATGGGCGCTGACGCCGCTGACGTGGCCGTCGTCGACCTGCATCAGCACCCGCAGCACGCCCTCCTGTTGCACCCGGCTCATGACCGGTCCCAGGGCTTGCTGCAAGGCATCGTCGACGCCGGGGCAGACGCTGCGCAGATCGGCGGTCGGTGGCGCCGCCGGCGCGCTGTCCGCGGTCATGGCGTGCGCACCGGCCATGCCCGCGAGGGCGGCGGTGATCGAGGCGGCGAAAAGGCGAAGGGCTCGGGTGGTCATGGCGATCTCCTGGTTGCGGCACAAGGTGGGCGCCGGGCCGGTGCCGTCCCGGCAGGGGCGGCATCGCGGCCCGGCGTGACACCCAGCGTGGAGAAGGCAGCCGGCACCGGCATCGCAAGAACGCACGACGCCATCCGCAGCCCTGCGGAGGGCGTCACATCGCTGTGTGATGTCTGCGCCCCAGGCGCTGTCGACCATGGGCCTGCCTTCGATGTCCCCATCCACCCCAGGAGATCGCCATGCCAGCCGTGCCCGAGACTTCCACCGCCCCTTCCACTGCCCCTGCGGCGGCCGCCCACGCCGCGCCTGCCCCCGTCGCCTTTCCGCGCCTTGGCCGCGGCCGGCGCCTGGCCTGCTCGGCCGCCGCCACGGGCTGCAGCGCCGCCCTGGGCGCGGCGCTGCTGGCGCTGTTCGGCCAGGCGTCGTCGCAGCCCTGGCTGGTGCCGACGCCGCAGCTGCTGCAGGCCCAGGCCCAGTGCGAGGCCCTGCCGCAGGTGGCCCAGCGCAGCCCCTGCACCCAGGCCCTGGTGGCGCGCACGCTGGCGGCGGGCAGTCGCACCGAAAGGCTGGCGGCGCGCTGAGCGCGCGGATCGGCGGCCGTCCGGCGGCCGATCAATCGCCCAGCAGCACCCGGGCCGTGCGCGGCGGCAGCGCGAGTTGCAGGTGGTCGCCGTCCACGCGCACCGGCGTGCCGTCGGCGTCGCGCCAGCGCAGCGCGGGCAGGGGCAGCCGGTGCAGCGGCAGCGCCACCTCGGCCGCAGTGCCGCGGTTGACCACGGCCACGGTGGCCGCCGGCGCGTCGCCGCCCAGGTAGCGCGCATAGGCCAGCCAGTCGTCGCCCTGGCCCAGCGCCAGGCAGGCGCCGCGCTGCCACTCGGCGCGCGTGCGGCGCAGGCGCACCAGGCCCTGCACGCCGGCCCACAGGGCGGTCCGGCGGCGCGCCGGGTCCCAGTCGAAGCAGCGCCGGCAATCCGGGTCGGGCCCGCCTTCCAGGCCGATCTCGTCGCCGTAGTACAGGCAGGGCACGCCGGGCCAGGTGAACAGCAGCGTCATCGCCAGCCTCACCGCTGCCGCATCGCCGCCCAGCGCCGTCAGCACGCGCGGCGTGTCGTGGCTGCCCAGCAGGTTGAGCTGCGCCAGCTGGTTGGCGTAGGGGATGGCGGCCAGCGCACCCTGCAGCGCCTGCACGAACTGCGGCGTGGACAGGCGCGCGCGCCGGCCCGCGATCTCGCGCCCGGCCAGCCAGCCCAGCACCGGCCAGGCGAAGCCGTGGTAGTTCATGGCCCCGTCTTCCTGCTCGCCCTGTAGCCAGCGCGTGGCCTCGGCGAAGTGCTCGCCCAGCACGTAGGCCTCGGGGTTGACGGCGCGCAGCGCGCGCCGGATGGCCCGCACATGTCGTGCGTTATGCAGCGCGCCCGGGCCTTCGCCCAGCATGTGGACCACGTCCAGCCGCCAGCCGTCGATCGCATAGGGCTCACGCAGCCAGCGCCGCAGCACCGCGTCGTCGGCCTCGTAGATGTCGCGCCGCAGCGCCGGTGACGAGAAGTCGAGCACCGGCAGACCGGCATGCCCCTTCCAGCCCATGGGCCGGCCGGCGGCGTCGAACGCGTAGTGGCCGCGCCAGGGCGAGGCCGGCGACTGCGCGGCCCCGGGCGTGCCGCTGCGCGCGCCATGCCGGCCCCAGTGGTCGAACCAGGGGTGGTCGACGCCGGTGTGGTTGACCACCGCGTCCAGCACCAGCCGCATGCCGCGCTCGCGCGTGGCCCGGCGCAGCGCGGCGAGCGCGGCGTTGCCGCCCAGGTGCGGATCGACCTGCGTGTAGTCGGTGGTGTCGTAGCGGTGGTTGCTGGCGGCGCAGAAGACGGGGTTGAGGTAGAGCGCGCTCACGCCCAGCTCGTCGTGCAGGTAGGGCAGGCGCTGCACGAGCCCGGGCAGGTCGCCGCCGTAGAAGGTGTTGGCGGCCTGGTGCGGATCGATCGGGGCGCCCCATTCGGCCTGCACCACGGCTTGCCGCTGCGCGCCGTACAGGGTCTCGCCGCGGCGGTCGGCCGGCGTGCCGCCGCGTGCGTAGCGGTCGGGGAACACCTGGTAGAAGACCTGCTCGGCCACCCAGGCCGGCGGCCGCTCGTGCGGGTGGACACGGAAGTGCAGTGCCTCGGGCGGCACCTGCGCGTGCAGGCCGTCGGCGCCGAGCCAGGCGTGGCCGCCCTGCGCCCCGGCGCCGGCCGCGACGAAGGCGTAGCGCGTGAGCGCGTTGCCGCGGTCCCAGGCGATGCGCGCGCGCCAGCGGTGCAGCGGGCCGTCGCGGCCGTCGGGCTGCATCGGCGTCAGCAGTTCCTCGTTGTCGGGCAGGCTGCGCACGAGCACGCTGCCGGCGGGCAGCGCGGCCTGGCTCAGCAGCACCAGGGTGAGGCCGTCGCCGTCGGCGCGGACCCAGGGCTCGATCGGGGGATGCAGCAGCAAGGCGGCGGCTTTCAGGTGGGGTTGCGTCCGGCAGCGTGGCCGCCGCGGTGCAGCCGGCAGCGGCGGCATTGTGCCGACCGGCCGCGGGGGCGCCCTCGCTATCATCGACCGCGTGCCGCCCCGCCCCGATGCCACCTGGTCGCCTGTGCCGCCGCCGGCCCCGCCCGCGATTCCGGTCGAGGCGATCGCGGGCGACGCCGCGTTCCGCCGCCTGGCCAGCCTGCGCGGCGTGGCGCATGACCTGCGCTACGCCGGCAGCCGCAACTTCGCCGGCCGAGACTGGTACCGCGGCCTGGATTGCGCCTGGCTGCGCGCCGAGGCCGCGGCCGGGCTCGAGGCCGCCGCGGCCTGGCTGGCAGCGCGGCGCCCGGGCTGGCGGCTGCTGGTGCTGGACGCATTGCGGCCGCAGCGCGTGCAGGAGGCGATCTGGCGCGACGTGGCCGGCACGCCGGCCGAACCCTACTTCGCCGACCCGGCGCAAGGCTCGATCCACAGCTTCGGCATGGCGGTGGACGTCACGCTGCTGGACGCGCAGGGCCGCGAAGCCGACATGGGCAGCGGCTTCGACGAGATGACGCCGGCCTCGCACCCGGCCCTGCACGCCCAGCACCTGGCCAGCGGCCGCCTCAGCGCGGCCCAGCTGGCCCAGCGGCGCTGGCTGCACGATGCGATGGCCGCGGGCGGCTTCTCGGGCATCCCCACCGAGTGGTGGCATTTCGACCATGGCGACCGCGACCGCGTGCGGCGCGAGCTGCCGCGCATCGACTGACCTGCAAGGCCCTGCCATGCCCACCGACCGACGCCACTTCATGGGCCGCGCCGCGGCGCTGGCGGCCAGCACCGGCGCCGCCGCCGCGGCGCCCGCGGCCGGCGCTGCTACGCCGCCGCTGCTGCGCGCGCCGCGCCTGAAGCCGGGCGACACGGTGGCGCTCATCAGCCCCTCGGGCGCCACGTTCGAGCGCGCGACCACGACCTACGCCGTCGAGTCGCTGCAGGCGCTGGGCTTCAAGGTGCGGGCAGCGCCGCACCTGCTGGCGCGCTACGGCAGCCTGGGGGGCACCGATGCCGAGCGCGCGGGCGACGTGAACGCGATGTTCGCCGACCCCTCGGTGCACGGCATCCTGGCGCTGGGCGGCGGCAACGGCGGCAACCGCATCCTGCCGCTGATCGACTACGCGGCCATCCGCCGCCACCCGAAGTTCCTGGGCGGCTACTCCGACCTCACCGCGCTCATCAACGCGGTGCACCAGCAGACCGGCCTGGTCACCTTCCACTGCCCGATGGGCGGCTCGGAGTGGAACGCCTTCAGCGTGGGCTGGTTCCGCGCTGCCGTCATGGACGGCGGCACGCCCACGCTGCGCAACCAGGTCGAGCCCGAAGACGCGCTGGTGCCGCGCAACCACCGCATCAGCACCCTGCGCGGCGGCCGCGCGCGCGGGCCGCTGGTGGGCGGCAACCTGGCGGTGCTCAGCGCGATGGCCGGCTCGGCCTACTGGCCGCGCTTCGACGGCGCGGTGCTGATGCTCGAAGAGATCAACGAGTACCTCTACCGAGTCGACCGCATGCTCTCGCAGCTGAAGCTGGCCGGCGCCTTCGACCGGCTGGCCGGCGTGGTGCTGGGCGCCTTCACCAACTGCACGCCGGGCGAAGGCTACGGCGCGCTGACGCTGGACGAGATCGTGGACGACTGGTTCAGGCCGCTGAACGTGCCGGTGTACGCAGGGGCCGAGTTCGGCCACATCGCGCACAAGTTCACCCTGCCCATCGGGCTGCCGGTGGAGATCGACGCCGACGCCGGCACGCTGCGCTACCTCGAGCCGGCGGTGCTGTGACCGCGCTGCTTCGGTCGGCCGCCGGCGCCTACCGGCGGCCGAACAGGCCGGCCAGCCAGCCCTTGAACACGGTCCACATCAGGGCCAGCGCGTTCAGCTCTTTCACCGGCGCCGGGGCAGCTGCAGGCCCGTGCGCGGGAGCCGGTGCCCCGGTGGCCGAGGCCTGTGCCGCCGCGTCATCGGCGCTCACCACGGTCGCCGCAGCAGTGCGGAAGTTGTCGGCAAACTGCGCCAGCATGGCGTCCGACACCGGCACCAGCAGCCGGCTGCCGAACTGCGCCAGCTTGCCGCTGACGATGATCGTGGCCTGACCCACCAGCACCGACTGCGCCGCCGTCTCACCCGGCTCGAGGTGCGCGCTGAGCTGCATCGACGCCGACGAGCCGGCCTTGTCGGCGCCCTTGCCCAGCATCTTCAGCGAGCGCGCCGCCGCGTCCAGACCCTGCAGCTCGATGTCGCCGCCGAAGCTCATCACGGCCGGCCCCACCTTGCTCTTCACCGTGCCCTTGAAGTGCGTCTCGTCGAGCTGCTCGGTGATCTGCGCGCCCGGCATGCAGGCGGCCACGGCGCGGATGTCGCTGAGCACGGCCCAGGCCTGGTCGACGCTGGCGGCGATGGGGTAGCGCTTGTCGAGTTTGACTTCCATGGAATCCTCTTTCGCGAAGCCGACCGATTGTGCCTGCCCCGACCCTCAGGCCCGCACCGTGCACCAGCGCACGAGCGCGGCGCGCAGCTTGTCGGGGTCGATGGGCTTGGTGAGGAAGTCGTTCATGCCCGCCTGCAGCGCCTCCTCGCGCTCGCTCACCAGGGCCGCGGCGGTGAGCGCGATGATGGGCAGCCGCGCGCCGGCCGGCGTCTCGCGCAGCGCGCGCGTGGCCTCGTGGCCGCTCATCACCGGCATCTGCACGTCCATCAGCACGGCGTCGAAGTCCGCTCCCGCGGCGCTGGCCTGCTGCACCCGCGCCAGGGCCTCGCGGCCGTCATGCGCCTGCGCCACGGCCACGCCCCAGCGCTCGAGCATGGCCGATGCGATCAGCATGTTGACCGGGTTGTCCTCGACCAGCAGCACGCGCATCCCGGCCAGGCCCGCGTCGCTGGCCGGGGCCGGCGCCAGCAGCGGCTCGGCCGTGGCCGGCAGCGGCAGTTCGGCCCAGAAGCAGCTGCCCTGGCCGGGCTGGCTGTCCACGCCCACCGTGCCCCCCATCAGCGTCGCCAGCTCACGGCAGATGGACAGGCCCAGGCCCGTGCCGCCAAAGCGGCGGGTGGTGGACTCGTCGGCCTGCGTGAAGGGCCGGAACAACCGCTCGCGCGCCGCTGGCGCGATGCCCGGCCCGCTGTCGCGCACCGCGAGCCGCACGCCCGTGGCGCCCGGGCCGTCGCCGGCCAGGCGGTGCACCCGCACGTCGATGCCGCCCTGCTCGGTGAATTTGAGCGCGTTGGTCAGGAAGTTGGTGACGATCTGGCGCACCCGCAGCGGGTCGCCCAGCACCACGCCCTCGGCCTCGGGCGCGACCGCCAGCGCCAGCGCCAGCCCCCGCGCCGCGGCCTGCGGCGCGAAGCCCTGCAGCAGCTGGCGCAGCAGCTCGCCGAGGTCGAACGCGGTGTGCTCGATCAGCAGCTTGCCGGCCTCGATCTTGGACAGGTCGAGGATGTCGGAGATGATGCCCGCCAGCGATTGCGCGCTGTCCAGGATCTGGTCGAGGTAGGCCTGCCGCAGCGTCCCGTCCACGCCCTCCTGGCGCGCCATCCGCGCCAGCCCGATCATGCCGTTCAGCGGCGTGCGCAGCTCGTGGCTGGTGTTGGCCAGGAAGGCGCTCTTGGCGCGGCTGGCGGCCTCGGCCTCGTCGCGCGCGCGGGCCAGCGCGCGCTCGAACTCGCGCCGCTCGGTCACGTCCTCGACGATCCACACCGTGCCGGCACGGGCCGCATTCTGCGGATCGATGGCATGGCCGCGGATGCGCGCCACGAAGCAGCTGCCGTCGCGGCGGCGCGCCACGCGCTCGAATTCCACCCGCTCGCCGCGCGCCAGCGCCGGCCCGGCGAGGGCGTCGACCTCGGCTTCCTCGGCGTCGCCGCCCCAGACCACGGCGCCGCCCTGGCCCAGCAGCTCGCCGCTGCCCCAGCCGTGGATGTGCTCGAAGTGCGCGTTGGCCAGCACGAAGCGGCGCTCGCGGGTGACGGCGATGCCGATCGAGGCGTTGCGCAGGATGGCGTCGCGCTCCTGCCGCTCGCGCTCCTTCTCGGTCACGTCGCGGGCGTTGATCACCATGTACTCGCGCCGGTCCATCACGAAACGGGCCGCCGACACGACGAGCGAGAAGCCCGTGCCGTCCTTGGCCACGAAGGTCACCGGCAGGTCGCTCACCACGCCGTGCTCGCGCAGCTGGGCGACGAAGCGGCCGCGCACCTCGTCGCTGCCCCAGATGCCGAGCTCGAGCGCGGTGCGGCCCACGGCTTCGGCCGCGCTCCAGCCGCTGAGGCGCTCGAAGGCGTGGTTGACCATCGCGTAGCGCCCGGTGGCCAGGTCGGTCAGGGTGATGAGGTCGGGGCTGGTCGCCACCAGGTGCGACAGCAGCGCCTCGGAGCGCCGCACCGCCTCTTCGGCGGCCAGCCGCTCGCTGTCGTCGACGAAGATCGCCAGCATCGCGGGGCCGCCCGCGGCCTCCACCCGCACCGCGGTGGCCCGCACCGAGAGCCGGCGCTCGCCGATGACGAGCCGGAAGTCGCTCACCGGCAGCGCCGAGCCCAGCGGCTGCGCGTGCAGGGCCTCGATCCGGCGCCGCGCGCGCTCGCGCGAGTCGCCGCCCTCGTAGTGGGCCAGCAGGTCGGTGTCGAGCATGCTGCGCAGGTTGTCGTAGCCGAACATCGCCACCGCCGCCGGGTTGGCGTCGATGACGCGTCCGCCGCGGTGCAGCACCAGCGGCGTGGGCAGGTGCACGAACAGGTCGTGGTAGCGCGTCTCGGTGGCGGCCAGCGCGGCGCGCGCGTCCTGCACCGCGGTCACGTCGCGTGCCACGCCCCAGTAGCCCGCGAACGCGCCGCGCTCGTCGAAGCGCGGCTCGCCGCTGACCAGCAGAGCGCGCTCGCGTTCGTCGATGCCGGTCCAGCGCACGGGTTGGTCGCGGAACGGCGCGCGGGTGTCGATGTCGGCCTGGATCGCGTCCAGCGTGTCGGGGTCGGCGCTGAACTGCGGCAGCTCCCAGGGCACCCGGCCCAGGCCGCCGCTGTGGTTGAGCGCAGCCAGCCCGCCGCCGTGGTCGTGGCCCGCCACCAGGCGGTGCTCGCGGTCGATCTCCCAGTAGGCGTCGGCGGCCAGTGCCAGCAGGCGGCGGAAGCGGTCTTCGCGGTCCTGGGCCGCCCGCAGCGCCTGGTTCAGCATGCGCGCGATGACCACGCCGGCGCCCAGCCCCGCGGCCAGCGACAGCAGGTCGGCCCCCAGGTGCAGCCAGGCCGCCGGCTGCAGCGCCGGCGGCGGCGCCGGCGCGAACGCCGCGACGGCGCCCATCAGCGCCGCGGCCAGCACGGCCAGCAGGGCCCCGGCGCGCCAGCCCGCGGCGGCGCACAGCACGCACACGAGCAGGCCCGGGATGGCCAGCCCCGGCTCGCTGAGGCCCCAGCCCAGCACCCAGGCGCTGGCGGCGATGGCCACCGTCACGCCCGCCAGCACCACCGCCAGCGCGGTGGTGGCGGCCGCGGCGGGCAGCCGCGCCGCGCCCACCGACACCAGGGCCAAGGCCGCGAACAGCGCGGCCAGCAGCCAGCCCAGCGGCGCCGGCGTGGGCGGCACCAGCAGCAGCGCCGCGGCCACCGCGCAGGCCGGCCCGCACAGCGCCAGGAAGGCGCGTGCCAGCTGCGCCCCGAGCTGCGGTGATGCGCGCGGCGCGCGTCGCCGCGGGGCGTCGAACTCGGACAGCGCCTCGGGGCTCATGGGCGCGCGCTTTGCAGCGCCGCCCGCGTGGCCTGGGCCGCGCCGCGCGCCGCGGCCGTGAAGCCCGCGCCGGCGTCGGCCCCGTCCGTGCCGGCATACAGCACTGCGCGCGACGAGCTGACGACGATGGGCGCATCGGGGCGCCAGGCTGCGCGCACCGTGGCGGTCGCGTCGCCGCCCTGCGCGCCGATGCCCGGGATCAGCAGCGGCAGCGTGGGCGCCAGCGCACGCACGCGGGCCAGCTCGGCCGGGTAGGTGGCGCCCACCACCAGCCCGAGCTGGCCGCCGCGGTTCCAGGGCCCCGCGGCCAGCCGCGCGATGCGCTCGTAGAGCATCTCCCCGCCTTCCAGCCGCTGCGACTGCAGGTCGCTGCCGCCGGGGTTGGAGGTGCGGCACAGCAGGATCAGCCCCTTGCCGGCGTAGGCCAGGTAAGGCTCGATCGAGTCCAGCCCCATGAAGGGCGACAGCGTCACGGCGTCGGCGCCGTAGCGCTCGAAGGCTTCGCGCGCGTACTGCCCCGCGGTGGGGCCGATGTCGCCGCGCTTGGCGTCCAGGATCACCGGCACGGCCGGGGCCGTGGCGTGGATGTGCGCGATCAGGCGCTCGAGCTGGTCCTCGGCGCGGTGGGCGGCGAAGTAGGCGATCTGCGGTTTGTAGGCGCAGACCTGGTCGCGCGTGGCCGCGACGATGGCCGCGCAGAAGTCGAAGATGCGCGCGGCGTCGTGGCGCCAGGCGCCCGGGAATCGTGCCGGCTCGGGGTCGAGCCCCACGCAGAGCATCGAATCGTGGGCGGCCTGCGCGGTCGCCAGCTGGGCGCCGAAGGCGGGCCGCGCCGCAGTCATGGCATCGACCAGCGGCGGGCCAGCGCGGCGGCCAGCCCGGTGTAGGCCGCCGGCGTCAGCGTCAGCAGGCGTTCGAGCTCGGCCGCCGGCAGCGGCAGCCCGGCGATGAAGCCCTGCATCAGTTCGCGCGTGACGGGCCGCCCGCGCGTGAAGTCCTTCAGCTGCTCGTACGGGCTGGGCAGGCCGTGGCGGCGCATCACGGTCTGCACCGCCTCGCCCAGCACCTCCCAGGCGCCGTCGAGGTCCGCCGCCAGCTGCGCCGTGTTCACTTCCAGCTTGTCCAGGCCGCGGCCCAGGCTGTCGCAGGCCACCAGGGTGTACCCCAGCGCCACGCCCATGTTGCGCAGCACCGTGCTGTCGGTGAGGTCGCGCTGCCAGCGGCTGATGGGCAGCTTGCCGCTCATGTGCACCAGCAGCGCGTTGGCCAGTCCGAAATTGCCCTCGGCGTTCTCGAAATCGATCGGGTTCACCTTGTGCGGCATGGTGCTGGAGCCGACCTCGCCCGCCTTCACGCGCTGCTTGAAGTAGCCCAGCGAGATGTAGCCCCAGACGTCGCGCGCCCAGTCGATGAGCAGCGTGTTGGCGCGCGCGATGGCGTCGAACAGCTCGGCCATGTAGTCGTGCGGCTCGATCTGCACCGTGTACGGGTTGAAGACCAGACCCAGGCGCTCCTCGACGACGCGGCGGCTGAAGGCCTCCCAGTCGAAATCGGGGTAGGCGGCGAGGTGGGCGTTGTAGTTGCCCACGGCACCGTTCATCTTCGCCAGCAGCGGCACCGCGGCGATGCGCGAGCGCGCCGTGGCCAGCCGCGCCGCGACGTTGGCCACCTCCTTGCCCACCGTGGTGGGGCTGGCGGTCTGGCCGTGGGTGCGGCTGAGCATGGGCATCTCGGCCATCGACCGGGCCATCGCGCCCAGCCGCGACAGCAGCCGGTCCAGCGCCGGCAGCAGCACCTCGGCGCGGGCGCGCTGCAGCATCAGCGCATGGCTGGTGTTGTTGATGTCCTCGCTGGTGCAGGCGAAGTGCACGAACTCGCCCGCGCGCTCGAGCTCGGCGTGGCCCTTGAAGCGCGACTTGATCCAGAGCTCCACCGCCTTGACGTCGTGGTTGGTGGTGCGCTCGATCTCCTTGATGGCCTCGGCATCGGCCTCGGCGAAGCGCACGACGAGCGAGCGCAGCAGGCCGCGCGAGGCCTCGGACAGCGGCGCGAACTCGGCGAAGCCGGCATCGGACAGCGCGATGAACCACTCCACCTCGACGCGCACCCGGTGGTGCATCAGGCCGTACTCGGACAGCAGCGGACGCAGCGCGCCCAGCCGCGGCGCGTAGCGGCCATCCAGGGGCGACAGGGCGGTGAGGGCGCTCAGGCTCATCGGGGGGGCCGGCCGGTGACGCGGCGGGGTTGGCGGTCGGGCGCGGCGACGCTGCTGCCATCGCCACTGCGATTCTAGGGTGCCGGGCCGCCCCGGCCGCGGCTTCGGCAGCCGCTACATCAGCAGCGACCACAGCGCGGTGCCGGTGAGCACCAGCACCAGCGTCAGGCCGTACAGCAGGCTGACCAGCAGCCCGCGCAGCAGCCGCGGCCAGCGCCGCCCGCCGTAGACGCGCCGCATCGCCACGAAGGTGTACCAGGGCACGGCCGTGAAGGCCGGGATCGACAGCCACAGCCGGTCGGGCACGGTGAAGGCCAGCGCCAGGAACCAGAACGCGTGGATGTGCAGCGCAAACACCAGGTGCTCGGCGTAGCGCAGGCGGCGGTTGCAGTACGCCAGCTTCATCCACAGGGCGAAGCCCGGCAGCAGCAGGAACATCCCGCCGCCCAGGTTGTTCGTGAACCGGTCCTTGAACGCCGCGGCCTGCAGCGCCAGGGCCCGGGGGTCGACGTCGAGCCGGCGCTTCAGCCGCTGGCACACCCAGCCCGGCAGGCGGTGGCAGTAGAAGACGCCGTCCTTCAGCCCGGCGTTGCCCAGCACCTGCAGGCTGACCCTGCCGCTGCGCAGCGCGGGGGCCTGCGCATCGGGCACCAGGTTCACCGACATCGGGCCGCCCGCAGTGCGCAGCAGCAGCAGCGTCAGCACGCTGACCGTCAGGTACAGCCGCAGCGGCAGCACGTAGTGCTTGCGCCGCCCGGCCAGGTACTGCACCGTCAGCTCGCCGGGCTTGAACAGCAGCAGCTTCAGCGTGCGCCACAGCGCGCCCTCGGTGCTGAGGTAGGCGCCGCCGAACTGCTGCGCGAATTCGCGCAGGGTGGGCGGCTTCAGGTCCGTCTCCTGGCCGCAGCGGGGGCAGAAGTCGGGCCGAGGCTCGGGCAGCGCGGCGCTGCAGTTGGCGCAGGCGTGTCTCATGCGGGCGCGGCCGGCCCGGCGCCGCCGTGCACCACAGCCATGAAGGCACCCAGCAGCGCGGCGTCCAGGCGCCCCCGGTGGCGCACGCCGGTGCACAGGTCGAGCCCGTGCGGCTGCACGGCCGCGATGGCCGCGGCCACGTTCTGCGCACGCAGGCCGCCCGCCAGCCACAGCGGCAGCGGTGCGACGGCGTCGCGGATGCGCCGGCTCACGGCCCAGTCGTGCGTGCGGCCGGTGCCGCCCAGCTGCTTGACCGCCAGCGTCGGGCGGCCCGAGTCGAGCAGGATCGCGTCGACCCAGGGCGCCACCGCCAGGGCCTCGTCCAGCGCGGCCGCGCCGCCGACATGCACCACCTGCACCAGCTCGACGCCGGGGCACAGCGCACGCAGCGCTCGCAGCTCGGCCGGCGGCAGTGCGTCCACCAGCTGCAGCGTGGTGGTGCCGGCGGCGCGGTGCTGGGCCGCGATGTCGGCGGCGCGGGTGCGCGCGGTGAGCAAGAAGCTGCGCAGCCTGGCGCCGCCAACCGCCGCCGCGATGGCGGCGATCTGCGCATCGCCGATCACGCCCGGCCCGCTGGGCATGGCCGAGACGAGGCCGATCGCCGCCGCGCCATGGGCCTGCGCCAGCCGCGCCTCTTCGAGGCTGGCGATGCAGCACACCTTGACCCGTGGCACGGGGGCCATGCTCAGCCCAGGGTCTCGATCACGGGCGGGGCGGCGGGCGCTGCAGCCGCGGCCCCGGCGGCCTGCCCGTCGATGTCCATCGCCGCGGCCACCGCCTGCACCGCTGCCTGCGCCGCGGCCGCATCGGCCGCATGCACGCGCGCCAGCGGCTGCCCGGCCTGCACCGCGTGGCCCAGCGGCAGCACCCGGTCCAGGCCCACGCGCGGGTCGACGGCATCGCCCGGGCGCCGGCGTCCGCCGCCCAGCGCCACCACGGCCAGGCCGAGCGCGCGCACGTCGGCGCGTGCGAGCACGCCGCTGCGCGACGCCGGCACGTC
>JAGWLO010000003.1 GCA_028872015.1 Burkholderiales bacterium | reverse complement strand
CCCCGTCGCCGGGCTGCATCAGGTCGCGCATGAAATTGCGCGCCTGGTAGTTGCGCACCCCGGTCCAGGGCAGCGTGCCGAGCGGCGCACGGACGAGGTCGTCGATCGACGCCTCGGCCGGCTCGCTCTTCATCAACCAATGGCGGCGGGGCATGCCGGGAGCGTGGTGTGCAGCGGCGAAAGGGTGTCCGTCGTGAGCCGTGAACCGCATTCCTGAACCCTCAGGGAAGTTCAGGTGGGCGAGGTCAGCCAGGCTTCGGGTTCATCTGACGCGAGACGATCACACCAGCCTGGCGATGTTCCAAGCCCTGGCTCAATGAGCATCGGTTCAAGGAAATATTGAGCTCACGCGAACACGACGGACGCGCTCATTCTAGGCCTGCTGCGCCGCGCGCGGGGCGCGCCGCCGCTTCACAGCAATTGGCCGTCGCTGCCCAGCGCGTCGTCGACGCGGCGCAACAGCGCGTCGAGGTCGATCGGCGTGGCCGGGTCGTCGGGACGACCGGATGCACCCGCCGTCGGCGCCGGTGCCGGCGCCAGGGCAGCCGCCGGCCCCTGCGCCATGCGCTCGGCCAACTGGTACGCGACGTTCAGTGCCGCCAGCACGGCGATGCGCTCGCGCCCGCGCACCTTGCCGGCCTCGCGGATGGTGGTCATCTCGCGGTCGACGCCGGCCACGGCGGCGGCCAGCAGCGCCTCGCCGCCTTCGGGACAGCCCAGCATGTAGACCTGGCCCAGGATCGTCACCTCGACCTGCTTCATCGCGCCTTGCCTTTCGCCGGCAGGGACGGTGCCGGCGGGTCGGCGGCCGCAGCCTCGGCGGGCAGGCGCTCGATCAGCGCGTCGATGCGGGCGCGCGCCGCGGCCAGCCGCGAGCGCAGGCTGTCGCGCTCGGCCGAGACGGCGGCCAGCTGCTGCTCGATCAGCGCGCTGGTGCGCCTGAGCTCCTGGTGCCGCAGCACCAGGCGGTCCACCCGCTCCGCGAGATCTTCGAGCTTGCTCATGACTCTGCTGGTCTCCCGGGCGGGATTGTAGAAGCGCCGAAATCGCAGAAGCCACGCACGCCGCATTCGGCGCAGCGCGGCTGCCGCGCCAGGCAGACGTAGCGGCCGTGCAGGATCAGCCAGTGGTGCGCGTGTTCGAGGTAGCGCGCCGGCACGCGCTGCAGCAGGCCGGTCTCGACCGCCAGCGGCGTGCGCCCGGGCGCCAGGCCGGTGCGGTTGGCGACGCGGAACACATGCGTGTCCACCGCCATCGTCGGCTCGCCGAAGGCCACGTTGAGAACCACGTTGGCGGTCTTGCGGCCGACACCGGGCAGGGCCTCCAGCGCTGCGCGTGAGGCCGGCACCTCGCCGCCGTGCTGCTCGACCAGGATGCGGCAGGTGGCCAGCAGGTTCTTCGCCTTGGTGCGGAACAGGCCGATCGTGCGAATGAGCTCGGTCACGCGCTCCGGGCCCAGGTCCAGCATGCGCTGCGGCGTCGGCGCCAGCGTGAACAGCCGCCGCGTGGCCTTGTTGACGCCGACGTCGGTGGCTTGCGCCGACAACAGCACCGCGATCAGCAGCTCGAACACGCTGGTGAATTCGAGCTCGGTCCGCGGCTGCGGGTTGGCCGCGGCCAGGCGGGCGAAGAAGCCCTCGACCGCCTCAGGCGTCATGGCGCGCCGGGTCGGCCGGCCGGAGGCGCGACTGCGCGGCCAGGCGCTGGTCTTGGGCTTCCTGCTCGCGCAGCTGGCGCGCCTGGCGCTGCCGGTAGCGCTCGCGCGCATCGTCGGCCTGCGCCGTGCTCCAGGCCTGCCAGCCGCTGCGATCGCCGGTGACCGCCGGCAGGGCGATGCAGTCCACCGGGCAGGCCGGCACGCACAGCTCGCAGCCGGTGCACAGCGCGTCGATCACGGTGTGCATGCGCTGGGGCGCGCCGACGATGCAATCGACGGGGCAGGCCTTGATGCACAGCGCACAGCCGATGCACCAGGCCTCGTCGATGACGGCCCGCCGGCGCGGGCCCTCGGTGCCGCAGGCGGGGTCCAGCGGCGCCGGCGCGCGGCCGGTGATCGCGGCCAGCCGCGCCACGCCCTCGGCCCCGCCGGGCGGGCAGCGGTTGATCGCGGCCGCCTCGGCGGTGATTGCCTGGGCGTAGGCCCGGCAGTCCGCGTAGCCGCAGCGCCGGCACTGGGTCTGCGGCAGCGCGGCGTCCACCCGCTCGGCCAGCGTGGCCAGCACGTCGGTCGCAAGTGCTGGCGCGGACGCTGGTGCCGGCACGGGCGCAGGCGGCAAGGAGGGTGACAGGGACGGCGGCGCGCTCACCGCCGGATTATCGAGCGCGCCTCAGGCCCGCTTGCGGCGCGCCGCCGGGGCGCCGCGCGATTGGGCGTTAGCCGCCTCGGCGTCGTAGCGGGCAATGAACTCGCTCACCTGCGGGTACACCTTCTCACGCCAGCGGCGCCCGGCGAAGATGCCGTAGTGGCCAGCGCCGGCCACGTCGTAGTGGAACCGGCGGTCCTGCGGGATCCCGGTGCACAGGTCGTGCGCGGCCTTGGTCTGGCCGGCGCCCGAGATGTCGTCGAGCTCGCCTTCGATTGTCAGCAGCGCGGTGCCGCTGATGTCTTGCGGCCGCACGAGCTCGCCGCCGACTTTCCAGCTGCCGTTGACGAGGGCAAAGTCCTGGAAGACGGTCTTGATGGTGTCCAGGTAGTACTCGGCCGGCATGTCGAGCACGGCGTTGTACTCGTCGTAGAACTGGCGGTGCGACTCGGCGTTGTCGTCGTCGCCGCGGATCAGGTCGCGGAAGTAGTCGTAGTGGCTGCTGAGGTGGCGGTCCGGGTTCATCGCCACGAAGCCGGTGTGCTGCAGGAAGCCGGGGTAGACGCGGCGGCCGGCGCCGGGGAAGTTTTGCGGCACGCGGAAGATGACGTTGTTCTCGAACCAGCTGTAGCTCTTGTTCATCGCCAGGTTGTTGACCGCGGTCGGGCTCTTGCGGGCATCGATCGGGCCGCCCATCATCGTCATCGTGCGCGGCGTGGTCTCGCCCGCGCTGGCCATCAACGAGATCGCCGCCAGCACCGGCACGGTGGGCTGGCACACCGAGATGACGTGCACGTCGCTGCCGATGTGGCGGATGAACTCCTGCACGTAGGCCACGTAGTCGTCGAGATGGAAGGCGCCGGCCTGCGCAGGCACCATGCGCGCATCGGTCCAGTCGGTGATGTAGACCTTGTGATCCTGCAGCAGGCTCTTGACGGTGTCGCGCAGCAGCGTGGCGTGGTGGCCCGACAGCGGTGCCACCACCAGCACCGAGGGTTGGCCCTTCATCTGCGCGAGCGCCTTCGGGTCGTCGGTGAAGCGCTTGAAGCGCAGCAGCCGGCAGAAGGGCTTGTGCAGCGCCACCTGCTCCTGCACCGCGACATCGACGCCGTCGACCTGCGCCGACGCAATGGCGAACGGGGGCTTTTCGTATTCCTTGGCCAGCCGGTGCAGCAAGTCGAAGCTGGCGGACACGCGCTGCGCCATCGGCGTGTGCGAGAACGGGCTCAGCGGGTGGCTGTAGAGCTTGGCCGAGGCACTGGCGAACTCCGAAAACGGCGCCATGAGCGCGCGTTGGGTCTCATAGATCTGGTACAGCATCAACACTCTCCGATCGTCCCTGCATGGTGACAGTACCATGAAATTTGCTGCAGCGCAGCAATCTTCATCCTGCGCACCCACTGTGCCTGGCGTGGGCGCCTCCAATCAGAGCAATAACACCGTCTTCGGTGCCTGTACTCGGCCGCTGTCGCCGGGGCGGCAGCGGCGCGCGAGTCGCACTCGGCGCGGGCGCGCATCGGCAGCTACATCACCTGCGCGATGGCGCGGGCCACGGTGTCGACGTTGCCGCTGTTCAGGGCGGCCACGCAGATGCGGCCCGAGTCGAGGCCGTAGACGCCGAACTCGGTGCGCAGGCGCAGCATTTGCGGGCGCCCCAGTCCCGAATAGCTGAACATGCCCTTCTGGCGCGTGACGTAGTCGAGATCGGCGGCCACGCCGGCGGCTCGCAGGCGCTCGACCAGCGCGCGCCGCATGGCGCGGATGCGCTCGCGCATGCCCGCCAGCTCCTGCTCCCACTGCGCGCGCAAGGCCGGCGTGGTGAGCACGGTGGCCACGATGCGGGCGCCGAAGGTCGGCGGGTTGGAGTAGTTGGTGCGGATCACGATCTTCAACTGCGACAGCACGCGCGCAGCCTCGTCGGCGCTGGCGCAGACCACGCTGAGTGCACCCACGCGCTCGCCGTACAGCGAGAAGCTCTTCGAGAACGAGGTGGCGACGAAGAAATCGATGTCCGCGGCCAGGAACTGGGCGACCGCTGCGCCGTCCTCGGCGATGCCGTCGCCGAAGCCTTGGTACGCCATGTCCAGGAACGGCACCAGCCCGCGCTCGCGGCAGGCCTGCGCCACCTGCTGCCACTGGACCGGCGTCAGGTCGCAGCCGGTGGGGTTGTGGCAGCAGGCGTGCAGCACGGCGATGGTGCCGGGCGCGGCGGCCTGCAGCGCGGCCAGCATGGCGTCGAAGCGCACCGCCCGGGTGGCGGCGTCGTAGTAGGGGTAGCTCGAGACCGCAAAGCCGGCCTGGGTGAACAAGGCGCGGTGATTCTCCCAGCTCGGGTCGCTGATCAGCACCGGCGCGTCGGGCCGCAGGCGCTTGAGGAAATCGGCACCCACCTTCAGCCCGCCCGTGCCGCCCAGGGCCTGCACGGTGGCCACCCGACCTCCCGCCACGGCCGGGTTGCCGGCACCGAAGACGAGCACTTGCACGGCCCGGTCGTAGTCGGCGATGCCGTCGATCGGCAGGTAGTTCTTGGCCCTGGGCGCGGCCAGCAGCTGCTGCTCGGCGGCGGCCACGCAGGCCAGCACCGGCAGCCGGCCCTGGTCGTCGAAATACACGCCCACGCCGAGGTTCACCTTGGCCGGGTTGGGGTCGGCCGCGAACTGCTCGTTCAGGCCCAGGATGGGGTCGCGCGGGGCCATCTCGACGCTGGCGAACAGGGTCATCGGTGTCTTTCGGGGCTTGGGTTAATCTGGCGGATTGCCCGGCAATTTTAGGATGTCCTGGATGAATGCTCCGCCCGTCGTCAAGCCCGACCTGGTCGTCGACCACGACGCGCCGACGCAGGGCGAGTTCGTCTCGTTCCCCGATTCGCCTTACCAGCTGTTCCAGCCCTACGCCCCGGCCGGTGACCAGCCGGGTGCCATCGCGCAGCTGGTGGAAGGCATCAACGACGGCCTGGCCTACCAGACGCTGCTGGGCGTCACGGGCTCGGGCAAGACCTTCACGATGGCCAGCGTGATCGCGCGGCTGGGCCGGCCGGCCATCGTCTTCGCGCCCAACAAGACGCTGGCCGCACAGCTGTACAGCGAGTTCCGCGAGTTCTTCCCGCGCAACGCGGTCGAATACTTCGTCAGCTACTACGACTACTACCAGCCCGAGGCCTACGTGCCGCAGCGCGACCTGTTCATCGAGAAGGACAGCGCCATCAACGAGCACATCGAGCAGATGCGCCTGAGCGCCACCAAGAGCCTGCTCGAGCGGCGCGACACCATCATCGTGGCCAGCGTGAGCGCCATCTACGGCATCGGCAACCCGGCCGACTACCACAAGATGGTGATGACGCTGCGGGTGGGCGACCGGATGAGCCAGCGCGACGTGATCGCGCAGCTGATCCGCATGCAGTACAAGCGCAACGAGATCGAGTTCGGCCGCGGCAGCTTCCGGGTGCGCGGCGACACCATCGACATCTTCCCGGCCGAGCACAGCGAGCTGGCGCTGCGCATCGAGCTGTTCGACGACGAGGTCGAGAGCCTGCAGCTGCTGGACCCGCTGACGGGGCGGGTGAGGCAGAAGATCCCGCGCTTCACGGTCTACCCCGGCAGCCACTACGTGACCCCGCGCGAGCGCGTGGTCGACGCCATCGTCACCATCAAGGACGAGCTGCGCACGCGCCTGGACGAGCTGGTCAAGGCCGGCAAGCTCGTCGAGGCGCAACGGCTGGAGCAGCGCACGCGCTTCGACCTCGAGATGCTGCAGGAGGTGGGCCACTGCAAGGGGATCGAGAACTACACCCGCCACCTCAGCGGCGCGCAGCCGGGCGAGCCGCCGCCGACGCTGGTGGACTACCTGGCCAGCGACGCCGTCATGTTCCTGGACGAGAGCCATGTGCTGATCGGCCAGTTCGGCGGCATGTACAACGGCGACCGCGCGCGCAAGACCACGCTGGTGGAGTACGGCTTCCGGCTGCCCAGCGCGCTGGACAACCGGCCGCTCAAGTTCGAGGAGTTCGAACGCAAGATGCGGCAGGCGGTCTTCGTCTCGGCCACGCCCGCGGCCTACGAGCAGGCGCATGCCGGCCAGGTGGTCGAGCAGCTCGTGCGGCCCACCGGGCTGGTCGACCCCGAGGTCGAGGTGCGTCCGGCCGGCACCCAGGTCGACGACGTGCTGCAGGAGATCCGCGACCGCGCCACGCGCAACGAACGCGTGCTGATCACCACGCTGACCAAGCGCATGGCCGAGCAGCTGACCGAGTACCTGACGGACAACGGCGTGAAGGTGCGCTACCTGCACAGCGACATCGACACGGTGGAGCGGGTGGAGATCCTGCGCGACCTGCGCCTGGGCGTGTTCGACGTGCTGGTGGGCATCAACCTGCTGCGCGAGGGCCTCGATCTGCCCGAGGTCAGCCTGGTGGCGATCCTGGACGCCGACAAGGAAGGTTTCCTGCGTGCCGAACGCTCGCTCATCCAGACGATCGGCCGCGCCGCGCGCAACGTCAACGGCCGCGCGATCCTGTATGCCGACAAGATGACCGACAGCATGCGCGCGGCCATCGGCGAGACCGAGCGCCGGCGCGCCCGCCAGGTCGCGCACAACCTGGCGGCGGGCATCACGCCCAAGAGCATCAACAAGCGCATCCGCGACATGATCGAGGGTGCCGTCTCCGACAAGAGCGCCCAGGACGACCTGAAGGCGGCCCAGGCCGCGGCGGAGGTCGAGTCGATGTCCGAGAAGGACCTGGGCAAGCGCATCAAGCTGCTCGAGCGACAGATGCTCGAGCACGCGCGCAACCTCGAGTTCGAAAAGGCGGCGCGCGTGCGCGACCAGCTGGCCCTGCTGCGGGAGCAGGCCTTCGGTGCGCCGGGGCACGACCTCAACGTCGTGCCGTTGGCGGCGCCGCCCGTCCGCGGCCAGGGCTGAGCGCGTCCGTGCTGCGCCTGCCCCGACTGTGGCCCTCGGCCCGCGCGGAAGACGCCACGCCGGCCCCGGCCCTGAGCGTGCTGATGGTGTGCACCGGCAACATCTGCCGCTCGCCCACCGCCGAAGGCGTGCTGCGGGCCAAGCTCACCGCAGCCGGCCTGGGCGAGCGCGTGCAGGTCGGCTCCGCCGGCATCACCGGCTACCACACCGGCGAGGCGCCCGACCCGCGCGCGCAGCGCCACGCCGCGAAGCGCGGCTACGACCTGTCGGCACTGCGCGCGCGGCGGATCGCGCCCGAGGACTACGAGCACTTCGACCTCATCCTGGCCCTGGACGGCGAGCACCTGGCCCACCTGCAGGCGCACGCGCCGGCCGCCAGCCGCGCGCGCGTGCAGCCGCTGCTGCGCTACGCGCGCCGCCTCGCCGGCGCCGCCGACGTGCCCGATCCGTACTACGGCTCGGCCGACGGATTCGAGCGTGTGCTCGACCTGGTGGAAGACGCCTGCGACGGGCTCGTCGAGAGCCTCGCCGCCGAGCTGGGCTCGACCGGCGCGGTTGACTGACGCCCGCCGCTTCGCCTATACTTGACTGAATCAGTCGGGATCAACGGCAGGCGGTCGTCGCCGCGGCCGGCGACCCCATCAGGAGCTCCCATGCGTCTCACCACCAAAGGCCGCTTTGCCGTCACCGCGATGATCGATCTCGCGCTGCGTTCCAACGCCGGCCCCGTGGCGCTGGCCGCCATCAGCCAGCGGCAGCAGATCTCGCTGTCCTACCTCGAGCAGCTCTTCGGCAAGCTGCGCCGGCATTCGCTGGTCGAGAGCACGCGCGGGCCCGGCGGGGGCTACTCGCTGGGCCGGCCCGCCGCCGAGATCACGGTGGCCGACATCATCGTCGCGGTGGATGAACCCATCGACGCCACCGGTTGCGCCGGCAAGGAGAATTGCATGGGCGACGACGGCGGCCGCTGCATGACGCACGACCTTTGGGCGAGCCTGAACACCAAGATGATCGAGTTCCTCGATTCGATCTCGCTGAAGAAGCTCGTCGACGAACAGCTCGCCAAGGGCATCTCGATCGACGCGGCGCCGGTCAAGCGAGCGATCTCGAGCACGCCCGTGGTCAAGCCGATCAAGGTGACGGCGCCGAACTCGGTGTTCGCGCTGGGCAACGCATTCCCGAAGTAGTTCCCGTTCCGACACTACCGACCTTGCTGTCATGACCCCGCATTTCCCGATCTACATGGACTACGGCGCCACAACGCCTTGCGATCCCCGCGTCGTCGACGCCATGATCCCGTGGCTGCGCGAGCACTTCGGCAACCCCGCCAGCCGCAGCCACGCCTGGGGCTGGGAAGCCGAGGCCGCGGTCGAGAAGGCGCGCGAGCAGGTGGCGGCGCTGATCAACGCCGACCCGCGCGAGATCGTCTGGACCAGCGGCGCGACCGAGTCCAACAACCTGGCCATCAAGGGTGCGGCGCATTTCTACAGCGCCCGCGGCAAGCACATCGTCACCGTCAAGACCGAGCACAAGGCGGTGCTGGACACCACGCGCGAGCTCGAGCGGCAGGGCTTCGAGGTCACCTACCTCGACGTCGAGCCGAACGGCCTGCTCGACCTCGACCGGTTCAAGGCCGCGCTGCGCAAGGACACGGTGCTGGTCTCGGTGATGCTGGTCAACAACGAGATCGGCGTGATCCAGGACATTCCCGCCATCGGTGCCCTCTGCCGCGAACGCGGCATCGTGTTCCATGTCGACGGCGCGCAGGCCACCGGCAAGGTCGCGATCGACATGGCCACGCTGCCGGTGGACCTGCTCAGCCTGGCCAGCCACAAGACCTACGGACCCAAGGGCATCGGCGCGTTGTACGTGCGGCGCAAGCCGCGCGTGCGGCTCGAGGCGCAGATGCACGGCGGCGGCCACGAGCGCGGCATGCGCAGTGGCACCCTGCCCACCCACCAGTGCGTGGGCATGGGGCTGGCGTTCGAGATCGCCCGCAACGAGATGGGCTCCGAGATCGAGCGCATCCGGATGCTGCAGCAGCGCCTGCTCCAGGGCATCAGCGGGATCGAGCAGGTGTTCATCAACGGCGACCTCGAGCGGCGCGTGCCGCACAACCTCAACGCGAGCTTCAACTTCGTCGAGGGTGAGTCCCTGATCATGGGCGTCAAGGGCATCGCGGTGAGCTCCGGCTCGGCCTGCACCAGCGCCAGCCTGGAGCCCAGCTACGTGCTGCGCGCCCTTGGCCGCAGCGACGAGCTGGCGCATTCCAGCCTGCGCATGACGATCGGCCGCTTCACCACCGTCGAGGAGATCGACTACGCGGTCGGCACGTTGAAGGACCGCGTCGCCAAGCTGCGCGACCTCTCGCCCCTGTGGGAGATGTTCAAGGACGGCATCGACATCAGCTCGATCCAGTGGGCCGCGCACTGAGCCGCGCCCCGCACAGCACCAGGAGATAAAGAAAATGGCCTACAGCGAAAAAGTCGTCGAGCATTACGAAAACCCCCGCAACGTCGGTTCGTTCGACAAGGGCGACGACACGGTCGGCACCGGCATGGTCGGTGCGCCCGCCTGCGGCGACGTGATGAAGCTGCAGATCAAGGTCAACCCGGCCACCGGGCTGATCGAGGACGCGCGCTTCAAGACCTACGGCTGCGGCTCGGCGATCGCCTCGAGCTCGCTCGTCACCGAATGGGTCAAGGGCAAGACGCTGGACGAGGCGGTGACGATCAAGAACACGCAGATCGCGCAGGAGCTGGCGCTGCCGCCGGTGAAGATCCACTGCTCGATCCTGGCCGAGGACGCCATCAAGGCCGCCGTGCAGGACTACAAGGCCAAGCATGCCCAGGGCACGCCCGCGGCGCACTGAGCGCGGCAGCGAGACACTCACCATGGCGGTCACTCTCACCGAAGCCGCGGCGCGGCACGTCACGCGCTACATCGGCCGGCGCGGCAAGGGCGTCGGCGTGCGGCTGGGCGTCAAGACCACCGGCTGCTCGGGCCTGGCCTACAAGCTCGAATACGCCGACGACATCGCGCCCGAGGACGTCATCTTCGAAGGCCACGGCGTCAAGGTGCTGGTCGACCCGAAGAGCCTGCCCTACCTCGACGGCACCGAACTCGATTTCGTGCGCGAGGGCCTCAACGAGGGCTTCAAGTTCCACAACCCGCGCGAGAAAGACCGCTGCGGCTGCGGCGAGTCGTTCCGCGTCTGAGCCGCGGGGCCACGCCCGGCCACCCGCACCCACCGCCCCGTTCCTGTTGTCTTCCGCGCGGCCACCCGGCCGCGCGCTTCGTTCGATGACCACCGTCACCCTCTGCCGCGAACGCCCCGACCAGCCCGAGGTGGCGGCCCTGCTGGACGCGCTCGACGCCTACCTGGCCTCGCTCTACCCGCCCGAGGCCAACCACATCCTCGATCTGCAGGCGCTGTCGGCTCCCGAGATCAGCTTTTTCGTCGCCCGGCGCGACGGCGTGGCGGTGGGCACCGGGGCGGTGCGCCTGACTCCGGGCCAGGACCATGGCGAGATCAAGCGCATGTACGTCGCCCCGGCCGAGCGTGGCCGGCGCACCGGCCAGGCGCTGCTGCAGGCGCTGGAAGACGCCGCCCGCGCGCAGGGCCGGCGGCGGGCGCTGCTCGAGACCGGCCGCGACCAGATCGCCGCCGTGCGCCTGTACGAGCGTTGCGGCTACACCCGCTGCGCGGCCTTCGGCGGCTACCCCGACAACGGCCTGTCGCTGTTCATGGGCAAGGCGTTGTGAAGCTCTCCGACGACGACTTCACGCTGTTCGGCCTGCCGCCCCGGCAGGCGCTGGACCGTGCCGACCTGGACGCCCGCCGGCGCGACCTGCAGGGCCGCGTCCACCCCGACCGCTTCACGGCCGAAGGCGCCGCGGCGCAGCGGCTGGCGATGCAGTGGGCCGTGCGCGTGAACGAGGCCTACCAGCGCCTGAAAGACCCGCTCAGCCGCGGCGCCTACCTGTGCGCGCTGCGCGGCGTGGCGGTCGATGCCGAGCGCAACACCGCCATGCCCGCTGCCTTCCTGATGCAGCAGATGGCCTGGCGCGAGGCGCTGGACGAGGCCGCCGATGCCACCGCCGTGCAGGACCTGGCCGACCGGATCGAGCGCGACGAACGCGCCATGCTGGCCGAGCTCGAGCGCCTGCTCGACGTGCAGGGCGACACCGCCGGGGCGGCGGCGCAGGTGCGCTCGCTGATGTTCTTGGCCCGCTTCCGGGCCGACATCGAACGCCGGCTCGAACAACTCACTCCTTCCTGACCCGCGATGGCCCTGCTGCAGATCTCCGAACCCGGCCAGGCGCCCGATCCGCACCAGCGGCGCATCGCCGTCGGCATCGACCTGGGCACCACCCATTCGCTCGTGGCCGCGGTGCGTCACGGCGTGGCCGACTGCCTGCCCGATGCCCAGGGCCGGGTGCTGCTGCCCTCGGCCGTGCGCTACCTCGAAGGCGGCGGCCGCGCGATCGGCCTGGAGGCCTTCGCCGCCCAGGCCGAGGATGCCGAGAACACGATCGTCTCGGTCAAGCGCTTCATGGGCCGCGCGCTGGCCGACGTGGCCGGGCGCGAACGTCTGCCCTACCGCTTCGTCGACCGCCCGGGCATGCTGGCGCTGGCCACGCGAGCTGGCGACAAGACCCCGGTGGAGGTGTCGGCCGAGATCCTGGCCACCCTGCGCCAGCGCGCCGAAGACAGCTTCGACGCCGAGCTGTTCGGGGCCGTGATCACGGTGCCGGCCTACTTCGACGACGCCCAGCGCCAGGCCACCAAGGACGCCGCGCAGCTGGCCGGCCTCAACGTGCTGCGCCTGATCAGCGAGCCCACCGCGGCCGCGGTGGCCTACGGCCTGGACAACGCCAGCGAAGGCCTCTACGCGGTCTACGACCTGGGCGGCGGCACCTTCGACATCTCGCTGCTGCGGCTGACGCGCGGCGTGTTCGAGGTGGTGGCGACCGGCGGCGACGCCGCCCTGGGCGGTGACGACATCGACCATGCGCTGGCCGACTGGGCCCTGGCGCAGGCCGGTGCTGCCGCGACCACGCCGCAGGACAAGCGCGCCGCCCTGGTGGCCGCCCGCGTGGCGAAGGAGGCCTTGAGCAGCGCCGACGCCGTCGCCTGGCAGGCCGTGATCGCGGGCCAGGCGCTGCGCGTCGATGTGGCGCGCGCGCAGCTCGAAGCGCTGGCCCGGCCGCTGGTCGAGCGCACGCTGGCCGCCGTGCGCAAGGTGCTGCGCGACGCCCGCGTCACGCGCGACGAGGTGCAGGGTGTCGTCATGGTGGGCGGCAGCACGCGCATGCCACTGGTGCGCAGCGCCGTCGGTGCCCTGTTCGGTCGCGAAGTGCTGACCAACCTGAACCCCGACGAGGTGGTGGCGCTGGGGGCCGCCATCCAGGCCAACGCGCTGGCCGGCAATGCCCGGGACGGCGAGCTGCTGCTGCTGGACGTGATCGCGCTGTCGCTCGGGCTGGAGACCATGGGCGGCCTGGTCGAGCGCGTGATCGAGCGCAACACCACCCTGCCGGTGGCCAAGGCGCAGGAATTCACCACCTTCCAGGACGGTCAGACCGCGATGGCCATCCACGTGGTGCAGGGCGAGCGCGACCTGGTGTCCGAGTGCCGCAGCCTGGCCCGCTTCGAGCTGCGCGGCATCCCGCCCATGGCGGCCGGCGCGGCCCGCATCCGCATCACGTTCCAGGTCGACGCCGACGGCCTGCTCGGTGTTTCGGCGCGCGAGCAGACCTCGGGCGTGGAAGCCGCGGTGACGGTCAAGCCCAGCTACGGCCTGGGCGATGACCAGATCGCGCAGATGCTGCGGGACGGCTACGCCCACGCCGAGGACGACATGGCGGCACGCAAGCTGCGCGAGGCGCGCGTCGAGGCCGAGCGCATGGCGCTGGCCACGCGTACCGCGCTGGCAGCCGACGGCGGGCTGCTGGCCGCGGGCGAGCGGGCCGCCATCGAAACCCTGATGGCCGCCGCGCTGCAGGCCGCTGCCGGCGACGATGCCGACGCCACCCTGGCGGCGGTGAAGGCCCTGGCCGACGGCACCGAGGCCTTTGCCGCCGAGCGCATGAACCAGGGCATCCGCCAGGCGCTGGCCGGGCGACGGCTGGAAGAAGTCTGAGTGCCCGTCGAGCCCTGAACCCGCGACTGCCCCCCATGCCCGTCATCCGCATCCTGCCCCACGCCGAGCTCTGCCCGCAAGGCGCCACGGTCACGGCCGCGCCCGGTACCTCGGTCTGCGAAGCGCTGCTCGAGAACGGCATCGCCATCGAGCACGCCTGCGAGATGAGCTGTGCCTGCACCACCTGCCACGTCATCGTGAAAGAGGGCGGGGCCTCGCTGGGCGCGATGGACGAGAGCGAGGAAGACCTGCTCGACCGCGCCTGGGGCCTGACCTCCACCTCGCGCCTGAGCTGCCAGGCCATCCTGTCGAACCAGGACATCACGGTCGAGATCCCCAAGTACACGATCAACCACGCGCGCGAGAACCACTGAGGGACCGGCCCCGCGCCGGTGCAGGGCACCCGTTCGGGCAGCACCCCGCCCCAAGGCGGCGCCCGCAGCTCGCCCCGGCCGGCAAAAAAAGACCCTCCCGTCGTGAGACGGGAGGGTTGGACTAGGGCTCATGCCCTGCTGAGGAGATAGACAGACACCGGACGAGGGTGTCATCGAAAGTAATGCAAGCGGTGTGCCTGCTCGAGCCTGCCCGGGCGCGCCGGCTTCAGGCGGCCGCCCGCTCGACGTGGCCCTGGCGGTTGTAGAGGAAGTCCAGCACCTGCCTGCGGCAGTGCACGTAGCCCGGGTCCTCGGCCAGCGCGACGCGCTCGCGCGGGCGCGCCAGCGTCACCGGCAGGATCTCGCCGATGGTGGCTGCCGGCCCGTTGGTCATCATCACGATGCGGTCCGACAGCAGCACGGCCTCGTCCACGTCGTGGGTGACCATCACCGTCGTGCTGCGGGTGCGGGCGACGATCTTCAGCAGCTCGTCCTGGAGCCGGGCACGGGTGAGCGCATCGAGGGCGCCGAAGGGTTCGTCGAGCAGCAGCACCTTGGGCTCCATCGCCAGCGCGCGGGCGATGCCCACGCGCTGCTTCATGCCGCCGGAAATCTCGTGCGGACGCTTGGCCGCCGCGTGGCCCATGCCGACCAGCTCCAGCGCAGCCAGCGTGCGCTCGCGCATCCGGGCCCGGGACTCGGTGGCGGCGAACACGCGCTCCACCGCCAGGTGCACGTTCTCGGCGCAGCTCAGCCAGGGCAGCAGCGAGTGGTTCTGGAACACCACCGCGCGCTGCGGCCCCGGCGCGGCGATCTCGCGGCCGTCGCACAACAGCACGCCGGCGGTGGGCCGCAGCAGCCCGGCGATCAGGTTCAGCAGCGTGCTCTTGCCGCAGCCCGAGTGCCCGATCAGGGTGATGAACTCGCCCTCGGCCACCGAGCAGCGGATGTCGTGCAGCGCGTGGAACCGGCCCTGGCGCGTCTCGAACACCATCTCGGCACCGTCGATCTTGATGAAGTCGGCCCGCGGCGGCCGGCCCGGCGTGCGCTCAGTCGTCATAGCTGAACCTCCGGGCGATGCCCATCAGCAGTTGCTCGAGCAGCAGGCCCACGATGCCGATCACGAAGATGGCGACGATGATGTGCTTGACGTTGAGGTTGTTCCACTCGTCCCAGACCCAGAAGCCGATGCCGACGCCGCCGGTCAGCATCTCGGCGGCCACGATCACCAGCCAGGCCGTGCCCACCGACAGCCGCACCCCCGTCAGCATGTAGGGCAGCACGGCCGGGAACAGGATGCGCGTGATGACCTTCCACTCGCTCAAGGCGAGCACGCGGGCCACGTTCAGATAGTCCTCGGGGACGCGCTGCACGCCGACCGCGGTGTTGATGATCATGGGCCAGATCGAGCAGATGAAGATGGTCCAGATGGCCGCCGGGTTGGCCGACTTGAACACCAGCAGCCCGATCGGCAGCCACGCCAGCGGTGACACCGGCCGCAGCAGGCTCACCAGCGGATTGACCATGCGGCTGAGGAAGGTGAAGCGCCCCAGCATGAAGCCCAGCGGGATGCCCACCACGGCCGCCAGGCCGAAGCCCAGCGCCACGCGCTGGAGCGAGTACAGCACGTTCCAGCCGATGCCCTGGTCGTTCGGCCCGTTGCTGTAGAACGGGTGGGCGAAGAGCTTGATCGCCGAGGCGAAGGTGGCCCCCGGGCCGGGGAAGCTGGTGCTCTTCAGCGTGAGCAGCTCCCACACCGCGACCAGCAGCGCCAGCCCCAGCACCGGCGGCACCGCCTGCAGCCCCAGGCCACGCCAGTCGACGGCCGGGCGGGAGGCCCGGCGCGTCGCTGGCGCCGGATCGGCGGCGGGGGATGTCGGGGCCGCCGGGGCCGTCGGGGCGCAGGGGGAAGCGGCGCTGCCGGCCGGGGCATCCATGGCAGGGGCGAGCATGGCAGGCCGTGCCTCAGGCCGGCGAGCCGGCATGGATCTTGAAGCTGTCGGCATAGCGGGCCGGGTTGCTGCCGTCCCACACCACGCCGTCGATCAGCTTGCTGCTGCGCATGTCGCTCCTGGGCACCGGGATCTTCATCGCCGAGGCGACCTGCCTGTACAGCTCGACCTGGTTCACTTGCCGCGCCACCGCCAGATAGTCGGGGTGTTCCTTCAGCAGGCCCCAGCGCTTGTGCTGGGTCATGAACCACATGCCGTCGGACAGGTACGGAAAGTTGACCCGTCCGTCGTTGTAGAACTTCATGTAGTTCGGGTCGTCCCAGGTCTTGCCCAGGCCGTTCTGGTAGCGGCCCATGATGCGCTGGTCGATGGCGTCGACGCCGGTGTTGACGTACGACTTCTCGGCGATCGTCTCGGCCATCTTCTGCTTGTTCTGCAGGCTGGCGTCGATCCAGCGGCTGGCCTCGAGCACCGCCATCATCACGGCGCGCGCCGTGTTCGGGTGCTTCTTGACGAAGTCGCCGGTGGTGCCCAGCACCTTCTCGGGGTGGTCCTTCCAGATCTCCTGCGTGGTGATCGCGGTGATGCCGATGCCGTCGAGGATGGCGCGCGCGTTCCAGGGCTCGCCGACGCAGAAGCCGTCCATGTTGCCCACGCGCATGTTGGCCACCATCTGCGGCGGCGGCACCGTGATCACCTTGGCATCGCGGAAGGGGTTGATGCCGCCCGAGGCCATCCAGTAGTACAGCCACATCGCGTGGGTGCCGGTGGGAAAGGTCTGGGCGAAGGTGTATTCGCGCTGGTGCGCGGCCATCACCTTGGCCAGGCTGGCCACGTCGACCGCACCCTTGTCGGCCAGCGCCTTCGACAGCGTGATGGCCTGGCCGTTGTTGTTCAGCGTCATCAGCACGGCCATGTCCTTCTTCGGCCCGCCGATGCCCATCTGCACGCCGTAGACCAGGCCGTACAACACATGCGCCATGTCGAGCTCGCCGCTGACCAGCTTGTCGCGCACGCCGGCCCAGCTGGCCTCCTTGCTCGGCACGATCTTGACGCCGTACTTCTTGTCGAAGCCCAGCACCGAGGCCATCACGACGCTGGCGCAGTCGGTCAGCGGGATGAAGCCGATGCGCACCTCCTCCTTCTCGGGCTTGTCGCTGCCGGCCGCGTGCACGGCGGCCTGCAGGCCCGGCACCAGGCCGGCGGCGCCGCTGACGGCAGCGGCCTTGACGATTGCGCGGCGGGCCATGTCGATGGGTCCTGTGCTGGAGTGGGTCATGGTGGTCTGCGGGTTGAGGGCCAAAAGCAAGAGGGCGTCCACACAACCGCGCGCCGCTGCGCGGCACGGGGGGTGAGGACGCCCTTGTCCGACCCGGGCCCTGCAAGCGCTGCAAGGTCCTGGCCTGATCGGGGGCTCGGCACTGAGCCCCCATGTGGCCAAGCGCACGCAATCGGCGTGCCAGCCATTCGGGCCTGGGCGGCGTTGAATCGCACCACCGCGCGGCAGCGCGGGCCCGCCGATGCGCAGCACCGGTGCGCGGTCGCTGCCGCGTTCGGGTCCGGCGCCTACATCAGCAGGTCGGCGGCGTCGACGATGCGCTGCGCGATCTCGACCAGCTTCACGCCCTTGTCCATCGCCGCCTTGCGCAGGCGCTTGTAGGCCTCGGGCTCGGCGATCTGGTGGCGCTGCATCAGCAGCCCCTTGGCGCGATCGACCACCTTGCGGTCGGCCAGTTCGGTGCGGGCCTGCGCCAGCTCGCGCCGCAGCCCCTCTTCGTGCTGGAAGCGCGCCAGCGCCACTTCCAACACCGGCTTGACGCGCTCGGGCGCGAGGCCGGCCACCACATACGCCGTCACGCCGGCGGCGATGGCGTCGCGCACGTGGCTGGTGTCGCTGTCCTGGGTGAACATCACGATCGGGCGGCGGGCGTCGCGGGTGGCCAGCACCACATGCTCGAGCGTGTCGCGGGCCTGGCTCTCGGCGTCGACGATGATCATCTCGGGCTGGATCTGGGCCAGCCGCTCGGGCAGGAACGGGTCCACCGGCAGCACCGCCACGATGTTGTAGCCGGCCTCGAGCAGGCCGATGCGCAGGCTGCGCGAGCGCGCCACCTCCTGCGCCGCGTGCTCGTCCCCGGACGCCGGCGCCAGGCTGTCGGGCGCGACGATGACGATGCGGGTGGCTTGCCGGTCGACCATGCCCGGCGGCATGCAACTTTCACGCCCGTGCGTTGGCGCGGTGTGGCACCTTAAACTGGCTCGATGAAGGTGCTGGGCATCGAGTCCTCTTGCGACGAGACCGGCGTGGCGCTGGTGGCCACGCGTGCCGACGCGCCCCCGCAGCTTTTGGCCGACGCCCTGCACAGCCAGGTCGAGATGCACGCGGCCTACGGCGGGGTGGTGCCCGAGCTGGCCTCGCGCGATCACATCCGGCGCGTGCTGCCGCTGGCGCGCGAGGTGCTGGGGCGTGCCGGCTGCGCCTTGCACGACATCGATCTCGTGGCCTACACGCGCGGCCCGGGCCTGGCGGGCGCGCTGCTGGTGGGCGCGGGCGTCGCGGTGGCCCTGGCGGCGGCGCTGGACAGGCCGGCGCTGGGCGTGCATCACCTCGAAGGCCACCTGCTGTCGCCTTTCCTGGCGCCCGAGCCACCGCAGTTCCCCTTCGTGGCGCTGCTGGTGTCGGGCGGGCACACCCAGCTCATGCAGGTGCGCGGTGTCGGCGACTACGCGCTGCTGGGCGAGACCATCGACGACGCCGCCGGCGAGGCCTTCGACAAGAGCGCCAAGCTGCTCGGCCTGGGCTACCCGGGCGGGCCGGCGCTGGCGCGCATGGCCGAGTTCGGCGATGCGCAGGCCTACCCGCTGCCGCGGCCGCTGCTGCACAGCAAGGACCTGGACTTCTCGTTCGCCGGCCTGAAGACGGCCGTGCTGACGCAGGTGCGCAAGCTGGGGCCCGGCGTCTGCGAGCAGGCGCGCGCCGACCTCGCCGCGTCGACGCAGGCGGCCATCGTCGACGTGCTGGTGGCCAAGACGCTGCGCGCGCTGACGGCCACCGGCTTGCACCGCGTGGTGGTGGCCGGGGGCGTGGGTGCCAACCTGCGCCTGCGCGAGCGGCTCGACGCGGGTGCGGCGCGCCTGGGCGCGCGCGTGCACTACCCGCCGCCGGCGCTGTGCACCGACAACGGCGCCATGATCGCGCTGGCGGCGGCGCTGCGCCTGCAGCACGGTCTGGCCGACAGCCGCCGCGACGGCGCGTTCGACGTGCTGCCGCGCTGGCCCCTGGCCGCGGTGTCGCAGCCCGGGGCCTGACGCGCCGGGGCAACGCGGCTACAATGCCAGGTCCCGAGCGAGTCGGGGGTTCGGCGGGCCGCCAGGCCTTCCGGGCGTTCTGCAGCACGGCGCCGGTCGGTTTCACTGGCGTTCGCAAGTCAACCCGGAAACCGCGGCCAGGCATACCACCACCCGAGCATGCTCGCGGTGGGCCGGGCAGGGCGGTTTCCACGATCCACCAGGAAATCGCATGCCGCTCACCACCGCCGCCACCGCCGAAATCGTCAAGGCCCATGCCCGCGGGCCCGCCGACACCGGCAGCCCCGAAGTGCAGGTCGCCCTGCTGACCACGCGCATCAACGAGCTGACGCCGCACTTCAAGACCCACCTGAAGGACCACCACGGCCGACGCGGCCTGCTGAAGATGGTCAACCAGCGCAAGCGCCTGCTGTCCTACCTGAAGGACAAGGACGCCGACCGCTACACCGCGCTGATCACCCAGCTGGGCCTGCGCAAGTAAGAGCCAGGAGCGGGGTCGCCGCCGTGCGGCCCCTACCCGTGACGTTTCAACCCGGGCCGCATTGGCTGTGTCATTCCAGGGGCGCCACCGCGGTGGCGGCGCTGGAATGGCATTGCGCTGCCCATTGCTTCGAGGAAGACATCGCATGAGCCTGTTCAACAAAGTCACCAAGACGTTCCAGTGGGGCCAGCACCAGGTCACGCTCGAGACCGGCGAGATTGCCCGCCAGTCCACGGGCGCCGTCGTTGTCAGCATGGATGACACGGTCGTGCTGGCCACCGTGGTCGCCAAGACCGAGGCCAAGGCGGGCCAGGATTTCTTCCCGCTCACGGTGGACTACATCGAGAAGACCTACGCCGCGGGCAAGATCCCGGGCAGCTTTTTCAAGCGCGAGGGCCGCCCGAGCGAGCTCGAGACGCTCACCAGCCGCCTGATCGACCGCCCCATCCGGCCGCTGTTCCCCGAAGGCTTCTTCAACGAAGTGCAGGTGGTCATCCACGTGCTGAGCCTGAACCCCGAGGTGCAGGCCGACATCGCCGCCATGATCGGCACCAGCGCCGCGCTGGCGATCAGCGGGATCCCGTTCAACGGTCCGATCGGCGCCGCCCGGGTGGGCTACGTCAATGGCGAGTACGTGCTGAACCCGGGCCAGTCGCAGCTGGTCGACAGCAAGTTGGAACTGGTGGTGGCCGGCACCGAAGCCGCCGTGCTGATGGTCGAATCCGAAGCCGACCAGCTGACCGAAGAGATCATGCTGGGCGCCGTGGTCTTCGGCCACGAGCAGGGCAAGATCGCCATCGCCGCCATCAACGAGCTGGTGCGAGACGCCGGCAAGCCCGAGTGGTCGTGGACGGCGCCGCCGAAGAACGAGCCCTTCATTGCCCGCGTCACCGCGCTGGCCGAAGGCCCGCTGCGCGCGGCCTACCAGATCCGCAGCAAGCAGGCCCGCACCCAGGCCTGCCGCGACGTCACCGCCAGCGTGTTCGCGGCCCTGAAGGGCGACGGCGTCGAGTTCGACAAGGTCGAGGTCGAGGGCCTGCTGTTCGAGATCGAGAGCCGCATCGTGCGCAGCCAGATCCTGGCCGGCGAGCCGCGGATCGACGGCCGCGACACCCGCACCGTGCGCCCGATCGAGATCCGCAGCGGCGTGCTGCCGCGCACCCACGGCTCGGCGCTGTTCACGCGCGGCGAGACGCAGGCGCTGGTGGCGGCCACGCTGGGCACCGAGCGCGATGCGCAGCGCATCGACGCGCTGGCCGGCGACTTCGAAGACCGCTTCATGCTCCACTACAACATGCCCCCGTTCGCCACCGGCGAGACGGGCCGCGTGGGCAGCCCGAAGCGGCGCGAGATCGGCCACGGCCGCCTGGCCAAGCGCGCGCTGATCGCGGTGCTGCCGAGCAAGGAAGACTTCCCGTACACGCTGCGCGTGGTCAGCGAGATCACCGAGAGCAACGGCTCGTCGTCGATGGCCAGCGTGTGCGGCGGCTGCCTGAGCCTGCTCGACGCCGGTGTGCCGTTGAAGGCGCATGTCGCCGGCATCGCGATGGGCCTGATCAAGGACGGCAACCGCTTCGCGGTGCTGACCGACATCCTGGGCGACGAAGATCATCTGGGCGACATGGACTTCAAGGTCGCGGGCACCAACGCCGGCATCACGGCGCTGCAGATGGACATCAAGATCCAGGGCATCACCAAGGAGATCATGCAGGTGGCGCTGGCGCAGGCCAAGGAGGCGCGGCTGCACATCCTGGCCAAGATGGTCGAGGCGGTGGGTGGTGCCAAGGCCGAGGTCAGCGTGTTCGCGCCGCGCCTGTACACGATGAAGATCAACCCCGAGAAGATCCGCGACGTGATCGGCAAGGGCGGCGCCACCATCCGCGCACTGACCGAGGAAACCGGCTGCACGATCGACATCGGCGAGGACGGCACCATCACCATCGCCAGCACCGACGGCGACAAGGCGGAGTTCGCCAAGAAGCGCATCACCGAGATCACGGCCGAGGCCGAGATCGGCAAGGTCTACGAAGGCGCGGTGACCAAGATCCTCGACTTCGGTGCCCTGGTCAACATCCTGCCCGGCAAGGACGGGCTGCTGCACATCAGCCAGATCGCGCACCAGCGCGTGGAGCGCGTGGAGGACTTTCTCAAGGAAGGCCAGGTCGTCAAGGTCAAGGTGCTCGAGACCGACGAGAAGGGACGCATCAAGCTCAGCATGAAGGCGCTGCTCGAGCGGCCCGAGGGGATGGCCGAGGAGCGCTACGAACCGCGTGGCGACCGCGGTGACCGCCCGCCGCGGCGCGACCGCGACGACCGCCCGCGCCGCGATCGCGATGACCGCCCGCGCCGCGAGCCCGCCGCCGCCGAGACCGGCAGCGAAGGCGTGGCCCCGGCCGAGCATGCAGCGCCGGCGCTGGCCGACGAGGCCCCGAAGCAGCCCGAGTGAGCGTGGCGATGCGCGCCATCGAGATCACCGCGCCCGGCGGGCCCGAGGTGCTGCGGCTGTGCGAGCGGCCGCGGCCGGTGCCTCGGCCCGGTGAGCTGCTGATCGCGGTGCAGGCCTCGGGCGTGAACCGCCCCGACGTGCTGCAGCGCAAGGGGCAGTACCCGGTGCCGCCGGGGGTTTCCGATCTGCCCGGGCTCGAGATCGCGGGCACCGTGGCCGGCGGTTCGGCGGCCGACCTGACCGCGGCCGGGCTGGCCCTGGGCGATGCGGTGTGCGCGCTCGTGGCCGGCGGCGGCTATGCCGAGTTCTGCGTCGCGCCTGCGGGCCAGTGCCTGCCGGTGCCCCAGGGGCTGAACAGCATCGAGGCGGCCAGCCTGCCCGAGACCTACTTCACCGTGTGGCAGAACCTGTTCGCCATCGCCGGCCTGAAGGCGGGCGAGACGCTGCTGGTGCAAGGCGGCAGCAGCGGCATCGGCGTGACCGCGATCCAGCTCGCCAAGGCCTTCGGCGCGCGGGTCATCGTGACCGCCGGCAGCGACGAGAAGTGCGCCGCCTGCGTGGCGCTGGGTGCCGACCACGCCGTCAACTACAAGACCCAGGACTTCGTGGCCGAGACGAGGCGCCTGACCGGCGGCCGTGGCGCCGACGTCGTGCTCGACATGGTGGCCGGGCCGTACATCGCGCGCGAGCTCGAAGGCCTGGCCGAGGACGGCCGGCTGGCGGTGATCGCGGTGCAGGGCGGCACGGCCAGCGCGATCGACGCCGGGCTGCTGCTGCGCAAGCGCATCACGGTCACCGGGTCGACCCTGCGTCCGCGCAGCGTGGCCTACAAGACCGCACTGGCGCAGCAGCTGAAGGCGCAGGTGTGGCCGCTGATCGAGGCCGGCCGCATCAGGCCCGTCATCCACCAGGTGTTCCCGGCCGGCGCCGCCGCGCAGGCGCATGCGCTGATGGAGACCAGCACCCATGTCGGCAAGATCGTGCTGAACTGGGCCTGAGCCCCGCACCGCTGGAAACGCAGTGATGCACCGCCCGCTCGTCGTCGGCAACTGGAAGATGCACGGCAGCCGCCCGGCCAACGCCGAGCTGCTGGCCGCGCTGCTGGCGGCGCGGCCCTTCGCGGCCGACGTGGCCGTCTGCGTGCCCTACGTCTACCTGCACGAAACGGCCGCCGCGCTCGCCGGCAGCGAGTTGCGCTGGGGCGCGCAGGACGTGTCGGAGCACGCGCAGGGCGCCTACACGGGCGAGATCTCGGCCGCGATGCTGGCCGAATGCGGCTGCCGCTATGTCCTGGTCGGCCACTCCGAGCGCCGCGCCGGCCACGCCGAAAGCGACATGCTGGTGGCGCGCAAGGCGCAGGTCGCGCTGGCCCGGGGGGTCACGCCCATCGTCTGCGTGGGCGAGACGCTGGCCGAGCGCGACGCCGGCCACACCGAGGCCGTGGTCAAGCGCCAGCTCTCGGCCGTGATCCACCAGCTGGGCCATTGCGCGGCCGAGATGGTGGTGGCCTACGAGCCGGTGTGGGCCATCGGCACCGGCCGCACGGCCACGCCCGAGCAGGCGCAGGCCGTGCATGCCGTGCTGCGCGCGCAGCTGCAGGCGGCCACGGGCCGGGCCGCGTCGATGACGATCCTCTACGGCGGCAGCGTCAAGCCCGACAACGCCGCGCTGCTGTTCGCGCAACCCGACATCGACGGCGGCCTGGTCGGCGGCGCGTCGTTGCAGGCTGCTGATTTCATCGCCATCTGCCGCGCGGCAGGCTGATCCGCCGCCCACCTTTTGATTCCTGGAGTCTCTACATCATGCAAATCTGGATGACCCTGATCCACGCGCTGCAGCTGCTGTCGGCGCTGGTCATGATCGGCCTGGTGCTGATCCAGCATGGCAAGGGCGCCGACATGGGCGCCTCGTTCGGCAGCGGTGCCTCGGGCAGCCTGTTCGGGGCCAGCGGCAGCGCCAATTTCCTGTCGCGCTCGACGGCGGCCTGCGCCACCGTGTTCTTCGTCTCGACGCTGGCGCTGGCCTACCTGGGCACCACCGGCAACGAGCGCTTCATGCAAGGCGGCAGCAGCGTGCTCGACCGTCCGGCGGCCGGCGCCGGCGGGCCTGCGACGGGGGCTTCGGCGGCAGGGTCGGCGGCCCTGCCGGGCGCCATCCCCGGCACCGCGCCGGCGGTGCCGGCGCCGGTGGCCCCGATGCCGGCAGCGGCGGCTTCGGCAGGGTCGGGCACGATCCCGAAATAGCATCGCCGACCTTGGCTGCGCAGCCGGAGCGCCGTGGCTTTGAGGCTAGAATTCTTGGCTTGCTAAGCGTCTGTGTGGCGCCTCTTTCCAAGGGGTGCAGCCGGGCCCGGCAAGCAGTCCAGAACATCCGTGCCGACGTGGTGAAATTGGTAGACACGCTATCTTGAGGGGGTAGTGGCGAAAGCTGTGCGAGTTCGAGTCTCGCCGTCGGCACCAACAACAACGGAGTGCGTCGCGCGAGGCCCGCCCGGGCCCGCGACGGCAGTGCCCAGGAACATATGCAATCGCGCTGGAGACAAACGGAGGGCGCGCCCGATGCCGCTGCAGCAATGCGGTGCGCCAGGCGCGCTTTTTTTGTGGTCCCGCTGAAGCACACAGGAGCCTGACAAGACCATGGAGCTGCAAGCCTACCTGCCCGTGATCCTGTTCATCCTGGTCGGTGTCGCGGTCGGCGTTGCGCCGCAGCTGCTGGGCTTCGCGTTCGGCCCGAACCGCCCCGACGTCGAGAAGAACAGCCCCTACGAATGCGGCTTCGAGGCGTTCGAGGACGCGCGCATGAAGTTCGACGTGCGCTACTACCTGGTGGCCATCCTCTTCATCCTTTTCGACCTCGAGATCGCCTTTCTATTCCCGTGGGCGGTGTCGCTGCGCGACATCGGCATGCCGGGCTTCTGGGCCATGATGGTCTTCCTGGGGATCCTGGTGGTCGGGTTCGTCTACGAGTGGAAGAAGGGCGCCCTCGACTGGGAGTGAACGAGCGATGGGAATCGAAGGCGTCTTGAAGGAAGGCTTCGTCACCACCTCGGTGGACAAGCTGATCAACTGGTCGAAGACCGGCTCGCTGTGGCCGATGACCTTCGGCCTGGCCTGCTGCGCGGTGGAGATGATGCACGCCGGTGCGGCGCGCTACGACATCGACCGCTTCGGCATGCTGTTCCGTCCCAGCCCGCGCCAGAGCGATCTGATGATCGTGGCCGGCACCCTGTGCAACAAGATGGCGCCGGCGCTGCGCAAGGTCTACGACCAGATGGCCGAACCGCGCTGGGTGCTCAGCATGGGCTCGTGCGCCAACGGCGGCGGCTACTACCACTACAGCTACTCGGTGGTGCGCGGCTGCGACCGGATCGTGCCGGTGGACGTCTACGTGCCGGGCTGCCCGCCCACGGCCGAGGCGCTGCTCTACGGCATCCTGCAGCTGCAGGCCAAGATCCGGCGCGAGAACACCATCGCCCGCTGACGGCGCCGCTCCACTGTCCCCACGATGACGCAGAAACTCGACACCCTGCAGGCCGCGCTCGGCACCGTGCTCGGCCCCCGCATCAAGGCACTGGTGCGCGACCGCGGCGAGCTCACCCTCACGGTCGGCGTCGACGACTACGCCGCCGTGGCGCTGGCGCTGCGCGACGACGCGGCGCTGCGGTTCGAGCAGCTGGTCGACCTGTGCGGCGTGGACTATGCCGACTACCGCAACGAGACGCTGCAAGGGCCGCGCTACGGCATCGTCTCGCACCTGCTGTCCGTCACGCACAACTGGCGTGTGCGGCTGAAGGTGCACGCCCCCGACGACGAGCTGCCGGCGGTGGCCTCGGTGACCGAGATCTGGGCCTCGGCCAACTGGTTCGAGCGCGAGGCCTTCGACCTGTTCGGCATCGTCTTCGAGGGCCACGCCGACCTGCGCCGCATCCTCACCGACTACGGCTTCATCGGTCACCCGATGCGCAAGGATTTCCCGACCAGCGGCAACGTCGAGATGCGCTACGACGAGCAGACCCGCCGCGTGATCTACCAGCCGGTGACGATCGAGCCGCGCGAGATCGTGCCGCGCGTCGTCCGCGAAGACCACTACGGGGGGTTGCAATGAGGGCCGCTGTCGTTCTCCAGCGAATGCCGCGGAGCCGGCGCGGCCGGGGCGCGGGCATCGCCCACCAAGGGCGGAGCCACTGATGGCCGACATCAAGAACTACACGCTGAACTTCGGACCCCAGCATCCGGCCGCGCACGGCGTGCTGCGGCTGGTGCTCGAGCTCGACGGCGAGGTCATCCAGCGTGCCGACCCGCACATCGGGCTGTTGCACCGGGCCACCGAGAAGCTGGCCGAGAGCAAGACCTTTCTCCAGACGCTGCCCTACATGGACCGGCTGGACTACGTCTCGATGATGTGCAACGAGCACGCCTACTGCCTGGCCATCGAGCGGCTGCTGGGCGTGGACGTGCCCGAGCGCGCGCAGACCATCCGGGTCATGTTCGCCGAGATCACGCGGCTGCTGAATCACCTGATGTGGCTGGGCGCGCACGCGCTGGATTGCGGCGCCATGAACGTCTTCATCTACTGCTTCCGCGAGCGTGAAGACCTGTTCGACATGTACGAGGCGGTCAGCGGCGCGCGCATGCATGCGGCCTACTTCCGCCCCGGCGGTGTCTACCGCGACCTGCCCGATGCGATGCCGCAGTACAAGGTCAGCCGCATCCGCAACGAGCGGGCGATCAAGGCCCTGAACGACAGCCGCAGCGGCAGCCTGCTCGATTTCATCGCCGATTTCACGCAGCGGTTCCCCAAGCTGGTGGACGAGTACGAGACGCTGCTCACCGACAACCGCATCTGGAAGCAGCGCACCGTCGGCATCGGCGTGGTCACGCCCGAGCGGGCGCTGAACCTGGGCTTCACCGGGCCGATGCTGCGCGGCTCGGGCATCGCCTGGGACCTGCGCAAGACCCAGCCCTACGACGTCTACGGACGGATGGATTTCGACGTGCCGGTGGGTGTGAACGGCGACACCTACGACCGCTACCTGGTGCGCATCGAGGAGATGCGCCAGGCCAATCGCATCATCGAGCAGTGCGTGGCCTGGCTGCGCGCGAACCCCGGCCCGGTGATCACGGCCAACCACAAGGTGGCGCCACCGTCGCGGGTGGACATGAAGTCCAACATGGAAGAGCTCATCCACCATTTCAAGCTCTTCACCGAAGGCATGCACGTGCCCGAGGGCGAGGTCTATGCCGCGGTCGAGCACCCCAAGGGCGAGTTCGGCATCTATCTCGTCAGCGACGGCGCCAACAAGCCCTACCGGCTGAAGATCAGGCCGCCCGGCTTCGCCCACCTGGCGGCGCTGGACGAGATGGCGCGCGGCCACATGATTGCCGACGCGGTGGCCATCATCGGCACCATGGACATCGTGTTCGGCGAAATCGATCGCTGAACCAGCAGGACGCGACAGATGACGTTTTCAGAGGCCACGCTGGCGCGTTTCGCGCGCGAAGTCGCCAAGTACCCCGCCGGCCAGCAGCAGTCGGCCGTGATGGCCTGCCTGGCCATCGTGCAGCAGGAGCAGGGCCATGTCTCGCCCGAGGCCGAGGAGGGCGTTGCGGCCTATTTGGGCCTGCCGGCGATCGCGGTGCACGAGGTCACGACCTTCTACAACATGTACAACCAGCAGCCGGTAGGGCGTTACAAGCTCAACGTCTGCACCAACCTGCCTTGCGCGCTGCGCGACGGCGACAAGGCGCTCGCGCATGTCTGCCGACGCCTGGGCGTGGAGCCCTACGGCAGCACCCCGGACGGCCGCTTCACCGTGCAGCCCAGCGAATGCCTGGGGGCCTGCGCCGATGCGCCGGTGATGCTGGTCAACGACCGCCAGATGCTCAGCTTCATGAGCCACGAGCGGCTCGACGAACTGATCGACACCTTGAAGGCGCAGGGCTGATCACACCATGCTCGATCTCTCGAAGTTCCAGGCCACCGGTCGCGAGACCTGCTTCCACGGCCGCCACCTCGGTGCCCAGATCTACGCCGGCCTGAACGGCAGCAACTGGCACCTGCAGGACTACCTGGCCCGCGGCGGCTACAGCGCGTTGAAGAAGATCCTCGGCAAGGACGGCGTCGAGGGCAGCGCCGGCATGACGCCCGAGCAGGTGATCGCCGAGGTGAAGCTGAGCGCGCTGCGCGGCCGCGGCGGCGCGGGCTTCCCGACCGGGCTGAAGTGGAGCTTCATGCCGCGCATGTTCCCGGGCCCGAAGTACCTGGTCTGCAACAGCGACGAGGGCGAGCCGGGCACCTGCAAGGACCGCGACATCCTGGCCTACAACCCGCACATCGTGATCGAGGGCATGGCCATCGCCGCCTACGCGATGGGCATCAAGACCGGCTACAACTACATCCACGGCGAGATCTTCGAGGTCTACGAACGCTTCGAGGCGGCGCTGGAGGAAGCCCGCGCCGCCGGTCTGCTGGGTGACGACATCCTGGGCAGCGGCTTCAGCTTCCAGCTGCATGCCTTCCACGGCTTCGGTGCCTACATCTGCGGTGAGGAGACGGCGCTGCTCGAAAGCCTGGAAGGCAAGAAGGGCCAGCCGCGCTTCAAGCCGCCGTTCCCGGCCAGCTTCGGCCTGTACGGCAAGCCCACCACCATCAACAACACCGAGACCTTTGCCGCCGTGCCGTGGATCATCAACCACGGCGGCCAGGCCTTCCTGGCGTGCGGCAAGCCGAACAACGGCGGCACCAAGATCTTCAGCGTGGTGGGCGACGTCAACCAGCCGGGCAACTTCGAGGTGCCGCTGGGCACGCCGTTCAGCCAGCTGCTCGAGCTCGCCGGCGGCGTGAAGGGTGGCGCGCTGAAGGCGGTGATTCCGGGCGGCAGCTCGGCGCCGGTGCTGCCGGCCAAGCTCATGATGGACCTCACCATGGACTACGACGCCATCGCCAAGGCCGGCTCGATGCTGGGCAGCGGTGCGGTGATCGTCATGAACGACACGCGTTGCATGGTCAAGAGCCTGCTGCGCCTGAGCTACTTCTACCAGCACGAAAGCTGCGGCCAGTGCACGCCCTGCCGCGAAGGCACCGGCTGGCTGTGGCGCATGGTCGACCGCATCGAGCACGGCCGGGGCCGGCCGGAAGACCTGGCGCTGCTGGACAGCGTGGCCGACAACATCAAGGGTCGCACCATCTGCGCCCTGGGCGACGCGGCGGCGATGCCCGTGCAGGCCATGCTGAAGCATTTCCGCGACGAGTTCGTGCACCACATCGAGCACAAGCAATGCCTGGTGGGCGCCGCGGCGCACGCCTGAGGCCCACACCACAGCCATGATCGAAATCGAACTCGACGGCAAGAAGGTCAGCGTGGCCGAAGGCAGCATGGTCATGCATGCGGCCGATGCGTCCGGCACCTACGTGCCCCACTTCTGCTACCACAAGAAGCTCAGCATCGCGGCCAACTGCCGCATGTGCCTGGTCGACATCGAGAAGATGCCCAAGGCCATGCCGGCCTGCGCCACGCCGGTGACCAACGGCATGATCGTGCGCACCCGCAGCGACAAGGCGACCAAGGCGCAGAAGAGCGTCATGGAGTTCCTGCTCATCAACCACCCGCTGGACTGCCCCATCTGCGACCAGGGCGGCGAGTGCCAGCTGCAGGACCTGGCCGTGGGCTACGGCGGCAGCGCCAGCCGCTACCAGGAAGAAAAGCGCGTCGTGTTCCACAAGGACGTCGGCCCGCTGATCAGCATGGAGGAGATGAGTCGCTGCATCCACTGCACGCGCTGCGTGCGCTTCGGCCAGGAAGTCGCCGGGGTGATGGAGCTCGGCATGATCCACCGCGGCGAGCACAGCGAGATCACCACCGTCGAAGGTGGCACGGTGGACAGCGAACTGTCCGGCAACATGATCGACATCTGCCCGGTGGGCGCGCTCACCAGCAAACCCTTCAGGTACTCGGCCCGCACCTGGGAGCTGTCGCGCCGCAAATCGGTCAGCCCGCACGACAGCACCGGCAGCAACCTCGTCGTGCAGGTGAAGTCCGGCAAGGTGATGCGCGTGGTGCCGTTGGAGAACGAGGACGTCAACGAGTGCTGGATCGCCGACCGCGACCGCTTCAGCTACGAGGCCGCCAACAGCGACGCGCGGCTGACGCAGCCGATGATCAAGCAGGACGGGCAGTGGCGGGCCGTCGACTGGAAGACGGCGCTGGCCTATGTCGCCGACGGGCTGAAGCGGGTGAAGGCCGAGTTCGGCGCCAGCGCCATCGGCGCCATCGGCCATGTCTCGTCCACTGCCGAGGAGCTGCACCTGCTGGCCAAGCTGGTGCGCGGCCTGGGCAGCGAGAACATCGACCACCGCACGCGCCATGCCGACCGCGGCCACGAGGCCCCGGCCGGCCACGCGCGCTGGCTGGGCACCCCGATCGCGTCGCTGTCGAAGCTCGACCGTGCGCTGGTCATCGGCTCGTTCCTGCGCAAGGACCACCCGTTGTTCGCAGCGCGCCTGCGCCAGGCGGCGCGCCACGGGGCGCAGATCCACAGCCTGCACGCGCTGCGCGACGACTGGCTGCTGCCGCTGGCCGAGCAGGTCACTGCGGCGCCGTCGGCCTGGGCCCAGGCGCTGGCCGACATCGCGGCCGCGGTGGCCGCGGCCCGCGGCGTGGCCGCGCCGGTCGCCGGCCAGGTGACCGAACAGGGCCAGCGCATCGCCGCTTCGCTGATCGGCGGCGAGCGCAAGGCGGTGCTGCTGGGCAACGCCGCGGCGCAGCACCCGCAGGCGGGCGCGCTGCTGGCACTGGCCCACTGGATCGCCGAGCACACGGGCGCGACCGTGGGCGTTCTGGGCGAGGGCGCCAACGCCGTGGGCGCCCAACTCGTCCGTGCGCTGCCCGGGCCCGAGGGCCTGAGCGCGCACCAGATGCTGAGCCAGCCGATGAAGGCGCTGCTGCTGCTGCACACCGAGCCGCTGCTCGACAGCGCCGACCCCGCCGCCACGCGCGCCGCGCTCGAGGCCTCGGGTCTCGTCGTCGCGATGACCGCGTTCAAGGACCTGGACCAGGGCCTGGCCGACGTCGCCGACGTGCTGCTGCCGATCGCGCCCTACACCGAGACCGCCGGCACCTTCGTCAACGCCGAGGGCCGGGCCCAGAGCTTCCACGGCGTGGTCAAGCCGCGGGGCGAGACGCGACCGGCCTGGAAGGTGCTGCGCGTGCTCGGCAACCTGCTCGATCTCTCGGGCTTCGACTTCGAGACCGCCGAGGACGTGCGTGCCGAGGCGCTGGGCGACCTCGCGTCGATCGCGCAGCGGCTGGACAACCGCGCCACTGCGCCGCTGTCCGCGACCGCGCCGCTGTCCGGCCCGGAGCGCATCGCCGACGTGCCGATCTACGCCACCGACCCGCTGGTGCGCCGCGCCGCCGCGCTGCAGCTCACGGCCGATGCGCGCGCGCCGGTCGCCGGCCTGCCGACAACGGTATGGCGCCAGCTCGGCCTGGCCGAAGGCGCGCAAGTGCGCGTCAGCCAGGACGGCGCTTCGGTGCTGCTGCCCGCGCGTGAGGATGCCTCGCTGGCGCCCACCGCGGTGCGCATCGCGGCCGGTCACCCGAGCACGGCAGCGCTGGGCGCGATGTTCGGCGCCATCACGGTCGAGAAGGCTTGAGCGCGATGTTCGACACCGTCAACCAGATCGGCAGCGGCCTGCTCGGGCCGACCCTGTGGCTCGTGGTCTGGAGCCTGATCAAGATCGTCGTCGTCGTGCTGCCGCTGATGATCTGTGTGGCCTACCTCACGCTCTGGGAGCGCAAGGGCATCGGCTACACGCAGATCCGCCTGGGGCCCAACCGCGTCGGCCCGCTCGGGCTGCTGCAGCCGATCGCCGATGCCGTGAAGCTGATCTTCAAGGAGATCATCCGCCCCACCGCGGCGGCGAAGGGCCTGTTCTTCCTCGGCCCGGTGATGACCATCATGCCGGCGCTGGCGGCCTGGGCCGTCGTGCCGTTCGGGCCCGAGGTGGCGCTGGCCAACGTCAACGCCGGCCTGCTGTTCCTGATGGCCATCACCTCGATGGAGGTCTACGGCGTCATCATCGCCGGCTGGGCCAGCAACTCGAAGTACGCCTTCCTGGGCGCCCTGCGCGCGAGCGCGCAGATGGTCAGCTACGAGATCGCGATGGGCTTCTGCCTGGTGGTGGTGCTGATGGTCACCGGCAGCATGAACCTGAGCGCCATCGTGATGTCGCAGGGCCGCGGCACCTTCGCCGGCATGGGCCTGGGCTTCCTGTCCTGGAACTGGCTGCCGCTGCTGCCCATCTTCGTCGTCTACTTCATCGCCGGCCTGGCGGAGACCAACCGCCACCCCTTCGACGTCGTCGAAGGCGAGAGCGAGATCGTCGCCGGCCACATGATCGAGTACTCGGGCATGTCGTTCGCGATGTTCTTCCTGGCCGAGTACGCGAACATCATCCTCGTCAGCATGCTGTGCACGCTGATGTTCCTGGGCGGCTGGCTCGCGCCGGTGGGCTTCCTGGGCTTCATCCCGGGCTGGATCTGGCTCGGCCTGAAGGTCTTCGTGGTGGCCACGCTGTTCCTCTGGGTGCGCGCCACGTTTCCGCGCTTCCGCTACGACCAGATCATGCGCCTGGGCTGGAAGATCTTCATCCCGGTGACGCTGGTGTGGCTGGTCGTCGTCGGCTTGTGGATCGTCTCGCCCCTCAACATCTGGAAATGAGGCCGACGATGCCCTCCATCACCGCCATCAAGGATGTGTTCTCCAGCTTCATGCTCACCGAGCTGTTCAAGGGCATGGCGCTGACCGGGCGCTACTTCCTGTCGAAGAACATCACGATCCAGTTCCCGGAGGAGAAGACGCCGCTGTCGCCGCGTTTCCGCGGCCTGCACGCGCTGCGCCGCTACGACAACGGCGAGGAGCGCTGCATCGCCTGCAAGCTGTGCGAGGCGGTCTGCCCCGCGATGGCGATCACGATCGAGAGCGACGTGCGCGCCGACGGCAGCCGCCGCACCACGCGCTACGACATCGACCTCACCAAGTGCATCTTCTGCGGCTTCTGCGAAGAGAGCTGCCCGGTGGACAGCATCGTGGAGACGCACCACTTCGAGTACCACGGCGAGAAGCGCGGCGACTTGTACTTCACCAAGGACATGCTGCTGGCCGTGGGCGACCGCTACGAGAAAGAGATCGCCGCCAACCGCGCCGCCGACGCCAAGTACCGCTGAGCCGGCCCTTATCCGCCAGGCGCGCTCGTTGCCAGGCGCCGCCCACGACAACAATGAACTCGATCACCGCACTCTTCTACGTCTTCTCGGCGGTGCTGCTGTTCGCCGCGCTGCGCGTCATCACCGCCCGCAGCACGGTGCATGCGGCGCTGTACCTGGTGCTGGCCTTCTTCAGCGCCAGCTGCGTGTGGATGCTGCTGCGAGCCGAGTTCCTCGCCATCGTGCTGGTGCTCGTGTACGTGGGCGCTGTGATGGTGCTGTTCCTGTTCGTGGTGATGATGCTGGACATCAACACCGACCGCCTGCGCGAAGGCTTCTGGCTGCACCTGCCGCTGGCGGGGCTGATCGGCGCCCTGATCGCGCTGGAGATGGCGCTGGTGCTGATGCGCGGCTTCAGCCTCGACGCCCCGGCGGCCACGGCGCAGGCGCTGGCCCAGGGCAACACGCGGCTGCTGGGCATCGCGCTGTACACCCGCTACCTGTACCCGCTGCAGCTGGCGGCGGTGTTGCTGCTGGTGGCCATCATCGCGGCCATCGCGCTCACGCTGCGGGCGCGCAAGGACAGCCGGCACCTCGATCCCTCGCAGCAGGTGCGGGCGAAGAAGGCCGACCGCGTGCGCCTGGTCAAGATGGCCGCCACCGTCGAGACGCCCAGCGCGTCCGGCACCCAGGGCCAGCCATCATGAACACCGGCGCGCTGACCCTGGGTCACTACCTGTCGCTCGGCGGCATCCTGTTTGCGCTGTCGGTCATCGGCATCTTCCTGAACCGGCGCAACCTCATCGTGCTGCTGATGGCGATCGAGCTGATGCTGCTGGCGGTCAACCTGAACTTCATCGCCTTCTCGCACTACCTGCCGCTGGAGGCCGACCGCATGGCAGGCCAGGTGTTCGTGTTCTTCATTCTCACGGTGGCCGCGGCCGAATCGGCCATCGGCCTGGCGATCCTGGTCGTGCTGTTCCGCAACCGTGCGTCGATCAACGTCGAAGAGCTCGACGAACTCAAGGGTTGATGGGCATGGCCTCGACGATTTCTCAGGGACTGCTGCTGACCATCGCGCTGGCGCCGCTGGCCGGCGCGCTGCTGGCGGGCCTGGCCGGCCGGCAGATCGGTGTGCGCGGCGCGCACACCGTCACCATCCTGGGCGTGCTGATCGCCTTCATCGGCTCGGCGGTGGTGCTGTGGCAGGTGGCCGGCGGCGCGCGCTATGCCGGCACGGTGTACCCCTGGGCCGTGCAGGGCCGGCTGGTGATGGAGGTCGGCTTCCTGGTCGACGGGCTGACGGCGATGATGATGGTGGTGGTCACCTTCGTCTCGCTGATGGTCCACGTCTACACCATCGGCTACATGGAGGGCGACCCCGGCTACCAGCGCTTCTTCGCCTACATCTCGCTGTTCACCTTCAGCATGCTGATGCTGGTGATGAGCAACAACTTCCTGCAGCTGTTCTTCGGCTGGGAGGCGGTGGGCCTGGTGAGCTACCTGCTGATCGGCTTCTGGTTCAAGAAGCCCACCGCGGTGTTCGCCAACATGAAGGCCTTCCTCGTCAACCGGGTCGGCGACCTCGGCTTCATCCTGGGCATCGGCCTGGTGCTGGCCTACGCCGGCTCGCTCAACTACGGCGAGGTGTTCGCCAAGGCGCCCGAGCTGGCCAAGATCGCCTTCCCGCTGCCCTTGTGGGGTGGCGACTGGCGCCTCATCACGGTGGCCTGCATCTGCCTGTTCATCGGCGCGATGGGCAAGAGCGCGCAGTTTCCGCTGCACGTCTGGCTGCCCGACTCGATGGAAGGCCCCACGCCGATCAGCGCCCTGATCCACGCCGCCACCATGGTCACGGCCGGCATCTTCATGGTCGCGCGCATGTCGCCCCTGTTCGAGCTGAGCGACACGGCGCTGAACTTCGTGCTCGTGATCGGTTCGATCACCGCGCTGTTCATGGGCTTCCTGGGCATGATCCAGAACGACATCAAGCGCGTCGTGGCCTACTCCACGCTCAGCCAGCTGGGCTACATGACGGTGGCGCTGGGCGCCAGCGCCTACTCGGCCGCGGTGTTCCACCTGATGACGCACGCCTTCTTCAAGGCGCTGCTGTTCCTGGCGGCGGGCTCGGTGATCATCGGCATGCACCACGACCAGGACATCCGCAACATGGGCGGCCTGCGCAAGTACATGCCCATCACCTGGATCACCGCGCTGCTGGGCAGCCTGGCGCTGATCGGCACGCCGCTGTTCGCCGGCTTCTACAGCAAGGACAGCATCATCGAGGCGGTGGGCCTGACGCATCTGCCGGGCACGCCGTTCGCCGTGTTCGCCGTCACCGCCAGTGTCTTCGTGACCGCCTTCTATTCGTTCCGGATGTACTTCCTGGTCTTCCACGGCGAGGAGCGCTTCCGCCACAAGCCCTTTCCGCCCGCTGACGTGCCGGACGACACGCACGACGACCCCGCGCTCGGCCAGCACGCCCACGACGAGCATGGGACCGCGGCCCACGACGCCACGCCGCACGAGTCGCCCTGGGTCGTGACGGCGCCCCTGGTGCTGCTGGCGATTCCCTCGGTGGTGATCGGCTTCCTCACCATCTCGCCGATGCTGTACGGCAGCTTCTTCGCCGACTCGATCTTCGTCGACAGTGCTGCGCACCCGGCGATGAAGGCACTGGCCGAGGACTTCCACGGCCCCTCGGCGATGGCGCTGCACGCGCTGACCGCGCTGCCGTTCTGGCTCGCGCTGGCCGGCGTCGCCACGGCTTGGTGGTTCTACCTGGTGCAGCCCGCCATCCCGGCGGCCATCGCGCGCCGCTTCGCGCCGCTGATGCGCCTGCTGCAGAACAAGTACTACCTGGATTGGTTCAACGAGCATGTGCTGGCTGCGGGTGCCCGCGCCACGGGCCGCTTCCTGTGGCGGCGCGGGGATGTCGGACTGATCGACGGCGCCCTGGTCGACGGCTCGGCCGGCCTGGTGCGGCGCGTGGCCGGCCTCGTGCGCCAGGCGCAGACCGGCCATCTCTACCAGTACGCGCTGGTCATGGTGCTGGGCATCTTCGGGCTCCTCACCTGGACCCTGTGGCCCTACCTCGGCACGCTGATGCGCTGAGCCGCCCAGGCGCCGGGCCTCCACGACAAGAACAACGGGAAGAGAGAACAGAAGATGGGTTTGCTGAGCATCGCGATCTGGCTGCCGATCGCCTTCGGCGTGCTGCTGCTGGCGCTCGGGCGCGACACGCAGGCGCCCACGGTTCGCGCGGTGGCCCTGGTCGGCGCGCTGGCCTCGTTCGCGGTCACGATCCCGCTGATCACGGGCTTCGACCCCACCACCGCGGCGATGCAGTTCCAGGAGACGCTGCCCTGGATCGACCGCTTCAACATGAAGTACCGGCTGGGGCTGGACGGCCTGTCGCTGTGGTTCGTGCCGCTCACGGCCTTCATCACCGTCATCGTGGTGATCTCGGCGTGGGAAGTGGTCACCGAGCGCGTGGCCTCGTACATGGGCGCCTTCCTGATCCTGTCGGGCCTGATGGTCGGCGTGTTCAGCGCCCTCGACGGGATGCTCTTCTACGTCTTCTTCGAGGCCACCCTGATCCCGATGTACATCATCATCGGCGTCTGGGGCGGGCCGCGGCGGGTCTACGCGGCGTTCAAGTTCTTCCTGTACACGCTGCTGGGCTCGCTGCTGATGCTGGTGGCCCTGGTGTACCTGTACTTCAAGAGCGGCGGCAGCTTCGACATCCTCGCTTGGCACAAGCTGCCGCTGCCGATGCCGGCCCAGGCCCTGCTGTTTTTCGCCTTCTTCGCCGCCTTCTCGGTCAAGGTGCCGATGTGGCCGGTGCACACCTGGCTGCCCGACGCCCACGTCGAGGCGCCCACCGGCGGCTCGGTGGTGCTGGCGGCCATCATGCTCAAGCTCGGCGCCTACGGCTTCCTGCGCTTCTCGCTGCCCATCGCGCCCGACGCGGCGCGCGCGTACGCCGGCTTCATGATCGCGCTCAGCCTGATCGCCGTCGTCTACATCGGCCTGGTCGCGCTGGTGCAGCAGGACATGAAGAAGCTGGTGGCCTACAGCTCGATCGCGCACATGGGCTTCGTCACCCTGGGCTTTTTCCTCTTCAACGGCCTGGCCACCAGCGGCGCCATCGTGCAGATGATCAGCCACGGCTTCGTCTCGGGGGCGATGTTCCTGTGCATCGGCGTGCTCTACGACCGCGTGCACTCGCGCGAGATATCGGCCTACGGCGGGGTGGCCAACACGATGCCGATGTTCGCCGCCTTCGCGATGCTGTTCGCGATGGCCAACTGCGGCCTGCCGGGCACGGCCGGCTTCGTCGGCGAGTGGATGGTCATCCTGGGCGCGGTGCAGAGCAACTTCTGGATCGCGCTGGCCGCGGCCACCACCCTGGTCTTCGGCGCGGCCTACACGCTGTGGATGGTCAAGCGCGTGTACTTCGGCGCCGTCGCCAACGACCACGTGCGCCAGCTGCAGGACATCAACGGCCGCGAGTTCTTCATGCTGGCGCTGCTGGCGGCGGCGGTGCTGTGGATGGGGCTGTACCCCAAGCCCTTCACCGACGTCATGAACGTCTCGGTGGACGCGCTGCTGCGGCACGTGGCCGCCAGCAAGCTGCAGTGACCGGACCGACGGCGCCGCGAACGACAACGACATGGCTGCAATGAACTGGTCCCTCATCCTTCCCGAGATCTGGCTGCTGCTGGCAGCCTGCGCCGTGCTGCTGGTCGACTTGTTCAGCACCGATCCGCAGCGCCGGCCCGCGTTCTGGCTCACCCAGGCCGGCGTGGCGGTGTTCGCGCTGCTGCAGTACGCGGCCTACGCCACCGGCAAGACCGCCTACGGCCTGCAGGGCCTGGTGGTCTCCGACCCCATGGGACGGCTGCTGGCCGTGTTCGCGGCGCTGGCCACCCTGGTCACGCTGGGCTACGCCCGGCCCACGCTGGCGGCGCGCGACATGCTCAAGGGCGAGTTCTTCATGCTCGCGCTGTTCACGCTGCTGGGCATCTCGGTGATGTGCTCGGCCAACCACTTCCTGGTCGTGTACCTCGGCCTGGAGGTGATGAGCCTGTCGCTGTACGCGCTGACCGCGCTGCGCCGCGACCACGCCATCAGCACCGAGGCGGCGATGAAGTACTTCGTGCTCGGCGCGCTGGCCAGCGGCTTCCTGCTCTACGGCCTGAGCATGATGTACGGCGCCACCGGCTCGCTCGAGATCCCCAGGGTGTTCGAGCGCATCGCCAGCGGCCGCATCAACCCCGAGGTGCTGGTGCTGGGCGTGGTGTTCGTGGTCGCCGGCGTCGGCTTCAAGCTCGGGGCGGCTCCGTTCCACATGTGGGTGCCCGACGTCTACCAGGGCGCCCCCACGGCGGCCACGCTGCTGATCGGCGCGGCGCCCAAGTTCGCCGCCTTCGCGATCACGATCCGGCTGCTGGTCGAGGGCATGCTCGGCCTGGCGGCCGACTGGCAGCCGATGTTCGTCGTGCTGGCGCTGTGCTCGCTGGCGGTGGGCAACCTGGCCGCCATCGCGCAGACCAACCTCAAGCGCATGCTGGCCTACTCCACGATCGCGCAGACCGGCTTCATCGTGCTCGGCCTGAGCTGCGGCGTGACGCACGGCAGCACGCTGGCGGCCGGCAATGCCTACAGCTCGGCGATGTTCTACCTGGTGTCCTACGTGCTCACCACGCTGGGCACCTTTGGCCTGGTCATGTACCTGTCCCGCCAGGGCTTCGAGAGCGAGGAGATCGCCGATTTCGCCGGCCTGGCGCGGCGCAGCCCCTGGGTGGCGGGCGTGATGACGGTGTTCATGTTCTCGCTGGCCGGCGTGCCGCCGATGGTGGGCTTCTTCGCCAAGCTCGCGGTGATCCAGGCCCTGGTGGCCACCAACCTGGGCGGCAACATCGTGCTCGCCGTCGCGGCGGTGATGTTCTCGCTGGTCGGCGCGTTCTACTACCTGCGCGTGGTCAAGGTGATGTGGTTCGACGAGCCGACACAGAGCGCCGCCATCGAGCGCAGTGCCGGCGTGGGCGCGCTGCTGGCGGCCAACGGCCTGGCGGTGCTGCTGTTCGGCCCCTTCGCCGGCGGCCTGCTGGCGATGTGCCGCGACGCCATCGTCGCCGCCCTCACCACCTGATCCGATGGCCGAGCCCGGCGCCGTGCCGCCTGGCGACGACATGCTGGTCGAGCACCGGCTGTCGGGGCAGACGCTGCTGTCGGGTGGTTTTCTCGAGGTGCGGCGCGACCGGGTGCGCCTGCCCGACGGCGGCACCGCCTCGCGCGAGTACATCCGCCACGGTGGCGCGGTGGCGGTGATCCCGCTGCTGGACGACGGCCGCTTGGTGCTGGTGCGCCAGTACCGCTACCCGCTGGGCAAGGTGCTGCTCGAATGGCCGGCCGGCAAGCTCGACGCCGGTGAGTCCCAGCTGGCCTGTGCGATGCGCGAGCTGCAGGAGGAGACCGGCTACAGCGCCCGCGAATGGGCCTACGGCGGCGAGATCCACAACGCGGCCGCCTACTCCAGCGAGAGCATCTGGCTGTGGTTCGCGCGCGGCCTCAGGGCGGGCCCTGCGCGGCTCGATCCGGGTGAATTCGTCCAGACCGTGCTGATGACGGCCGACGAGCTCGAGGCGCTGGATCTGCGCGGAGAACTCCCCGACGTGAAGACGCAGGTCGGCCTGGCCTGGCTGCGCCGTGCATTGCTGGGCACGCGGCCCTGGCACTGGCACGGCATCGGCGAGGCCGCGTGCCTATGATGACAGCGCGATGAAAGTGCTGAACCTGCGTTGCGCCAACGGTCACGGCTTCGAGGGCTGGTTCGGCACCGACGACGACTTCATGGATCAGAACGGCCGCGGCCTGATCGAATGCCCGCTGTGCGCCGACAAGGTGATCACGCGGCTGCCGTCGGCGCCGCGGCTGAACCTGTCGGGGGCGCGCGAGCCGGCTGTTTCGACCGCGTTGAGCGCGCCCACGGCTGCCGCAGTGCCCCAGCCGGCCGACCTGCAGGCCGCCTGGATGGCCGGGGTGCGTGCGCTGATGGCCCGCACCGAGGACGTGGGCGCGCAATTCCCCGAAGAGGCGCGGCGCATCCACTACGGCGAGGCCGCGCCACGCGGCATCCGCGGGCAGGCCACGCCCGAGCAGCGCGAGGCCTTGCGCGAAGAAGGCATCGAGACGGTGGCCATCCCCGTGCCGCGCGGCCTGGAAGGCCCGCTGCAGTAGCCCCTACAGCACCCGCCCGGGGTTGAACAGGCCCTGCGGGTCGAGCGCGGCCTTGATGGCCCGCATCAGCTGCAGCGCCACCGGCGACTTGCGGGCAGCCAGTTCGTCGCGCTTGAGCGCGCCGATGCCGTGCTCGGCCGAGAAGCTGCCGCCGGCGGCCGCCACGGCGTCGAAGACCAGCTTGTTCACCGCCGCTTCGTGCTCGGCCAGGAAGCGCGCGCCATCGGCTCCGGCCGGGGCTTGCACGTTGTAGTGCAGGTTGCCGTCGCCCAGGTGGCCGAAGTTCACCAGCCGCACGCCCGGAAACCGCCGCTGCAGCGCGGCGTCGGTGGCGGTGCAGAAGTCGGGGATGGCCGACACCGGCAGCGCGATGTCGTGCTTGATGTTGAGCCCCTCCGCGGCCTGCGCCAGCGGGATGCTCTCGCGCAGGCGCCACAGCGCCTGCGACTGCGCCAGGCTGGCCGCGACCACGGCATCGGCCACGCCACCGCTCTCGAGACCCGCGGCCAGCATGGCCTCGACGCGTGCGCGCGCGTGGGCCTCGCCCTCGCTGCTGCTGCATTCGAGCAGCACGGTCCAGGGCGCCTGCGGCAGCGGCTGCGGCAGCGCCGCGAAGTGCCGGGCCACGAGGTCGAGCGCGCAGCGCCCCATCACCTCGAAGCCGGTCAACCCGTCGCCCAGCCGCGCCCGCGCCAGCCCCAGCAAGGTCACGGCGTCGGCCAGCGAGGCGCAGGCCGCCAGCGCGGTGATGGTGGCCGCGGGCAGCGGCGCCAGCTTCATCGTGGCGGCGGTGATGAGGCCCAGCGTGCCCTCGCTGCCGATGTACAGGTCGCGCAGGTCGTAGCCGGTGTTGTCCTTGCGCAGGCCCGTCAGGCCGGACCAGACCTCGCCCTGCGCCGTCACCACCTCCAGGCCCAGGCACAACTCGCGCGCATTGCCCCAGCGCAGCACCTGGGTGCCGCCGGCGTTGGTGGCCAGGTTGCCGCCCAGCGTGCAGCTGCCTTCGGCGGCCAGGCTCAGCGGCAGCAGCAGGCCCTGGGCGCGGGCGGCGTCCTGCAGCGACTGCAGCACGCAGCCGGCCTCGGCCGTGAGGGTGAGGTTGGCGGCGTCGATCGCGCGCACGCGCTGCAGCCGCTGCAGGCTCAGCAGCACCTGCGTGCCGCTGCCGTCGGGCACGCCCCCGCCCACCAGGCTGGTGTTGCCGCCCTGCGCCACGATGGGTGTGTCGTGGGCCGCGCAGGCCCGCACCACGGCGGCGACCTCGGCCGTGCTGCCCGGGCGCACCACGGCCAGCGCGCGGCCGCGCCAGCGGCGGCGCCAGTCAAGCTCGTACGCCGACAGGTCGCCCTCGGTCAGCACCTGCGCGGCGCCGACGGCCTGCCGCAGCGCCGCCAGCAGCGTCATGCCGCGGCCTCGGCCGGCGCGCTGCGCAGCCGGGCCCGCACGTACAGGGCGCAGGCGGCGAAGAGCAGCAGTGACAGCGCGATCTCGGCCAGCGCCAGCACCGCACCCGGCCCGCGTTCGCTGGTGGCGCGCACGACGCCTTCCATGAAGTACAGCCACACCAGCAGCGCCAGCCAGCGGAACGTGACCATGCGATGCCGCAGCAGGCCCAGCACGCAGGGCAGCAGCGGCAGCACCTTCAGCGCCAGCGTGCCGCGGCCGGTGGGCGCCAGCCACAGCTCCCAGGCCAGGCCGAGCACGATCAGGCCGATCAGCCCGGCCAGCGCCATCGCGCGGGCCAGGCGCACCCAGGGGCCCGGCCGGGGGGTCGACGTCATGCTGGCATCATAGCCAGCATGCACCAAGACCGCGCCGGCTCGCCGCGCTGGGAAGCGAAGGCGAGGGCGGTCGTGGCGACCCTGCGGCGCTGGCCCTGGCTGACCACCCTGCGCGCGCTGCGCCGCCGCTTCCGCGAGGACCGGCTGGGCGTCACCGCGGGCAGCCTGACCTTCACCACGCTGATCGCGCTGGTGCCGCTGCTGACGGTGATGCTGGCGGTGTTCACCGCCTTCCCGATGTTCTCGGGCTTCGAGGCCTCGCTGAACAAGTACTTCCTGCAGCACCTGGTGCCCGACAACATCGCGCGGCCGGTGCTGCAGTCGCTGACGCTGTTCGCAGCCAAGGCGCGCCGCATCGGTGCGGTGGGCGTGCTGCTGCTCGCGCTGACGGCGCTGGCCCTGGCGCTCACCATCGATCGCACGCTCAACGACCTGTGGCGCGTGCGCAAGCCGCGGCCCCTGGCGCAGCGGCTGCTGGTCTACTGGGCCGGCATCTCGCTCGGGCCGCTGGCGCTGGGCGTGAGCCTGTCGCTGACCTCGTACGTGCTGTCGGCTTCGCGCGGGCTGGTCTCGGCGCTGCCCGGGGGCGTGGGCCCGCTGCTGGAGGCGGCGCAGTTCCTGCTGTTTGCAGGCGCCACGGCCGCGCTGTTCCACTTCGTGCCCAACACCACGGTGCGCTGGCGTCACGCCTGGGCCGGCGGCCTGTTCGTGGCCCTGGCCTTCGAGGCCGCCAAGCGCGGCCTGGCCTGGTACGTGCAAGTGGTGCCCACCTATTCGGCCGTGTACGGGGCCTTCGCCACCGTGCCGATCCTGCTGCTGTGGATCTACTTCGGCTGGGTCATCATGCTGCTGGGCGCGGCCATCGCGGCCGATGCGCCCGGCCTGGAATTGCGGGTCAGCCGCCTGGCGCCCGCGCCAGGCTGGCGCTTCGAGCTCGCGCTGGCCCTGCTGCAGCAGCTGGCCGGTGCGCGCCATGACGGGCGGCGCGGGCTGTCGCTGGCCACGCTGGCCGAACAACTGCAGGTCGACCCGGTGCAGCTCGAGCCGCTGCTGGACCTGCTGGTGTCGATGGACTGGGTGGCGCGGCTCGAAGAGCCGGGCGATGCCAGCGGCGGCCCGCGTCACGTGCTGTTGTGCGAGCCCGCCGCCACGCCGCTGGCACCGCTGGTGGACCGCCTGTTGCTGGCGCCGGGCGCAGCATCGCTGGCCTTCCGCCGGCGCGCGGGGCTGGACGCGCAGACCCTGGCCGAGGGCCTCGCCGCCGGCTGATGCCGGGTGGCGGGGTGCGGCCGGGCGATGCCGCGCGGGGTGCGGCGCTAGGCCAGCGCCAGGCGCAGGGCTGCCAGCACGGCATCGGGCGCCTCGGCCATCAGCTGGTGGCCGGCGTGCACGTGGTGCACCTGTGCGCGCAGCAGCGTGGCCAGGCCCGCCGCCGCCTTCGGCAGCGTCATCTGGTCGGCCCGGCCCAGCACCAGGTGTACCGGGCAGGCCAGTCGCGTCGCCGCCGCCTCGGCGCCGGCGTACGCATCGCAGGCGACGAAATCGGTGTGGAACAGGTGGGCATCGCCCTGGGCCTGCAGCACCCGCCGCATCAGGGCCCGGCTGCCACCGCGCAGCCAGCTGCCCGGGCCCGGGAACGAGGGCTTGGCCGCCAGGGTGCCGTGCGAGTACGCCACCACCCGGTCGATCGCGCGCAGCGGGTCGTCGCGCGCCGCCTGCAGCAGCGCCGGCGACACCTGCATCGGGTACGCCGTGCCCAGCATCGCGAGCCGCGTCGCGCGCGCCGGCGCCTGGGCCGCGGCGGCCAGCGCCACCAGCGAGCCCATGCTGTGGCCGGCCAGCGCGGCGCGCTGCACGCCGGCCGCATCGAGCACGGCCAGCAGCCAGGCCGCCATCGCCTCCACGCTGCGCAGCGCCGGGCCGGCGCTGCGGCCATGGCCCGGCAGGTCCACCGCCAGCACCGCGTGGCCATGGTGGGCGAACCAGCGCGCCAGCAGGTTCCACACCCCGTGGTCGTTGAGCGCGCCGTGCACCAGCACCAGGCAGGGCAGGTCGGGATCGAAGACTTTGCCGCCGGTGTAGGCGTAGGCCTGGCGGCCGTCGACGACGAGATTCATGCCGCCTTCTCCGCCACCTTGAGCGCGCGCTTCAGGTCGTCGACCAGGTCGTCGGGGTCCTCCAGCCCGATGCTCAGCCGGATCGTTCCCGGCGTGATGCCGGCCGCGGCCAGCGCCGCATCGTCCATCCGGAAATGCGTCGTCGACGCGGGGTGGATGACGAGCGAGCGGCAGTCGCCCACGTTGGCCAGGTGCGAGAAGAGCTTCAGCGCCTCGATGAAGGCGCGCCCCTGCTGGCGCGAGCCCTTCAGGTCGAAGCTGAACACGGCGCCGCAGCCGCGCGGCAGCAGCCGCCGGGCCAGGGCGTGGCTGGGGTGGCCTTCGAGCTCGGGGTAGCCGACGCGGGCCACCATCGGCTGCGCGGCCAGGAACTCCACCACGCGCCGCGTGTTGCCCACGTGGCGCGCCATCCGCAGCGGCAGGGTCTCGATGCCCTGCAGCAGCAGCCACGCGGTGTGCGGGCTCATGCAGGCGCCGAAGTCGCGCAGGCCCTCGCGCCGCGCCCGCAACAGGAAGGCCCCTTCGGCACTCTCTTCGCTGAAGACCATGCCGTGGAAGCCGGCATAGGGCTGATTCAGCTCGGGGAATCGATCCGCCTTCGACCAGTCGAAGGCACCGCTGTCGACCAGCAGGCCGCCGATCACGGTGCCATGCCCGCCCAGGAACTTCGTCGCCGAATGGAACACCAGGTCGGCCCCGTGCGCGAAGGGCTGCATCAGCCAGGGCGTGGTGAAGGTGCTGTCCACCAGCAACGGCACGCCGGCCTCGTGCGCGATGGCGGCCACGGCGGGGATGTCCAGCACCTCCAGCCCCGGGTTGCCCAGCGTTTCGCCGAACAGCAGCTTTGTCTCGGGCCGCACGGCGGCCCGCCAGCCCTCGATGTCGCCCGGCCGCACGAAGGTGGTGGCGATGCCGAAGCGTGCCAGCGTGTAGTGCAGCAGGTTGTGGCTGCCGCCGTACAGCGCCGAGGAGGCCACCACGTGCGCGCCCGCGCCGGCCAGCGTGGCGATGGCCAGGTGCAGCGCGGCCTGGCCGCTGGCGGTGGCGATGGCGCCGATGCCGCCTTCCAGCGCCGCGATGCGCTCTTCGAGCACTGCGTTCGTGGGGTTGCTGATGCGGCTGTACACATGGCCGGCGCGTTCGAGGTTGAACAGGCTGGCGGCATGCTCGCTGCTCTCGAACACGAAGCTGGTGCTGAGGTGGATGGGCACCGCGCGCGCGCCGGTGGCGGGGTCGGGCGCGGCGCCGGCGTGCAGCGCCAGGGTGTCGAAGCCGGGGTCGGACGGGCCTGCCATGGGGTTCCTTCGCAGCGGGTCGGGGGCCGGGGCGGGCGCAGATTGTGGGCTATATTGAACGCCGCAAGGCCGGGTTGCACCCCGCCACGAACGGCCCGTCCGCTGCCATGAAAGTCACCGACATCCTGCGCGTCAAGGGCAACACGCTCTACACCGTGCACCCCGACCAGACCCTGGCCGAAGCGGCCCGCACCATGGCCGAGCTCGACATCGGCTCGCTGGTGGTGATGGAGCATGGCGACCTGGTGGGCATGCTCACCTTCCGCGAGGTCATCGGCGCGGTCGTGGCCCACGACGGCAGCCTGGGCCAGCGCCACGTGCGCTCGGTCATGGACGACGCCCCGCTGACCTGCACCCCCGAGACCGAGATCGACGAGGTGCGGCGCATGATGCTGCAGCGCCATGCGCGCTACATGCCGGTGCTCGAGCAGCGCAGGCTGATGGGCGTGATCTCGTTCTACGACGTGGCCAAGACGGTGGTCGACGCGCAGGACTTCGAGAACCGCATGCTCAAGGCCTACATCCGGGATTGGCCGGCCGAGCCCGACGCCGCGCCGTCGCGCGGTTGAAGGCGGGCATTCCATGTCCGGCAGCACCTTCGGCGAGCTCTTCCGCGTCACCAACTTCGGCGAGAGCCACGGCCCGGCCATCGGCTGCGTGATCGACGGCTGCCCGCCCGGGCTCGCGCTGGCCGAGGCCGACATCCAGGCCCAGCTCGACCGCCGCCGCCCCGGCACCAGCCGCCACGTGACGCAGCGCAACGAGCCCGACACGGTGGAGATCCTCTCCGGCGTGTTCGAGGGCCGCACCACCGGCACCCCGATCGGCCTGCTGATCCGCAACACCGACCAGCGCAGCCAGGACTACGGCAACCTGCTCGACACCTTCCGCCCCGGCCACGCCGACTACACGTACTGGCGCAAGTACGGGCACCGCGATCCGCGCGGCGGCGGGCGCTCGTCGGCTCGGCTGACGGCGCCGATGGTGGCTGCCGGGGCGGTGGCGCGCCTGTGGCTGCAGCAGGCGCACGGCACCACCTTCACGGGCTGGATGAGCGCCCTGGGCGAGATCGAGATCCCGTTCGTCGGCGCCGAGCACATCGCGCACAACCCGTTCTTCGCGCCGAATGCCGAGATCGTGCCCCGGCTCGAAGCGCACATGGACGCGCTGCGCAAGGCCGGCGACAGCTGCGGCGCGCGCATCGAGGTGCGGGCCAGCGGCATGCCGGTGGGCCTGGGCGAGCCTCTGTTCGACAAGCTCGACGCCGACATCGCCTACGCGATGATGGGCATCAACGCCGTCAAAGGCGTCGAGATCGGCAGCGGCTTCGGCTGCGTCGCCGAGCGCGGCAGCACCCATGGCGATGCGCTCACGCCCGCCGGCTTCGCCAGCAACCATGCCGGCGGCGTGCTCGGCGGCATCAGCACGGGCCAGGACCTGGTGGTGCGCATCGCCGTCAAGCCCACCAGCTCGATCCGCACGTCGCGCCCGTCCATCGACCGCAGCGGCGCGGCCACGCAGGTGCAGACGCATGGCCGCCACGACCCCTGCGTGGGCATCCGCGCCACGCCGATCGCCGAGGCGATGCTGGCGCTGGTGGTGATGGACCACGCGCTGCGCCAGCGCGCGCAATGCGGCGATGTGCAGCTGCCGCTGCCGCCGATCCCCGCCGGCCGCGGCTGAGCGCGGCACCGCGCTGCGGCGGCCGGCCGCCCTTCAGTCGGCCCCGGGGCGGCCGATATGAGCACAGACCCGCGCCGGGAGGCGGGCCTGTCTTATGTCGTCCGCCCCACCTGTCGCCGATGTCCACGCCGTCGCGGCTGCACCGCCTGCGGCCGTGGTCGAGCGCGGCAGCGGCCACCGCCGGCTGCGCCTGGCCATGTACGGCGCGTTTGCCCTGCTTGCCGTGGCGCTGCTGGCACAGGGCCTGGGCACGCTGCATGCCGACCGCCTGCGCGCCGACAACGCCCGCCTGATCCGCGAGGTGCAGCAGCGGCGCACCGAGCTGGAGGAGGTCGGCCGGGTCGCGGCGCTGCTGGTCGCGCCCGAGCCGGCGCGGCGACAGGCCCGGGCGGCCGACCTGGCGCGGGAACTCCAGCACGTGGAGACGGCCAGCCAGGCCATCCAGACGCTGCTGGTCGACGACCTGCGTGCGGGCGACCCCGCCCTCGGCCTGCTGGCGCAGCGCTGGCAGGCCTGGCGCGAGGCCGATGCGGCGGTTGCCGAGCGGGGCCGTGCGCTGCTGCAGGCCGCGACCTCGGGCGACGGTGGCGACCTGGCGGCGGCCCAGGATCACCTGCAGCAGGCCATCGCCCCCGCGCTGGAGGCGGCCGAGGACTTCGCCGAGCGGCTGCACAGCGCCGAGGCCGGCCGCGCGCAGGCCCTGCGGGCGCAGGTGGGCTGGGGCCTGGCCGGGCTGATCGGGCTGCTGCTGCTGCTGGCCGCGGTGGTGGTGGAGCCCGCGGCGCGCTCGGTGCGCCGCCATCACCTGCGCCTGCGCGAGCAGGCCGCGGAGCTGCAGCGCCTGGCCCTGGTGGCCGAGCACACCTCGGCCCTGGTGCTGATCACCGACCGCAGCGACTGCATCGTCTGGGTCAACGCCGCCTTCGAGCAGGTCACCGGCTGGCCGCTGGCGGCGGCCGCGGGCCGCTGCCCCGACCGGCTGCTGGCCAGCCCGGTGGCCGATGCCGCCGTGCTGTCGCGCGTGCAGGTGGCCGTGCGGGTGGGGCGGGGCGTGCGCCAGGAATGGCTGCACCGCGCGCGTGACGGCACCGACCTGTGGCTGGACGTCGACCTGCGGCCGCTGAGGGACGACCACGGGGCACTGAACGGCTTCGTCCGCGTCTGCACCGACGTCAGCGCCCGCGCCCAGCAGCAGGCCAAGCTGCAGGCGCTGTGGGCCGCGCTGCCCACCGGCGTGATGGTGCTGGGCGCCGACGGCGGCATCGCCGATGCCAACCGCGCTGCCGAGCGCATGCTGGGCCAGAGCCTGGCCGAGATGCGGGGCCGCGCCGCCACGGATCCCCTCTGGCAGGCCCTGCGCGAAGACGGCACCCCCTACGCCGGCCACGACCTGCCGGCCTTGCGCACGCTGGCCAGCGGCGAGCCGCAGCGCAACCAGACGGTGGGCATACGCACCCCCGACGGCGAGCTGCGCTGGCTGCTCGTCAACACCGAACCTCAGCGCGACCTGATGGGGCAGGTGACGGGTGTGGTGGCCTGCTTTGGCGACGTCACCGAAAGCCGCGCCCTGCAGGACCGCCTGAGTGACAGCGCCCGCACCGACGCCCTGACGCGCCTGCCCAACCGCGTGGTCGTGATGGAGCGGCTGCAGCGTGCCATCGAGCATGCGCGGCGCCATGCCGGCTACGGCTTCGCGGTGCTGTTCATGGACCTGGACCGCTTCAAGCAGGTCAACGACACGCTGGGCCACGGCGCTGGCGACGAACTGCTGCGCCAGGTGGCGGGGCGGCTGGAGCAGGCGCTGCGCCCGGGCGACGCGGTGGCGCGGATGGACGCGGCGCAGCAGCTGGCGGCGCGCCTGGGCGGCGACGAGTTCGTGGTCGTGCTCGAAGGCGTGCACGAATCCGAGACCGCGCGCGCCGTGGCGCAGCGCCTGCTGGCCGACCTGGCCGAGCCCTACCTGATCGAGAGCCAGCCGCTGCACGGCGGCATGAGCGTGGGCATCGTGCTGGTGACGCATGCCAGCGTGCCGCGCGGGGTCAGCGCCGAGGCCGTGGCCGAGACCGTGCTGCGCAACGCCGACACCGCGATGTACGAGGCCAAGCGCGGCGGGCGCGGGCACGCGGTGCTGTTCGACGATTCGATGCACGAGCGCGTGGTGCGGGCGCTGGCGCTGGAGACCGACCTGCGCCAGGCGCTGGCGGGCGACGAGCTGTTCGTCGTCTACCAGCCGGTGGTGGCGCTGGCGCGGCGCAGCCACTACGAGGTCGAGGCCCTGGTGCGCTGGCAGCACCCGGTGCGCGGGCTGATCGCGCCGGCCGACTTCATCGGGGCGGCCGAGGAATGCGGGCTCATCGACGCCATCGGCGAACGCGTCCTGCACATCGCCTGCCGTCAGTTCATGGCCTGGCAGCGCGAGCTCGGCCCGGCCGCGCCGCACGGCCTGGCCGTGAACCTGTCGCGCGCGCAGCTCGGCCGCGCGGCGCTGGTGGGCGAGGTGGCGGCGCAGCTGCAGGCCAGCGGCATGCCGGCCGCGGCGCTGCAGTTCGAGGTCACCGAGAGCCTGGCGGCGCAGGACGAGCGCGTGCAGGCCACGCTGCGCGAGCTCAAGGGCCTGGGCGTGCGGCTGGCGCTGGACGATTTCGGCACCGGCTACTCGAGCCTGGCCTGCCTGCACCAGATGCCCGTGGACACGGTGAAGATCGACCGCAGCTTCGTGCGCCACGCCGAGACGGTGGAGTACCACCGGGTGCTGATCGAGGCCACGATCCGGGTTGCTCGCACGCTGGGCATGAGCACCGTGGCCGAGGGCATCGAGACGGATGGCCAGGCGGCCCTGATGCAGGCCCTGGCCTGCGACCGCGGACAGGGCTTCCTGTTCAGCCCCGCGCTGGAGGCCGGCGCGCTGGCGGCGTGGGCCCGGCAGCAGGCGCTGCAGCCGGCCTTGGCCGAGGCGCTGCCCACGGCCTGAAGCGGCACGTCAGGCGCGCCGCCGGCGCCGCCCTGTCGCGGCGCGCTGCAGTTCGTCGCCGCCCTCGACGCACCGGTCGCAAGGCCGCGCCGGACTGGGGGCGGCTGTTCCTACACTGCGGCGCGCTGCCGGCCTCCGAGGGCCGGTGGCCACAGCGGGAGGAGCGGGGATGAACAAGCGAAGGCTGGCGGCCGGTGGCGCCGTGGCGTTGGTGATGCTGGCACTGGCCGGGGCCTGGGTCGGCGGTGCCTTCAAGGGCTCGACCGCCGACGGCACGGCGCGGGCCGGCACCGTGCCGGGCGCCGGCGCGATGCCGCCGGGCCCGGCGCTCGAATTCGCGCCGCGCGAGGTGGTGCGGCCCGCGCTGGCGCGCCTGCCGGCCACGATCGAGTTCTCGGGCCCGCTGGTGGCGCCGCAGACCGCCACCCTGCGCGCCAAGGCCGCGGGCACCCTGCTGCGCCTGGACGTGGCCGAAGGCAGCCGCGTGCACGCCGGCCAGGTGCTGGGCCGCATCGACCAGGCCGACCTGGCCAGCCGCGTGGCCGAGCGGCGGGCCAACCTCGAATCGGTGCGCGCCGCACTCGACCAGGCCGAGCGCACGCAGGCCAGCAACGAACGGCTGGCGGCGCAGCACTTCATCTCGGGCATCGCGCTGGAGAACTCGCGCGCTGCGCTGGAGGCGGCGCGGGCCAATGTCGGCGCGGCCCGGGCCGCGCTGGCCACGGCCGAGCTCGGCCTGCGCGATGGCACGCTGCTGGCGCCGATCGGCGGCATCGTGGCCAAGCGCCTGGCCCTGCCGGGCGAGAAGGTCAGCCCCGAGCAGCCGGTGCTGACCATCGTCGACCTGGCGCGGCTCGAGCTGGCGGGCAGCGTGGGCACGCACGAGGTGGCGCGGCTGCAGCCCGGCATGCCGGTGCAGCTGCAGGTGGAGGGCGAAAGCCGGCCGCTGGCGGGCCGCATCGCGCGCATCGCGCCGGCCGCCGACCCCGGCACCCGCGCCATCGGCGTGGCCATCGCGCTGGCCAACCCGGGCGAGCGGCTGCGTGCCGGCCAGTACGCCCTGGCCCAGGTCACGCTGCCCGACGACACCGAGCGCCTGACCGTGCCCGCCAGCGCGGTGGGCAGCAGCTCGGGCCAGGACCATGTGTGGCTGATCGAGCGCGGCGTGCTGGCCAGGCGCGCGGTAACGCTGGGCCGGCGCGATGCGCTGGGCGGCCGCGTGGAGGTGCTGCAGGGCCTGACGCCGGGCAGCGTGGTGCTGGCCGAGCGCTTCGACAACCTGCGCGAAGGTGCGCGGGCCACCGTGGTGGCGGCCCCCGCGCCACCGCGGGCCTCGGCCGCGGCCTCGGCGCCGGTGCTCAAGTGAGCCGTTGAGGGGCCGCCATGTGGATCACCCGCGTCGCGATCAAGAACCCGGTCTTCGCCACCATGGTGATGGTGGCCCTGTGCGTGCTGGGCCTGTACTCGTACGCCAAGCTGGGCGTCGAGCAGATGCCCGACATCACCTTCCCCGGTGCCTGGATGGAGGTGCTGTACCCCGGCGCCAGCCCCGAGGCGGTGGAGCGCGAGGTGGTCAAGCCGCTGGAGGAGTCGATCAACGGCATCGCCGGCGTCAAGCGCATCACCTCGCTCAGTGCCGAGGGCAAGGGCAGCCTGAACATCGAGTTCGGCCTCGGCGCCGACATGCGCCGCGCCATGAACGACCTGCGCGACCGCGTCGCGGCCGCGCAGGCCGGCTTCCCGCGCGATGTGAAGCCGCCGCGCATCCAGCGCTGGAACAACGACAACGCGCAGCCGGTGGTGACGATGGCGCTGCTGTCGGCCACGCGCACGCCGCGCGAGCTCTCGATCCTGGGCGACCGCATCGTGGGCAAGCGGCTGCAGCGCGTGCCCGGCGTGGCGCGCGTGGCCGTGGACGGCCTGACGCTGCGCGAGGTGCGGATCGACCTCGACCCCGAGCGGCTGCGCGCCTACGCCGTGACGCCGGCCGAGATCGCCGCCGGCCTGGCGCAGGCCAACGCCGACGAGCCGGTGGGCCTGGTCTCCGACGGCATGCAGGACACGCTGCTGCGGGTGGAGGGCCGGGTGCGCGACCCGCACCGCTTCGGCGCGCTGGTGGTGGCGCGCCGCGGCAACCTGGCCCTGACCTTGGCCGACCTGGGACGGCTCGTCGAGCGCGAGCAGGAGCCCGATTCGCTGGCCCGCATCAACGGCCAGCCGGCGATCAACTTCAACGTCTTCAAGCAGCAGGACGCCAACGTGGTGGCCGTGGGCGAGGCCGTCAAGCAGGCCATGACCGAGATCCGGGCCGAGCTGCCGCCCGATGTCGAGCTGCGCCTGATCGAGGCCAACAGCGACTACGTCAAGAGCTCGCTCGAGGGCCTGCGCGGCACGCTGATCGAAGGCGCGCTGCTCACCGTGGCCATCGTCTTCCTCTTCCTGCACAGCTGGCGCAGCACCCTCATCACCGGCCTGACGCTGCCGATCGCGGTGATCTCCAGCTTCATCGCCGTCTACGCCTTCGGCTTCACGCTGAACTTCATGACGATGATGGCGCTGAGCCTGTGCATCGGGCTGCTGATCGACGACGCGATCGTGGTGCGCGAGAACATCGTGCGCCACATCGGCATGGGCAAGGGCCACGCGCAGGCCGCGCGCGAGGGCACCGACGAGATCGGGCTGGCGGTCATGGCCACCACCTTCGCGCTGTGCGCGGTGTTCGTGCCGGTGGCCTTCATGGGCGGCATCATCGGCAAGTTCTTCTACCCCTTCGGCATCACCGTGGTGGTGGCGGTGCTGGTGAGCCTGTTCGTCAGCTTCACGCTCGACCCGATGCTGTCGGCTGTCTGGCCCGACCCGCCCGGCACGCGCATCCGCCGCTGGCCCGTCATCGGCCCGGCGATGCGCGCCACCGATGCCGCGCTCGAGGTCCTGCACCTGCGCTACGAGCGCAGCCTGCGCTGGATCTTCTCGGACCGCCGCTGGCGCATCGGGCTGCCCGCCTGGGGCCGCAGCTTCCACGCCGACGGCACGCGCGACCAGGCCGGCCCGCGGCGCTGGCGCAGCGCCACGCTCACGCCGCGCGGGCTCGTGCTGGTGGCCGGCGGGCTGAGCTTCGCCCTCGCCCTCGGCCTGGCGCCGCTGGTGGGCAGCGAGTTCGTGCCCGAAACCGACCAGGGCTACACCCAGCTCGCGCTGCGCATGCCGGTGGGCGCCAGCCTGGAGCGCAGCGACGCCAAGGTGCGCCAGATCGAGGCCATCGTGCGCACGCTGCCCGAGGTGAAGACCGTGGCCACCTGGATCGGCGGCGCCGGCCAGCGCAACCAGGCCTGGCTCAACATCGCGCTCGTCGACCGGCGCGAGCGCCAGCGCAGCCAGAAGCAGGTGGAGCAGGCCATCCGCGAGGCCATCGCCCGCATCCCCGGCACCGACGCCAGCCTGGGCTTCAACCGGCCGATCTACGTCGCCATCCTGGGCAGCGATCCGGTGGCCCTGGCGCGCGTGGCCGATGCCTTCGCGGCCAAGGTGCGCAAGATCCCGGGCGCGGTCGATGTGGAGTCCTCGGTCAAGCCCGGCCTGCCGGCCTACGCGGTGCGCCTGAAGCCGGCCGCCGTGCGCGAGCTGGGGCTGAACAGCCAGGCCCTGGCGGCCAGTCTGCGCGCCTACGTCAACGGCCAGATCGCCAGCACCTGGACCACCCCGGACGGCGACCAGGTCGACGTCGTGCTGCGGCTGGGCCAGGCCGAGCGCCGCAGCATCGAGCAGCTGCGCCAGCTGCCGGTGGCCTTCGCGGCCGATGGCACGCCGATCGCGTTGGACAGCGTGGCCACGCTGGTGCCGGTGTTCAACCCCGACATCATCCGGCGCCAGAACCTGCAGCGGCGCGAAGCCGTGTTCGCTGGCGTCGAGGGCCGCAGCGCGGGCGACGTGGGCGCCGACGTGCAGAAGCTCATCGCGGCGACGCACCTGCCGCCGGGCATCAGCTTCGACGTGGGGGGCCAGATGCAGCAGCAGGCCGAGGCCTTCAACGGCCTGCTGGCGGCGATGGCGCTGGCGGTGATCTTCATCTACATCGTGCTGGCCAGCCAGTTCGGCAGCTTCGTGCAGCCGATCGCCATCATGGCCAGCCTGCCGCTGGCGCTGCTGGGCGTGATGCTGGCGCTGCTGTTCTGGCACAGCACGCTCAACGTGTTCAGCATGATCGGGCTGGTGATGCTGATGGGGCTGGTGACGAAGAACGCGATCCTGCTGGTGGACTTCGCCAACCGCGCGCGGCGCGCCGGCGCCAGCGTGCCCGAGGCCCTGCTGCAGGCCGGCCTGACGCGGATGCGGCCGATCGCGATGACCACGATGGCGATGATCTTCGGCATGCTGCCGCTGGCCCTGGCGCTGAACGACGGCGGCGAGATCCAGGCCCCGATGGGCCGCGCCATCATCGGGGGCGTCATCACCTCGACGCTGCTGACGCTGGTGGTGGTGCCGGTGCTCTACAGCTACCTGGTGCGCGACCCCGGCCGCGCGCCGCGCCTGGCGCCGTGGCGCCCGGTTGCGCCGAGCCCGGGCGCCAACGCCGCCGGCCCGCTGCCGATGCCCGCCGACCGCGAATGAACCCGAAAGCGAAGGGGGCCGGTGCGCGGGACGGCGGGCGCCGGCCCGCGCCGTTCAGCGCGGCTTGACGAAGCGCAGCGCGAAGCGGTCGGTGGGCGCGCCGTTCATCTTGAAGAACGGCAGCGCGTGCGGGTCGTCGGGGGTGCGCCACGACATCGCCTCGGCTTCCAGGCGGAAGCCCGCCGCCTCGATCTCGGCGCGCAGCACCGGCTCTTCGATGCGATGCAGGGTCCTGGTGTCGCGCAGGCCGTGGCCGGCGGCGGCGGCGTGGTCGATCACGATCAGGTGGCCGCCGGGGCGCAGGGCGTCGAAGAGCGCGCGGTTCATGCGTGCGCGGTCGGTGGGGGTGTTGACGACGTCGTGGTAGGCCAGCACGAAGGTCACCAGGTCGAGCCGCGGGGCGTCGGCCGGCCAGGGGTCGTCGAAGGGCCGTACCAGGGGCTGCAGGTTGGCCTGCGGATGCTCGGCCAGCCGCCGGGTCAGCGCCGCGCTGGGCTCGGCGTTCTGGGCCCAGACCCGGCCTTGCGGGCCCACGGCCAGCGCCATCAGCTGCGCCGTGTAGCCGCCCTCGGCGGCGACGTCCAGCACCTTCATGCCCGGCCGCACCTGGGCCAGGCGCAGCAGGTCCAGCGGCTTGCGCCCGGCGTCGGCGCGGCGGTCGGCCTCGGTGCGCAGCGGGCTGGCCAGCAGCGCCAGCGGCACGACGGCGGTGGTGCTGACGAGGCCCGGGGCGGGCGCGCTGGCTTGCGCCCAGGTGCGGGGGGGTGCGAGCCCGGTCGCGGCCAGCAGCAAGCCGGCCAGCAGCGCGGCGCGGCCGCGCCGCGCGAGAGGCGGGGGTTGCCGCCCGACCCGGGGCGGGGCAGGGGACAGGGGGGCGGGGGTGGGGTGGCGCGTCATCCCGCCATTGTGGCGGCAGGCCGCCGCCCGCTCAGGACAGCGCCTGCTCGATCTCGGAGAAGCTGCTGGCGATGGGCGTGATCTCGATCGTCTCGCCCAGCTGGCGCTCGATCTGGGTGCGCGAGTACAGGCCGCGCACGCGCCGCGGCGTGCCGGCGCCGGGCTCCTCGACCACCAGCACGTGCTGGTGCCCGAAGCGCTTGAGCGTGGCCACCACGTCGCCCACGGTGGCGCTGTGCAGGCGCTCGTAGGCCACGGCCTCGAGCCGGTCCAGGCCCGTCATCACGTCGGCCACGGTGAGCTCGTCATAGCGCAGGCCGCGCTCGTGCACCACCTGCATCGGCTTGGCGCCGCGCAGGTCGGTGGCCGTGATCAGGCCGGCGATGGCCGGCATGTCGGTGACCACGAACAACATGCGCACGCCCTGGTAGATCATCTGCTGCTCGGCCTGGTGCAGCGAACTGGCCGGCGCGATGGTGGCGGCCTTGACGGTGGTCAGGTCGGTCATCACGCTGAGCGCGGGCGACTCGCGCGTGACCGGGTTCAGGGTCCACGGCGCGGTCTGCGCCAGCTGCACGCCGGCGTCGAGCCGGAACGTGGGCAGGGCATGGTGGGGGTTCATCGGGCACCTCTACGCAGCAGCGGCCGACTCGGGCTCGGCGCAGCCACAGGGTACGCCGGCCGGGCCCGCCGGGCCAGCCCGGCCCGGTGTCCCCCCATGACGCGGCATGACGGTCTTTACTTCGGCGCCGGCCCCTTCACCGCGGTGACGAAGGCCTCGGGGCGGATCTTTTGTGCATAGGCCTGCTGCACGTCGGCCGCGCTCAGCGCCAGGTAGTGGCGCGCCGCGATGCTCAGCGCGTCCAGCGGCCGGCCCTGGCTGGCCAGCGTCAGCAGCTGGCCGCCGATGGCGCCGAAGCTGGCCTCCGACAGCGGGATCTGGCGCAGCAGGATGCTCTTGGCGCGCTGCAGCTCCTCGGCCGAGACGGGCTCACGCTGCATCTGCGTGAGGTCGCGCACGATGGCCGCGCGGGCCGCCTGCACCTTGGCCGAGTCGCTGCCGAACGACACGGTGTAGGTGCCGCGGTGCTTGTCCAGGTCGAAGCCGGTGGACACGGTGTAGACCAGCCCCGTGCGGTCGCGCAGGTCGCGGTACAGGCGCGAGGCGTAGAAGCCCCCGCCCAGCACCTCGTTGCCCAGGTTCAGCGCGAAGCGCACCGGGTCGTCGCGCGTGACGGCGATGGTCTGCGCCATCTGCACCGAATCCTGCACCGCGCTCGAATCGGGCACGTGCAGCGAGCCGGGGGCGTTGGGCGGCACCGGGGGGTAGTCCACGTCGGGCGCCGGGCCGCTGGCGCGCCAGCCGCCGAAGGCGCGCTCGATCACGGCGCGTGCCGCCTCGGGGTCGACCTTGCCCACGATGACGATGGTGGTCATGTCGGGGCGGAAGGTCTGCCCGTAGTACTGCCGCACCTGCGCCAGCGTCAGCCCCTGCACCTGCTGCGGCGTGGCGTAGCGCAGCGCCGGGTCGCCCGCCGGCAGCAGCGCCTGGGCGAGTCCGATCTGGGCCAGGAAGTCGGGCGATTCGATCTGCCCGGCCACCAGGCCCGCCTGCTGGCGCTGCACCACGGCGAAGGCCGCTGCGGGCAGCGCCGGGTGCAGCTCGTTGTCGGCCAGCAGCGCCACGCCCTGCTCGAAGTGATTCGCCGGCACCGCCAGCGAGAAGCTGGCCCCGGCGCTGGCGCGGGCGCTGATGTCGTCCAGCGCGCGCTGCAGCGCCAGCCGGTCGCGGCTTTCGCTGCCGTAGGCGAACAGGCCGTCCAGCACGTCGGCCACGCCTTCCTGGCCGGCCGGGGCCTGCAGGTCCTGGTTGGTGCGCACGCGGCCGTACAGGTTGACGGTGTCGCTGATGGACTCGGGCTGCACCACCAGGCGCAGGCCGTTGGCCAGCGTGTAGGACACCGGCGCCAGCGACGAGCGCGGCACCTCGAGCTGGGCGAAGGCGCGCGCCGCCCAGTCGGGCAGCGGCACCGGCTGGTCGGGGCTGGCGCCGAAGCTCTCGGTGCCGCCGAAGCCCTTCGAGCTGACCGGCCGGCCCGAGCTCTGCGGCGTCAGGATCGCGGTCACCGCGCGATCGGGGTCGAAGCTCGCCCGCGCCAGCGCGTCCACGGCCGCCGGGGTCACGGCCTCGATCGCGGCCTTCATCGCGTCGGGCGAGGCCAGGCCCTGGAACGCGAGCGCGAACGACCAGCTGTTGGCCAGGCCCTCGACCGAGTTCTTCTGGAATTCGAGGCTGGCGATGGCCTTGCGCTTGGCGGCCTCGACCAGCTCGGGCGCGACGCCGTGCGTGGCCGCTTCGGCCAGGATCGCCCGCATCTGGTTCAGCACCGGCTGCGGGTCGCTGCCGCGCGCGAAGATGCCCACCGCGGTGCCGATGCCCGACTGCGGCAACGCATCGAGCGAGTAGCCACCGTAGAGCGCGGTGCCGTCCATGCCCATGCCGAACAGCGCCGCGCGCTGCGAGCCCAGCGCGCCGGCCAGCACCAGCGCGGCGGCGTAGTCGGGCGAGCGCAGACCGGGCATGCGCCAGGCCAGGTAGACCGAGCCGTAGGGGCTGTCGGTGGGCAGCGCGATGGCGCTGGCCCGCACCGGCTTGAACTCGAAGCGCGGGCGTTCGGGCAACGGCCGGCGCGGAATGTCGCCAAACACCGCGCGCACCTGCGCCACCGTGGCGGCGGGGTCGACGTCGCCGGCCACCACGAGAATGGCGTTGTTCGGCGCGTACCACCGCTGGTGGAATTGGCGCAGCGCCGCCGCGGTGGTCTTGTCGAACGAGGCCCGCGTGCCCAGCGGCGTGTGCTCGTACGGGGTGCCGGCGTACATCTGCGCGGTGAGCTGGCTGTAGAAGCGGAAATCGGGGCTGGACAGATCACGCGCCACTTCCTGCTCGATGGCGCCGCGCTCCTTGGCCCACTGCGCATCCGCCACGTCCAGCGCGCGCATGCGCAGCGCCTCCACGCGCAGCGCCACGTCCAGGTCCTGCGCCGGCGTGTTGAAGAAATACTGCGTTACCGATTGGGTGGTTTGCGCGTTGAAGCTGCCGCCCATGTTGGCCGCGATCGCCGCCAGCTGGTCCTTGCTCAGGCCCGGGCTGCCGCGGAACATCATGTGCTCCAGCGCGTGCGCGGTGCCGGGGAACCCGGGCGGGGCCTCGTCCGAGCCCACCAGGTAGCTCACCTCGGTGGTGACCACCGGCGCCAGGGCGTCGCGCACCACCACCACGCGCAGGCCGTTGGCCAGCGTCGCGCGGGCGACATCGTCGGCCGCCGCCGCCGCTGACGAGGGGATGGCGCACGCCGCGAGCGCGGCGGCGAGGATCAGATGCTGTACCGGCTTGAACACGCCCACTCTCCGGGCCCACCACGAGCCACGGCGCCGGCCGGGGGGCGGGCGCCGTCGCGCATGATGCCGCAGGGCGTGCGGGCCGGGGCGCGCCGGTCTTTACCGGTGCTTTACCCGGGCCCCGGCGGCGCCTGGCCGCGGGGGCCCGCCAGGCCGACCGACGCCGATCAGCGTCGGTCGACGTCCGTCACGGGCGTACGGCGATCTCGTTCTTCACCGCCTTCACGCCGTCCACCTTCCAGGCCAGCTTGGCGGCGGTCGCCTTCTCGGTCGCGTTCTTGGCGAATCCCGACAACATCACGGTGCCGTTGAGCGTCTCGACGTGGATGCTGGTGGCGTCCACCGCCTCGTCGGTGGCGAAGCGGGTCTTGATGTTGGTGGTGATGGCGCTGTCGTCGACATAGGCGCCGACGTCCTGCTGGCCGCGCGTGACGGCGCAGCCCGAGGCCGTGGCCAGGACGAGGGTGGTGACGAGGGCGGCGGTGGAAAGGCGCAGGGACATGGCGGACTCCGGTGGTGGCAGGTGGCTCGCGACGGCAGAGGCCGTCGGTGTTCCAGTGTCGGCGGCCGGGGGCCGGCGGCCCATCGGCCGGGGCCCCCGGCCGCTGTAGGACGGCGCCTCCCTGCAGCGGGCGGCGGCGGGCCGCGTGCTCAGCCCGGTGCGCCGTCGGTGGACAGCGCCAGCGGCTCGTGCCGCGGCAGCACCACGCCCTGCGCCGCGTCGGCCAGCGCCAGCGTGCGGATCAGCGGCGGCTGCGTGCGCACGGCGCCGAAGATGGTGGCGAAGGCCACGTCGGCAGCGTCGCGCCCGGTGCCGAAGCGCACGAAGCCCATCGGCATCGCCGTGCCCGAGGGGTCGAAGATGTACCAGTGCGCGCCCAGGTAGACCTCCACGTAGGCATGGAAGTCGGGCGGCCCCAGCTGCGGGTCGGCGCCGTAGTCGGTGCCGGTGGCGAAGCGCGCCGGCATGTTGACGGCGCGGCACAGCGCGATCATCAGGTGCGCGAAGTCCCGGCACACGCCCACCTGCTCGATCAGCGTGTCCACGGCCGAGGTGTTGCCGTTGGAACTGTTGGGCGTGAAGGTCACCCGCTGCTGCACCCATTCGCAGATCGCCTGCGCGCGGCGATAGCCCTGGGGCAGCCGGCCGAAGGCGCCCGTGGCCAGCTTGAGCAGCCGGTCCGACTGGCAATAGCGGCTGGGGTAGAGGTAGCCCAGCACGTCGGGCGGCAGCAGCGCGATCGGCACCTCGGGCAGCGTGTCGGGCGCCGCGCGATGGTGGCGCAGGTCCACCGTGGCCGCGTACTGCAGCAGCAGCGGCCCGGGCGACGCGTGCAGCCGCAGGCTGCGGTTGCCGCTGACGGGGTCGGCGTGCAGCGTCCAGGCCAGGGGCTGGCTGATGTACAGGTGCTCGGCCTCCACCACCTGGCGCGCGGTATGCGCGGCATGGATGTTGAAGATGAAGTCGGCGCCGCCCGGGCCGACTTCGTAGGTCAGGTCGACCTGCAGCTCCAGCCGCACGATCTCGGCCGCCGGGGGCGGTGCCGACCACGCTGCCAGCGCGCCCTGGGCCGGCCTCACGGGCGCGCACCCGTCGGCGCCGCGGGTCGCGGCGTGCGCCCCGGGACCGCGGTGGTCCGGGCCGGCCGCTTGCCGTTGCAGTGCGGCACCACCTGCTGCGCCCTGCCCGGCGGCGCACTGCCGCTGCCGGCGGCGGCACGATCGATGCGGCAGCGCGGCACGGGCGTGGTGGCGTGGTGCTCGCGGGGCTTCGCTGCTGCCGGCGCGCCGGTGGCGGGCCAGGCGGGCAGGGCCAGCAGCGCCAGCATGGAGGAGGTGAACAGGCAGGTGAGAGGCCGGCGCATGGGTTGCTTTCGGGCAGGCAAGGTCGCACCCCAGTGTGGGCGACGCGGGCGGCCGCGGTAAGCGGACGGCGACGGCCGCCTGCGTAGGCGCTGTCCTACGCGGCGCCATCGCACGCGCCGATGGCGCGGCCGGGCGCGCTGCCGCACACTCGCGCCGGTCCGGTATCCGCTCGTCGACCCGGCGCGGTCCGCCCGGCGCCCTGTGCTGCACTGCCGCCCATGCCTGCCCTCAGAACCTTTCTCGTCGAAGACAGTGCCGTCATCCGCGCCGAGCTGATCGCCACGCTGGAGGAGCTCGGCCCGGTGCGGGTGGTGGGCAGCGCCGAGGACGAGGGTGATGCCGTGCGCTGGCTCGCCGCGCCGGCCAACGCCGCCGAGCTGGTGATCCTGGACATCTTCCTCAAGTCGGGCTCGGGCCTGGGCGTGCTGCGTGCGCTGGCCCGTCAGGTGCCGCCGCGCCACCTGATCGTGCTGAGCAACTACACCACGCCCGAGCTGTGCCGGCGCTGCCTCGACCTCGGGGCCCGGCGCGTGTTCGACAAGTCCAACGACATCGAGGCGCTGCTGAGCTACTGCGCCAGCCTGGCGGCGATGCCGGTGCCGAGGTCTACTGAATGAGCCCGTTCTTCAGCGCGTAGTAGGTGAGGTCGCTGTTGGAGGCGAGCTGCAGCTTGTCGAGCACCCGGCTGCGGTAGGTGCTGACGGTCTTGACGCTGAGGCTCAGACTCTCGGCCAGGTGGCCGATGGTTTCGCCCGCGGCCAGCCGCAGGAAGACCTGCAGCTCGCGCTCGGACAGCAGCTCGTGCAGCGGGCGCGTGCCGCCGCCCGGGGCCTCGGCCAGCTGCTCGGCGACCTCGGCGCTGACGTACTTGCGCCCGCGCGCCACGGTGCGGATCGCGCCCACGATGTCCTGCGGGTCGCAATCCTTGTTCAGGTAGCCGCTGGCGCCCTGGCGCAGCAGCACGGTGGCGAAATGCGCCTCGGGGAACCCGCTCAGCACCAGCACCGGCAGCACCGGGTCGCGGGCGCGGATGGCGGCCAGCGCGTCGACGCCGTTGTGGCCCGGCATCGAGATGTCCAGCAGCAGCACGTCGATGCCGCCGGCGCGCACCAGGTCGAGCGCGTCGCGGCCGTTGGCGGCCTCGGCCACGACCGCGAAATCGGCCTGCTCGGCGAAGTACTGGCGCAGCCCGCTGCGGACCACGGCGTGGTCATCGACGATGGCGATGCGGATCATGGAGGCACCTTTGGCATTGCGGGCGCATGATCCCATGTCGGTGGGCAGCGCGGTTCGGCACCGGCGAAAGGCAGGGCCATGGATGCAGACGGGATCGTGCGGCGCGGTTGGCTGGCCTTCGGGCTGGGCTGCCTGGCGGTGCTGCTGATGACGCTGATCAGCGAGGGCGCGCACTGGCAATCGTCACGCACCCTGAGCCGCCTGGACGCGATGGCGCAGGTGCCGGTGAGCCTGCAAGATCTGCAGTGGAGCCTGCTCGATGCGGTGGCGGCGCGCCACGACGCGCCCGATGCCGGGCCGGCCCTGCGCGCGCGCACCGAGGTCGGCCTGGCGCTGGCCTCGCTCGACGCGCACTACCGCGACCGTCCCGAGGCGCAGTCGGCGCTGGCCGCGCTGCACGCCGAAGTGGCCGAGCGGCTGCGCGCGCTGCAGGCCGGCGCGGGCGGCCCGCCCGGCGCCGCCGGTGCGGCCGGTGGCGCCGAAGACCTGCGCGCGGTGGCCGGGGTGCGTGCCGTCAGCAACGCGCTGCTGGAGCTGGAATCGGCCAGCGTCGCGCAGGCCCGCAACGACCTGGCGCGCACGCTGGCGCTGGGCCGCGTCGGCGTGGTGGCGCTGAGCCTGCTGTCGCTGCTCGGGCTGGGCCTGTACCTGCGCCAGAACCTGGCGCTCAAGCGCCAGCAGCAGGGCCTGCAGCGGCTGCTGCAGGCCGAGCACGACGGGCTCGAGCGCGAGGTGGCGCAGCGCACCGCGCAGCTCACCGAGCTGGCGCTGCACCTGCAGACCGCGCGCGAAGACGAACGCAGCCGGCTCGCGCGCGACCTGCACGACGAGCTGGGTGCGCTGCTCACCTCGGCCAAGCTCGACGCCGCGCGCATCAAGGCGAGGCTGGGCGAGGGCGCGCCCGAGGCCCTGGAGCGGCTGGCCCACCTGGTGCTGATGCTCAACAGCGGCATCGCGTTGAAGCGCCGCATCATCGAGGACCTGCGGCCCTCGGCGCTGGGCACGCTGGGGCTGGTGGCCACGCTCGAGATCCTGGGACGCGAGTTCGCCGACCGCGCGGGCATCGAGGTGTGCTGCACGCTGGCGCCGGTGGCGCTGGACCCCGGCGGCGACCTCATCGCCTACCGCGTGGTGCAGGAGGCCATCACCAACATCAGCAAGTATGCGCAGGCGCGCCATGTCTGGATCGACCTCGCCCAGCAGGACGGGCGCGTCGAAGTGGCCGTGCGCGACGACGGCGTGGGCTTCGACAGCGGCGCGCCGGCGCAGTCGGCCTACGGCCTGGTGGGCATGCGCTTTCGCGTCCAGGCGGCCCGCGGGCAGCTGAGCGTGGTGTCGGCACCCGGGCAGGGTACGCACATCCGCGCCAGCCTGCCCGCTACAGCCGCCGCCCCTGGATGACGCGCACCAGGATCACGATGATGGCGATGACCAGCAGCACGTGGATCAGGCCGCCCATGGTGGTGGACGTGACGATGCCGACGAGCCAGAGCACGAGGAGGATGACGGCGATGGTTTCGAGCATGGGGAGCTTTCGACTGCGGGGTTGAGGATCGGGGGTGGCGGCCGCGCGGCAGGCTTTGCGGCCGCGCCGGTTCAATTGCCGTGATCGGGCGAGCCGCCGCGGCCGGCCTGGCCGCCGGTGTCGCGGTGGCGGTCGCCCGAGTTGCCGCTGTCGCCGCGGCCCTGGCCTTGGCCCGGGCGGTCGCCCTGGCCCTGGCCGGGATGGGGGCGCGGGTTGTCCGCGCCCTTGCCGCCGCGCTGTCCGCCAGGGTTGTCGCCCTGGTGGTTGCCCTGGTAGTCGCCGCCGTTGTTGCCGCGGCCGTTGCCTGGGCCGTTGCCCCGGTTGTCCGGTTGCGGGCCGCCGCGGCCGCGCTCGGCTTGGGGCGGGCGCGCGTCCTGGCGGTCCCAGCCCCGGTGCTGCCGCTCCCACTGCGGGCCCCAGTGCTCGCCCCAGCGCGGCGGCGCATCCCCGCGCCAGCCCTGGAAATAGCTCGGAGGCGCGCGGTAGTAGCGCACCGGCACCCGCAGCACCGACAGCGGCACCTGCTGCGGCGCCACGCCGCGCCAGGGCCCGTTGTAGCCGCGGCCCACGTACCAGCTGTCTTCGGCGTAGACCCAGTACTGGCCGCCGTAGAAGAAGTAGTTGGAGTCGACCTGGGGCGCGTAATACACCGGGTAGCCCGGCACCTGCAGCAGCCGCGGCCGCATCGGCAACTGGATGCCGATGCTCACGCTCAGCTGGGCCAGGGCCGGCGCGGCGGCGCCGCACAGCAGCGCCACGGCCAGGGCCGCCTTCGTCATCGCCTTCAACGTGGCTTTCATCGTCGCCTTCATCTCGCCTGCTCCTGGCCAGGCCGCGTCGCAAGGGGCCACGCTGCCGGTGCCTTCACTCTAGGCAGCCACCGGGCGTGCCGGCATCGGCCGCGGCCTGCCGCCGCTGTAGGACTTGACCGCGTCCGCCGGCCGCCTGCCAGCCTGCGTGCGCCAGCGCACGGACCGGCGGTGGCCCTGGCGCCGACCCTCGCCGCTGGGCTCGCAGGCACTGCGGCAATCCGGCGCGGTGATCGTCGCGGGCCCCGACGCCCAGGACTCCCCATGCGACATCGCCTTGCCCGACTTCAATCCCCGCCCGAACAACCGCGCGCGCCGCGCAGCCGGCACCTTGCCGGCCGGGCGACCGCGGCCGCAGCGGCCCTGGCGGCGGTCTTCGTGGCCGCCTGCGCCAGCACACCGCCGCCCACCGCGGCGGTGGCGGTGTCGGCCGCGGCGGTGGCCCATGCCTCGGGCGCCGGCGCGCCGCAGCTCGCGCCGCAGGAGATGCGGCTGGCACGCGAAAAGCTCGACCGCGCCAACGCTGCGATGGCGAGCCAGGACTACGGACGCGCCCGTGCGCTGGCCGAAGAGGCGCAGGCCGACGCCCTGCTGGCCGAGGCCAGGACCGAGGCGCTGAAGGCCCGCAAGGCGGCCGACGACGCGCTGGCCGCCAACCGCGCGCTGGGCGAAGAGATGAGCCGCAAGTCGCCGACGCCGCAATGACGGTGCCCCGCGCCCCTGCCGTGACCGACCCGATCCACCCGATGACTCCGCGAGCGACCACCATGACCCCCACCCGCCCCCGCCTTGCCCCCTTCCGCCCGATGCGCCTGCCGCGTCTGGCGCCAGCCCTGCTGGCCGCCGCTGCGCTGGCCGCCATGGCCGGCTGCAGCACCGTGCCCGACAGCAACCGCGCGCTCGACGCCGCGCACCAGGAATACCGCGCCGCCCAGGGCGACCCCGTCACCAGCGAGCTGGCGCCGCTCGAGCTCAAGCAGGCGGGCGATGCACTGGGCCAGGCCGACCATGCCTGGCGCGAGCGCGACGGCACCGAGCAGGTCGACCACCTGGCCTACCTGGCGCGCACCCGCGTGGCGATCGCGCAGGAGACCGGCCAGCGCCGTGGCGCCGAGCGCGAACTCGCCACCGCCACCGCGGCCCGCAGCCAGCTGCGGCTGGCGGCGCGCACCGACGAGGCCGACGCGGCCAACCGCAGCGCCCGCCGCTCGCGCGACGAGGCGCAGGCCTCGCAGCAGCAGGCGGCCAATGCCGAGCGCAGCGCCAGCGACGCGCGCCAGCAGGCCGACGAGGCCCAGCGCGCGGCCGCGGCCTCGCAGCAGCAGACGAGCGACGTGCAGGCCCGCGCCGCCCAGCTCGAGGCCGAGTTGCAGGCCCTGAACGCACGCAAGACCGACCGCGGCATGGTCGTCACCATCGGCGACCTGCTCTTCGACACCGGCCGCGCCCAGATCAAGCCCGGCGGCGAGCGCAACGTGGATCGCCTCGGCCGCTTCCTGGTCGCGCATCCGCAGCGCCGCGCGCGCATCGAGGGCTTCACCGACAGCACCGGCAGTGCCGAGCAGAACCAGGCGCTGTCGGCGCGGCGCGCCGATGCCGTGCGCGCAGCATTGATGGGCATGGGCGTGGACGGCGCCCGCCTGACCACCCAGGGCTACGGCGACGCCTACCCGGTGGCCGGCAACGGCAGCGCCGACGGCCGGCGCTCGAACCGTCGGGTCGAGGTGATTCTGTCGGACGGCGACGGCGCCATCGCCCCGCGCTGAGCGGCGGTCGGCGCCGCCGCGGCCCGGCTCAGCGGGCGCGCGGTCCGCTGCCGAACACGCAGTCCCAGAACGAGACGGTGACGCCGAAGCACTGCGGGTCCGTCTTGGCGTGGTGGTGGTGCGCGTGCCAGCGCTTGCGCTCCAGCATCCAGGCCGAGCGCGCCGGCCAGTGGTGCACCGCGTGGTGCATGTAGGCGTAGCCGAGGTAGCCCAGCAGCACCCCCAGCGTCAGCGCGCTGGCACGCCAGCCGCCGCCTATCAGCCAGGCCGGCGCGTACACCAGCACCGCGAAGAGCGAGGCGCTGAACAGCGTGGGCAGCCCGATCAGCGCGCTGGGCCGCGCATGGTGCTCGCCATGCCAGCGCCGGAACGGCTGGGGGCCGTGCAGCACGAAGCGGTGGAGTCCGTATTCGAGCAGCGTCCACAGCCACAGCCCGGAGACGATCCAGCCGAGATCGGCCAGGCCGCTGCCTCGCGGGCCGCGCCAGAGCAGAGCCGCGGCCAGCCCGGCGACCACCGCGCCATAGACGAAGAAGTCGGCCCGGTAGGCCGTGCGGCCGTGTTCGAGAGAAAGTAGACCCATGCCCATCCCATTTTGCATCGGCGGCCGGTAAGCGCCCATGGCCCCGGCCTGACGTGTCCGAGCGCCGCACCCGGCGCCGGACTCAACGGACGGTTGCACCGCAGTGCACCTCCACCCACCCAATTTGAAGCCGCGTCGGGTGCAAAGTTTCATGCCGCGCCGTGCGCTGGCGTACAGCCGGCCGGGTGGCCATGCCGTCAGAGTCAGCCGCTTCCTGCGGCCAGGTCTGCTCCCAGCGTTCGCCAGGCCCATTCTCCACCGCCAGCATGCCAACCCAGAACCGACTCCTCGACAGCCTGCCGCGCGCCGACCGCCAGCGCCTGCTCGGCGCGTGCGAGCCGGCGGCGCTGGAGAAAGGCCAGCTGCTGGCGCAGCGCGGCCGGCCGCTGCGCCAGGCCTACTTTCCGCTGGCCGGGGCGATCTCGCTGACGATCCACGCCGACGGCCACCAGGCCCTGGAGGTGGGCATGGTGGGCTGCGAGGGCATGCTCGGGTCGCATTGGCTGCTGGGTCCTGGCGTCGCGCCCGCGCAGGCCGAGGTGCTGATCGCGGGTCGGGCCTGGCGGATCGGCAGGCCGGCGTTCAGCCGCCAGCTGGCGCTGAGCACCGCATTGCGGCGCAATCTGGGCCGCTACCTCGGCGTGCGGCTGGAGCAGCTGGCGCTGGCCGTGGCCTGCCGCCGCTTCCACCCGATCGGCCCGCGGCTGGCGCGCTGGCTGCTGATGAGCCAGGACCGGGCCGCGGCCGATCATTTCCAAGTCACCCACGAATCGCTGGCGCAGATGCTGGGCGTGCGCCGGGTCGGCGTCACCGTGGCCGCAGGCGACCTGCAGCGCCGCGGCCTGATCCGCTACCACCGCGGCGAACTGGCGGTGCTGGACCGTCCGGGGCTGGAAGTCGCGGCCTGCAGCTGCTACGCCGCCGATGGCCAGGCCTACACCCGGCGCATGGCGTGAGCTGAGCGCGCCCGGTCGCACCGCCCCCGCCCGCGGAGCGCTCCGGCGCGGCGCCTGGGTGCGTGTTCGTTGACGAACAGTCCGAGCGGGCCGCGCGACCTATAGTCGTCAGGGCTTAGTCTTTGCGGACCCCGGCATGCCCACCCGAGTCAACCCCCAGCGCAACAAGTTGCTGGCCGCCCTGCCGCCCGTCGACTGGCAGCGCCTGCAACCGCTGCTCGAGTGGGTGGACATGCCGCTCGGCCACGTGATGTACGAGTCCGGTCGCACGATCAGCCACGTGTACTTCCCGGTCACCGCCATCGTCTCGCTGCTGTACGTGATGGAGAACGGCGCCTCGGCCGAGATTGCCGTGGTGGGCAACGAAGGCATCGTGGGCATCTCGCTGTTCATGGGCGGCGAATCCACGCCCAGCCGCGCCGTGGTGCAAAGCGCCGGGGAGGGCTGGCGGATGAAGGCCCAGGTGATCAAGGACGAATTCAACCGGGCCGGCGCGACGATGCACTTGCTCTTGCGCTACACGCAGGCCCTGATCACGCAGATGGCGCAGACGGCGGTGTGCAACCGCCACCACACGCTGGACCAGCAGCTGTGCCGCTGGCTGCTGCTGAGCCTGGACCGGCTGGACGGCAGCGAGCTGGTGATGACGCAGGAGCTGATCGCCAACATGCTGGGCGTGCGCCGCGAAGGCGTCACCGACGCGGCGCTGAAGCTGCAGCGGCAGGACCTGATCCGCTACGCCCGCGGCCGCATCACCGTGCTCGACCGGCCGGGCCTGGAGTACCGCACCTGCGAGTGCTATGCGGTGGTGAAGAAGGAGTACGACCGGCTGCTGCCGGTGCCGCCGACGCCGTAGGCGGCCGCCCGGCGCCCCGGCCTCCCGGCTTCAGGCGTCGCTGCGGTGGTCGAAGAAGGCATAGCCGAGGTGGCGCCGCTTGGCGCGGTACATCGCGCCATCGGCATGCCGCAGCAGGGTGGCCGCGGTGTCGCCGTCGTCGGGGTAGCGCGCGATGCCGATGCTGGGGCGCACGCGCAGCTCGAGCCCGCCCACCCGCAGCGGCGCGGCCACGGCGTCGAACAGCTTGTGCGCCAGGTGGCCCAGCTGCTCGGGCGCCATCGGCTCGGCCACCAGGCAGGCGAACTCGTCGCCGCCGATGCGGCACACCAGGTCGCCGGCACGCACCGCGCCGGCCAGGCGCGCGGCCACGATGCGCAGCAGCGCGTCGCCGGTGTCGTGGCCGTGGCGGTCGTTGATGGGCTTGAAGCCATCGAGATCGAGGTACAGCACGGCCAGCCTGGGCGGGCCGCCTTCCGCCGGGTGCAGCGCGTCGGCCACGCGGCGGTCGAACTGCTCGCGGTTGGGCAAGGTGGTCAGCGTGTCGTGCAGGGCGCGGTGGCGCTCGCGCCGCTCGCGCGCCTGGCTGTGGCCGAGCGCGATGCCGGCGGCTTCGAGCGCCGCGCGCGCCTGCGTCAGCGCCCGCGCGACCTGCCGGCTGGCTTCGCGCTCGGCGGCCAGTTGCTCGTGCAGCTGCTCCAGCGCCAGCAGGCACTCGGGCGCGCCGCCGCGCAGGCTGTCCGCATCGGCCGGCGCGGCCAGCAGGTGGCGCAGGCGCGCGACCACGGCGCGGAACAGGCCGTCCCAATCGTGGCTGCGGTCGCTGCAGTCGCTGCCGGCTTGGTCGGGCTCCGCGGGGCGGCGCCGATCCGCGATCGCGGCGGCCAGCGCCCGGGCAGGTGGTTCGTGCGTCATGGCGGGGTGGTCGCTGCACGGGGCATCCGTGCCTGGCGGGTTGTGCCAGCGCCGGCTGTCACCGTCTGTGCGGTAGGGCACATGCGGCGGCGGCGCCACCGTGGGGCAACGCACCGAAGCGATCGGGCGCGGCGTGGCAGCAGCGGGGCGCTGTCCTACGGCAGCACCCGCCCGGCACCGATGGCCGCGCGCGTGACCGCTGCCTAGAGTCGGCATGACGACGGGATCCGCCCGCCGCCCGAACAGGAGCCAGCGATGTCCCCACCCCGAGAGCCCGGCAACGTCCAGCAGCTGCCGCTGGCCGACCACGGCCCGCCCGTGCTGGACGGCGAGGCCATCGAGCGGGCGCGCCGGGCGGCCCTGCTGCCCGCCGAGGCCGCCGCCGAGGCGCTGTGGCGCCAGGGCCTGGTGAAGCTGCTGAACGACTCGCTGGCCACCGAGCTGGTGTGCGTGCTGCGCTACAAGCGCCACCACTACACCGCGCACGGGCTGGCCTCGCCCCGCATCGCCGAAGAGTTTGCCGTGCACGCGGCCGAAGAGCTGGTGCACGCCGACCGGCTGGCGCGGCGCATCGTGCAGCTGGGCGGCGCACCCGATTTCGCACCCGACACGCTGAGCGCGCGCAGCCACGCGCCGTACGACGCGTCGGCCGGACTCACGGCCATGATCGCCTGCAACCTGAGCGCCGAACGCGTGGCCATCGAAAGCTACGGCCAGCTGGTGCGCCTGGTGGGCACGCGCGACCCCACCACGCGCCGCCTGCTCGAGGACATCCTGGCCGACGAGCAGAAGCACGCCGAAGAGCTGGCGGGCTGGCTCACCGAATGATCATCGCTTCGTTTCTCCATCCCGCCGATTCACCTCAACCTCCAGGAGACACCATGCATTGGGATCGAATTCAGGGCCAGTGGAAGCAGCTCACGGGCCGTGCCAAGGCGCAGTGGGGCGAGCTCACCGACGACGACCTGACGGTGGTGGCCGGCCGCCGCGACCAGCTCGCCGGCAAGATCCAGGAGCGCTACGGCGTGGCCCTGCACGAGGCCCAGGCGCAGATCGCTGCCTGGCAGCGCCAGGCCAGCGATGCCTGGTTCGGCGCCCCGGACCCGGCTGAGCCGCCCGCGAAGCGGCCATGAACGCCTACCGCATCGGCCGGGGCGCCGGCGGCTGGCGCCTGGCCTTGCCTTCGACGGCCGCTGTCCGCTGGCGGGCCTGGGTGCTGGCCGGCTGTACCGCGCTGGCGTTGGCGGCGTTGCTGCTGGGCTTCATCGACACCGTGCAGGTGTCGATGCGCCAGGGTGCGGCTGCGCGCGCCGCGGAGGGCGCCCGCGTCGACGAGCTGCGCCGCTGCAGCAGCCTGGCGGCAGCGGCCCTGCGCAGTGCCTGCCGGCGACCCCTGATCGACGTCCCCGGTTGATGGGCGCCGCTAGGCCGTCGATCGGGTGCTCAGACGTCGCTCAGAGGCCGAGCCACCCCATGCCGCGCGCCAGCAGCAGCACCGCGGTGGCCCCGCTGACGACGGCGAAGGCCCGCTGCAGGTGCGGCCCTGCCAGGCGCGCGGCCACCTGCCGCCCCAGCACCAGCGCCACGATGGCGCCCACCGCGAAGGGGCCGGCCACCGGCCAGTGCACGGTGCCGCGCACGGCCGCGGCGGTGACGCCGCCCACCGACACCAGCGCGATCACCGCCAGCGAGGTGGCCAGGATGCTGCGCACCTCGATCTCGGTGTAGTGCGTGAGCGCGGGCACGATGACGAAGCCGCCACCCACGCCGAGCAGCCCGCTCAGGATGCCGGCCACGGCGCCGGTGCCGGCGAGCGCGCGCGCGCAGGGCGCGGTCCAGTGCAGGCGGCCGTCGGCCGGGTTCATGCGGCAGGGCCGTTCGGCGCCGGCCGCGGGGGCCGCCGTGCCCGCGCGCCGCGGTAGCGTCTGGCGGAACATGCGCCAGGCCACGAGGGCGAGCACGAAGGCGAACACCACCAGCAGCGGCGCGTTGGGCAGCACGTGCGCCAGCATCACGCCCAGCGGCGCGATGGCCATGCCCACGGCCCCGATGAGGGCCGCCGCGCGGTAGCGCACCTGGCCCGCGCGCAGCCCGAGCAGGGCGCCGAAGGCGGCCGAGGCGCCGACGGCGATCAGGCCCACCGGCGCCGCTTCCATCATCGTCAGGTGCAGGCCGAACACCAGCATCGGCACGGCCAGGATGCCCCCGCCGGCGCCGGTGAAGGCGAGGATCAGGCCGACGATGGCGCCGAGGATGAGTCCGAGCAGGCTGGCGTCCAAAGTGTGCGTGTTCTTCGGGTGGAGACGGCCGGTGTGCCGCGCGCCGCGATGCTATCGCGGCGCCTGGCGTCAGCGCCTGTCCAGCGGGCAGTGGTTGATGCCCAGCACGCTGTACAGCGGGCAGACGCCGACGATGCCGATGAGCACCGCCGCGATGCCCAGGTAGCCCCAGGCGCCGATGACGTGGGTGGCGGCCAGCGCGATCAGCGCCAGCCCGGCGCCGATGCGCAGCACGCGGTCGAGCGTGTTTTCGTTCTTGGTCATGGGGTGTCCTTCACAAAAGGGGGTGGATCGGCTGCGCAGCCCTGCGGGCCGCCGCGGCGCCGATCGTGGCAGAAATCGACGCTGCGAACCTGGCCGGAGGGTGCTGCCGTGATCGAGCCGGGTTGCGCGGGCACAGGCGCAGTCAGGCCGCCTGGCGCTCCAGCTGCCGGGCCTGCAGCTGCAGGGCGCCCAGCGCGCCGGCCACGATGCCGGCGACGGCCAGCACCGAGCCGGCCGACAGCATCGCCAAGCCGGTGATGCCCTGGCCGATCGAGCAGCCCAGCGCGGTGACGCCGCCGAAGCCCATCATCACCGCGCCCACCAGGTGGCGCACCAGGTCGGCCGCGCCGGTGTAGGCCTCGACGTGGAACTCGCCGCGCCAGCGCGCCGAGACGGCGCTGCCCAGCAGCACGCCCAGCGCCACCAGCATGCCGAAGCTGGCCGCGGCGTTGTTGTCGGTCCACAGCGTGAGCAGGTCCAGCCCCTGCGCCAGCGGGGCCACGAAGCTGAGCGACTCGGGGCGGTGGCTGTAGGTGCCCATCCAGGCCGGCTCCAGGGTGTCGGGGTTTTCGGCCAGGTAGCCCAGGTGGCCGGTGAGGGCCCAGCCGGCCGTCACGAGCAGGCCCACCCCGGCGCCGCCCAGCCAATCGCCCCACTGCAGACTGGCGCGTGCGCGCCACAGCAGCACCGCGCCGGTGGCCAGCAGCAGCGCCAGCAGGGCCCAGCGCAGGGCGCCGGCCTGGCCGCCCGTGAGCGCGGCCAGCAGCGAGCCCAGGTCTTGCGGCGTGGCCAGCTGCAGTGCTGCGGGGTCGAGCCAGCGCACCCGCGCCGCGCCCAGCACGCCGCGCAGCGTCATCTGCGCGGCCAGCGCCGTCACCACCAGCGTGACCACCGCCTTCAGGCTGCCGGCGCCGGCGCGCACCAGGTTGCGCTGCGGGCAGCCCGAGGCCAGCACCATGCCCGCGCCGAAGATGGCCCCGCCCACCAGGCACGACAGCCACGGCAGGCGGCTGGCCCAGGGCAGGGTGCGGGTGGGGTCGAGCCAGCCGAAGGCGGCCAGCGCCAGCGAGCCCGTGGCCGCCACCATCACCGCCAGCAGCCACATCATCAGCCGCGCCCGGCCGCCGAAGGCGAACCAGTCGGCCAGCGCCCCCATGGTGCAGAAGCGCGTGGCCTGGGCCAGCGCGCCCAGCACCGCGCCGATGGCCAGGCCGCCCCAGAGCACGAGCTGGGTGGCCAGGGCGGGGCTGAGCGGGGTGACCATGGGGCGCCGATGATGCCTCAGCAGGGCCGCGCCGCCGCGGCCCGGCGCCGCACGGGTATACCCCGAAGGCCTTTGTATTTGTAGAAACTAATATTCGGCTATCCGGATTCATTGATTCCGCGCTGCAGCCGACCGAACCGCCCGCCGCCGCGCGCACACCCACCCTCCAGGAGACAGCGTGCAGTCCGACAGCCCCCCCGCGGCCGGCCCCGGCCGCCTGCTCAAGGCCCCCGAGAACTTCGTCGACGCCGCCGGCGTGCGCACCGTGTTCGCGCAGGCGCGGTCCGGCCGGCGCGATTTCATCCGCAGCGCCTTCGCCGCGGCGGCCGCTGCGGCCGCAGGCGGCGCTGCGGTCGACGCGCGGGCCCAGGCCCGGCCGGCGCCGGCCGGGGGCGGCGACCCCGCCATCCTGGACCTGCCGCCCTGGTCCACCGGCCTGGGCAAGCCGGTGGTCACCGACGGCTACGGCCGGCCCTCCCGGTACGAGTCCAACGTGCAGCGCCGGCAGAGCCCGGGGCTGACGCAGACGGCGCAGGCCTCGGTCTCGTTCGCGCCGCTGCAGTCGCTGTTCGGCATCGTCACCCCCAGCGGGCTGCATTTCGAGCGCCACCACCAGGGCTGGTGGGACATCGACCCCGCGCACCACCGCCTGATGATCAACGGCTCGGACGCGAAGATGCTGCGCCAGCCCATGGTCTACACGATGGACGACCTGATGCGGCTGCCCTCGGTGAGCCGCTTCCATTTCATCGAATGCGGCGCCAACAGCGGCATGGAATGGGGCAACGTCGCGGTGCCGACCTGCCAGTACACGCATGGCATGCTCAGCTGCAGCGAGTTCACCGGCGTGCCGCTGCGCACGCTGCTGGAGATGGCGGGGGCCGATTTCAAGCGCGGGCGCTACGTCCTCGCCGAAGGCGCCGACGGCTCGTCGATGACGCGCACGATCCCGATGGAACTCGTCGAGAGCGGCGAGGTGCTGGTCGTCTACGGCCAGAACGGCGAGATGCTCAGGCCCGAGAACGGCTATCCGCTGCGCCTCGTCGTCCCGGGCGTGCAGGGCGTGAGCTCGGTCAAGTACCTGCGCCGCATCAAGGTCGGCGACCAGCCCTGGGCGACGAAGGACGAGGCCGTGCACTACATCGACCTCATGCCCGACGGCCAGCATCGCCAGTACACGAGCACGCAGGAATGCAAGAGCGTCGTCACGACGCCCTCGGGCGGGCAGGTGCTGCTCGAGCGCGGCTACTACAACATCAGCGGCCTGGCCTGGTCGGGGCGCGGCAAGGTGACGCGGGTCGATGTCTCGGTCGACGGCGGCCGCAACTGGCACACCGCGACGCTGCAGACGCCGGTGCTCTCCAAATGCCTGACCCGCTTCAACCTCGACTGGGTCTGGGACGGCAAGCCGGCGCTGGTGCAGAGCCGCGCCATCGACGAGACCGGCTATGTCCAGCCCAGCCTGCGCCAGCTGCGTGCGGTGCGCGGCTCGCGCTCGATCTATCACAACAACGCGATCCAGACCTGGCTCGTGCAGGAGAGCGGCGAGGTGAAGAATGTCGAGCTGGCTTGAACGTGCGGCGCTGGCCCTGCTGGCCTGCACCGCGGTGCAGGTCGCCGCGGCGGCCGGGACGCCCTATCCGGGCATAGGCCGCAGCGCGACGCCGGCCGAGGTGGCGGCCTGGAACATCGACGTGCGGCCCGATTTCCAGGGCCTGCCGCCGGGTTCGGGATCGGTGGCGCAGGGCCAGGACCTGTGGGAAGCCCGATGCTCGAGCTGCCATGGCGTGTTCGGCGAGAGCAACCAGGTCTTCTCGCCGCTGGTCGGCGGCACGACGGCCGCCGATCTCAAGACCGGCCATGTGGCGCGCCTGCTCGACCCCGGCTTCCCGGACCGCACGACGCTGATGAAGGTGGCGACGGTCTCGACGCTGTGGGACTACATCCGGCGCGCGATGCCGTGGAACGCGCCCAAGTCCCTCACGCCCGACCAGGTGTACGCGGTGCTGGCCTATCTGCTCAACCTGGGCGGCATCGTCCCCGACAACTACACGCTGTCCAACGCCAACATCGGCGCGGTGCGCATGCCCAACCGCAACGGCATGACGACCGACCATGGCCTGTGGCCCGGCAAGGGCATGGGCAACGGCGGCCATCCCGACGTGCAAGCGGTGGCCTGCATGCGCAACTGCGACGGCGAGCCGAAGATCATCTCGGCGCTGCCCGACTTCGCGCGCAATGCGCATGGCAACCTGTCGCAGCAGAACCGGAGCTTCGGCGCGCAGCGCGGGGCCGACACGTCCAAGCCGCCGCCGGCCACGCTGGCCCAGACGCGTGCGCTGGCCGAGGCGGCCAGCCATGCCACCCTGGCCGTGGCGACACCCGGCGCCGCCGCGCTCGCGCTGGCCCGGTCGCAGGGCTGCACGAGCTGCCACGACCGCGTCAGCCATGTCGTCGGCCCGCCCTTCGTCGAGATCGCCGCGCGGCATCGCGATCAGGCCGATCTGGTGCGCTACCTCGCCGGCAAGATCCGCTCCGGCGGCAGCGGTGTCTGGGGCGATATCCCGATGCCGCCGCAGACGCTGCCTGAGACAGAATTGCAGACGATCGCACAATGGCTGGCGCAGGGCGCCGCGCCCTGAGTCGCCCGCCCAGCCCCCCGCATCCGCCGACCACCAGGAGACCCCGATGATTCAACGCAGAGAGATGCTCACCCGTTCGACCCAGGTGGCCGGCATGCTGGCCGCGCTGGGGCTGTTGCCCGGCCTGTCCGGCCCGGCCCTGGCCGCCGATGCGCCGGGCTACAACGCGGCCGCCTTCAACGCCAAGTCGATGGCCGACGTGATGAAGGCGCTCGGCGCCGCCGCGCCGACCGAGAGCAAGGACGTGACCATCACCGGCCCCGACATCGCCGAGAACGGCGCCGTCGTGCAGGTCGGCGCCGCATCGACGCTGCCCGGCGTCAAGCGCCTGCTGCTGCTGGTCGAGAAGAACCCGGCGACGCTGTCGGCGATGTTCGACATCTCCGACGCCGTCGAGCCGCAGATCACGACGCGCGTCAAGATGGGCCAGTCGTCCAACGTCTACGCGGTGGCGCTGACCGGCGACGGCAAGGTCCATTACGCGGCCAAGGAAGTCAAAGTCACCCTCGGCGGCTGCGGCGGCTGAACAGGAACCAGGAGCAGACCATGGCAGACCCGATGCGCATCCGCGCCCAATCGAGCAACGGCAAGGCGATCGTCCGCGTCCTCATGGCGCACGAGATGGAGACCGGCCAGCGCAAGGACAGCAACGGCAAGGTGATACCGGCCTGGTACATCCAGGAGGTCACGGCCCAGCTCAACGGCAAGACCGTGATGACGGCGCAATGGGGGCCTTCGATCTCGAAGAACCCGTTCCTGCAGTTCAATGTCCGCGGCGCGAAGGCGGGCGACAAGATCACGATATCGTGGCTCGACAACCACGGTGACAAGCGCAGCGACGAAGCGACGGTGAGCTGAGAGCGTCGCGCGCGACGGCGCCACAGCACAGGAGACAGCATGCACAGAACGATGGTGGCCGCGCTCGTCGCGGCCTGGGTCGCATTCGGAGCCGCCGGCAGCGCCGGCGCGCAGCCCAAGTCGGTCGCCGACAGCATCGCCGAATACCGCGCGATGCTCGCCGACGACAACCCGGCCGAGCTGTTCGAGGACAAGGGCGCGGAGCTGTGGAAGACGCCGCGCGGCCCCAAGCATGCCTCGCTGCAGAGCTGCGACCTCGGCCTCGGGCCGGGCGTCGTCAAGGGCGCCTTCGTCACGCTGCCGCGCTGGTTCGCCGACACGGGACGCGTGCAGGATCTCGAATCGCGGCTGTTGACCTGCATGGAGCGCATCCAGGGCTTCGACGCCGCGGCGATCGCGGCGACGCCGTTCGGCAAGGGCGAGCAGTCCACCATCGAAGCGCTGGTGGCCTGGATCTCGGCCCAGTCGCGCGGCATGAAGGTCGACGTGCCCCAGGGCCGTGCCGAGGAGCGCCACCTGTACGAGCTCGGCAAGCGCGCCTTCTACTACCGCGCCGGTCCCTACGATTTCTCCTGCGATACCTGCCACGGCCAGCCCGCCAAGCGCATCCGGCTGCAGGACCTGCCCGACCTGCGCTCGAACCCGGGCGACGGCGTCGGCTTCGCCGCCTGGCCCGCCTACCGCGTCAGCAACGGCGAGCTCTGGGGCATGCAGCGCCGGCTCAACGACTGCTTCCGCCAGCAGCGTTTCCCGTACCCCGGCTATGCATCGCCGGTAACGATCGCCCTCGAGGTCTATATGGGCGTGAACGCCAAGGGCGCCGTCTCGACCGCGCCCGCGCTCAAGCGCTGAAGGAGGACGACATGATGACCCGCCACCTCACCCGCGTCGGCACCGCTGCAGCCGTTGCCGCCGTTGCCGCCGCGGCGGCGCTCGTCGGCTGCGCCGCGCCGGCCGCGGCGCCGGCCACCGATCACGATGCCGAACTCGCGGCGATGATGAAGGCCAGCTTCCACGACCGCGGCATCGCCACCGTCGACCGCCTCGTGCAGGACGATTCCGACGCCGCCTGCAGCAAGGCGATGGGCGCGCCGCTGCCGGCCGCGCTCGCGGCGCGGCTGCAGCAGGAGGCGGCGGCCACCGTGCGTCCGCCTGCCGACGGGCGCTACATCGGCGACTGGCGCGTGGGCGAAAAGCTGGCGCAGAACGGCCGCGGCATGACCTGGACCGACAAGTCGGCCGCGCCCAGCGCCAACGGCGCCAACTGCTACAACTGCCACCAGCTCGCGCCGCAGGAGATCTCCTACGGCACGCTGGGCCCCAGCCTCTACGGCTACGGCAGGCTGCGCGGCGTCACCGACCTCGCGAGCCCGACCGCCAAGGCCGTCATCGAGTACACCTGGGCCAAGCTCTACAACGCCAAGGCCTACAACGCCTGCTCGGGCATGCCGCGCTTCGGTGCCCATCACCTGCTCGACGACCGCCAGCTGGCCGATGTGATGGCGCTGCTGCTCGATCCCCAATCGCCGGTGAACCGCTAGCCATGTCGCTGTCCAAGCGCGAATTCCTCCAGGTGCTGGGGGCGGCGGCGGCGGCCGGCCTCAACCTCGGCCGCTGGTCCGAGGCCGATGCCGCGACGGCGCAGCGGGGGCTGTACGAGATGCCGAGCTTCGGCAACTGCTCGCTGCTGCACATGACCGACTGCCATGCGCAGCTGCTGCCGATCCGCTTCCGCGAGCCCAGCGTCAACATCGGCATCGGCACCATGCAGGGCCATTGGCCGCACCTCGTCGGCGAGGCGCTGCTCAAGGCCGCCGGCATCGAGCCCGGCAGCGCGATGGCGCATGCGCTGACCTGCATCGATTTCGAGCGGGCCTCGCGCCGCTACGGCCGCGTCGGCGGCTTCGCGCATCTGGCCACGCTCGTCAAGCAGCTGCGCGCCAGCCGACCGGGCGCGCTGCTGCTCGACGGCGGCGACACCTGGCAGGGCTCGGCCACCTCGCTGTGGACGCAGGGCCAGGACATGGTCGAGGCGGCCAAGCTGCTCGGCGTCGACGTCATGACCGGGCATTGGGAATTCACCTACGGCATGGAGCGCGTGAAGGCCGTCGTCGACAAGGAGTTCGCCGGCCACATCGACTTCGTGGCGCAGAACGTGAAGACGGCCGATTTCGGCGACCCGGTGTTCAAGCCCTATGTCATCAAGCGCGTCGGCGACACGCGGGTGGCGATCGTCGGCCAGGCCTTCCCCTACACGCCGATCGCGAACCCGCGCTACTTCGTCGCCGACTGGACCTTCGGCATCCAGGACGACAATCTGCAAAAGGCCGTCGACGCCGCGCGCGCCGAGGGCGCCCAGGTCGTCGTCGTGCTCTCGCACAACGGCATGGACGTCGATCTCAAGATGGCCGGCCGCGTGCGCGGCGTCGATGCGATCTTCGGCGGCCACACGCACGACGGCGTGCCGGTGGCGGTGCCGGTTTCCAACGCCGGCGGCAAGACGCTGGTGACGAATGCCGGCAGCAACGGCAAGTTCCTCGGCGTGATGGATTTCGACGTGCGCGGCGGCAAGGTGCAGGACTACCGCTACCGCCTGCTGCCCGTGTTCGCCGACCAGCTGCCGGCCGACCCGGCGATGGCGGCGCTGATCGAGCGCGTGCGCGCGCCCTATGCGGGCCGGCTGGCCGAGACGCTCGCCGTCACCGACGGCCTGCTGTACCGGCGCGGCAATTTCAACGGCAGCTGGGACCAGCTGGTGTGCGACGCGCTGATGGACGTGCAGGGCGCCGAGATCGCGTTCTCGCCCGGCTTCCGCTGGGGCACGACGCTGCTGCCGGGCGAGCCGATCACGCGCGAGCTGATGATGGACCAGCTCGCCATCACCTACCCCTACGCCACGGTCACCGAGATGAGCGGGGCGCAGATCAAGTTCGTGCTCGAGGATGTCGCCGACAACCTCTTCAACCCCGATCCGTATTACCAGCAGGGCGGCGACATGGTGCGTGTCGGCGGCCTCGCCTACACCTGCCGTCCGGGCGAGCCGATGGGGCGGCGCATCGACGCGATGACGCTGGGCGGCAAGCCGATCGATGCGGACCGCCTCTACAAGGTCGCCGGCTGGGCGCCGGTGGCCGAGGCCGCGGCGCATGCGCCGGGCGTCAAGCCGGTGTGGGACGTCGTCGAGTCCTGGCTGCACGCGCAGCCGGGCGGACATGTCGCGACGCGCCGCATCAACACCCCCCGGCTCGTCGGCGTCGCCGGCAACCCGGGTCTGATGTCCACCTGAACGAGGAGTCCTCGATGAACGCCATCCGCCGCTGGATTTCGCTGTTGCCGCTGACATTGACGCTGATGCTCGCCTGCGGAGTCGCCGCGGCCCAGGGTGCCGACACCGTCGTCTACCACATCGACAACGCCGAGCAGCAGGCGCTCAAGGCGTTGCGCAACATCCGCAACCATCTCGACGTCGATCCGAAGGCGCAGATCATCGTCGTCGCCCATGCCGAAGGCGTCGACTTCCTGATGGAGGGCGCCAAGGACCGCAACGGCAGCCTCTACGCCGGCCCGGTGTCGGCGCTGAAGAGCCGCGGCGTGCGGTTCGAGGTCTGCGAGCTGACGCTGAAGAACCGCGGCCTGAAGGAGGACCAGTTCATCCAGGAGGCCGATTTCACGCCCTCGGGCGTCGTGCGCCTGGCCCAGCTCCAGCACCAGGGCTACGCCTACATCAAGCCCTGACGCCAGCGGGGCGGCGGAGCGGCGAGGACGCGATGGGCATCGAGGCGCTGACCGACTACCTGGGCGAGGGCCGCACGCTCGCGCTCATCGGCCTCGTCGTCGGCGCCGGCTTCGGCTTCATGGCGCAGCGCTCGCGCTTCTGCCTGCGCTCGGCGGTGGTCGAGTTCGCGCGCAACCACCCGGGCGGCAAGCTGACCGTATGGCTGTTCGCGTTCGCCACGGCGACGCTGCTGACGCAGCTGCTGGCCTGGACCGGCGCGCTCGACCCCCACGATTCGCGCCTCATCGCCGTGCGCGGCAGCCTCTCGGGGGCGATCGTCGGCGGGCTGCTGTTCGGCGCCGGGATGATCCTGGCGCGCGGCTGCTCGAGCCGCCTGCTGGTGCTGGCCGCGCAGGGCAACCTGCGCTCGCTGATCTCGGGCCTGGTGTTCGCGGTTTCCGCGCAGGCGGCGATGACCGGCATCCTGGCGCCGCTGCGCGAGGGCATCTCGGCCTGGTGGACGATCGACGGCGGCACCGCGCGCGACATCCTCGCGCGCAGCGGGCTCGGCCCCGCGGCGGGGCTGGCCTGGGGCGCGCTGTGGCTGGTCGCGGCGGTGGTCTGGGCGCGGCGCCAGTCGGTGCAGGTCTGGGGCTGGGCCGGCGCGGTCGGCGTCGGTCTCACGATCGCGGCCGCCTGGTGGGCCACCGCGGCCATCGTGCATGTCTCGTTCGACCCCCATCCGGTGCAGTCGCTGAGCTTCACCGGGCCCTCGGCCGAGGTGCTGACGCGGGTCCTGTTCGCCGGCGACAAGCCGCCCACCTTCGACCTCGGACTCGTGCCCGGCGTCTTCATCGGCGCCTTCGCGGCCGCGGCGATCTACGGCGAGCTCGAGCTCGTCGGCTTCCAGGGCGGCGCGAGCATGCGGCGCTACATCGCCGGCGCCCTGTGCATGGGCTTCGGCGGCATGCTCGCGGGCGGCTGCGCGGTCGGCGCCGGGCTCAGCGGCACCTCGATCTTCGCGCTCACCTCCTACCTCGCGCTGTGCGGCATGTGGGCCGGCGGCGCGCTCACCGACCGCCTGCTCGACCAGCATCCGGTGGGCCCGCTGCCGCAGCCGATGGCGCGCGACGAGGCGCCGAGCGCCGCGTTCACGCGCTGAAGACGCCATGCGCCGCCGCCTCGCTCGCTGCCTGCTCGCGCTCGCACTCGCGGCGTTCGGCGCCGCGGCGCGCGCCGCGCCGCTGCATGCCCAGCCCGTCGCCGATCATGTCTGGTTCGTCCAGGGCGAGACGGCGCTGGGCTCGAAGGCGAACCGCAACTTCATCTCCAACGCCGGCTTCGTCGTCACCGACGGCGGCGTGCTCGTCGTCGACGCGCTCGGCTCGCCGGTGCTGGCGCGCGAACTGCTGGCCGAGATCCGGCGCGTCACCGACCAGCCGCTGCGCGTGGTCGTCGTGACCCATTACCACGCCGACCATGTCTACGGCCTGCAGGTGTTCAAGGCGGCGGGCGCGACCATCGTCGCCCATGCCGAGGGCCGCGCATACCTCGAGTCCGACACCGCGCGCCAGCGCCTGGAGGCGAGCCGCAAGGACCTCGCGCCGTGGATCGACGCGAACACGCACCTCGTCCCCGCCGACCGCTGGCTCACCGAGCCCGTGACCCATCTGCAGCTCGGCAGCTACGACATCGTGCTGCGCCATGTCGGGCCGGCGCACACGCCCGAGGACATGGTCGTCGTTATCCCCAAGCTCGGCGTGATGTTCTCGGGCGACCTGTTCTTCCGCGGCCGCATCCCCTATGTCGGCCAGGCCGACAGCCGGCGCTGGATCGCCTCGCTCGATCGCATGATCGAGTACCGGCCGCGCATCGCGATACCCGGCCATGGCGCCGTCTCGACCGACCCCATCGCCGACCTGAACTTCACGCGCGGCTACCTCGAATACCTGCGCCGCACGATGGGCGCGGCGGCGCGCAACCTGGATTCCTTCGACGAGGCCTACGCGAAGGCCGACTGGTCGCGCTACCGCGACGTGCCGCTGTTCGGGGTCGCGAACCGGATGAACGCGTACAACACCTATCTGCTGATGCAGAGCGAGTGAGAGAATCAGCCATGGACGCCGGCCCCATCGAAGACGATGCGCAGACGATGGGCGACCGCGTCTTCGAGACCGCGGCCGAGCTCTTCGCCGTGCTCGCGACGCCGGTGCGGCTGAAGATCATCAGCGCCGTGTGCAACCAGGAGCGCAACGTCTCCGAGCTGCTGGCGCAGATCGACACGACGCAGCCGAACATGTCGCAGCATCTCTCGACGCTGTACCGCGCCGGCGTGCTCGCCAAGCGCCGCGACGGCACCCAGATCTACTACCGGCTGCAGAGCGAGCGCGTGGCGATGCTGTGCCGCGCCGTCTGCACCCAGGTCGCGATCGAGCTCGACGGCGGCGCCGAGCTCGAGGCCGCCGACCGCCTCGTGCCGGCGGCGCAGCGCTGAAGCCATGTTCGTCCTACGCCAGCTCTTCGACCCCCAGACCTCGACCTACAGCTACCTGCTCGGCGACGGCGGCGAGGCGCTGCTCATCGACCCCGTGTTCGAGCATGCGCGGCGCGACGCGGCGCTCGTGCACGAGCTCGGCCTGCGCCTCGTGGCGACGCTCGAGACCCATGTCCATGCCGACCATGTCACCGGCGCCTGGCTGCTGCAGCAGCGCTGCGGCAGCCGCATCCTGCTCGCGCGCGCCGGCGGCGCGCAGGGTGCCGACCGCCTGCTCGATGCCGGCGACCGCATCGAATTCGGCGCCCGCCACCTCGAGGCGCGCGCCACGCCGGGGCATACCGACGGCTGCATGAGCTACGTCCTCGACGACCGCTCGCTGGCCTTCACCGGCGACAGCCTGCTGATCCGCGGCTGCGGCCGCACCGATTTCCAGCAGGGCAGCCCGCAGCGCCTGTTCCGCTCGGTGCGCGAGCAGATCCTGAGCCTGCCGCCGGATTGCCTGCTCTACCCCGGCCACGACTACCGCGGCCTGACGGTGACGAGCGTGGCCGAGGAGCTGCGCTACAACCCGCGCCTGGGCGGCGATGCCAACGAGAGCGATTTCGCCGGCTACATGAACAACCTCGGCCTGCCCCACCCCAAGCGCATGGACATCGCGGTGCCGGCCAACCTCGAATGCGGGCGCCCGCGCGACGACGCGGCGCTGCCGCCCGAGCCGCAATGGGCGGCGCTGAACTACACCTTCGGCGGCATCTGGGAGATCGAGCCCCACGCGCTGGCCGAGTGCGCGGCGCCGCTGCAGATCGTCGACGTGCGCGAGGCGAGCGAATACGGCGACGCCGAGGGCCATCTGCGCGGCGCCGTCTCGCTGCCGCTGGCGCAGCTGACGCAGCGCCTGGGCGAGCTCGACCGCGCGCGGCCGCTGGTGGCCGTGTGCCGCTCGGGCACGCGCTCGGCGCAGGCGGTGGTGATGCTCAACCAGGCCGGCTTCGGCGCCACCGCGAACCTCGCCGGCGGCATGCTGCGCTGGCATGCGCTGGGCCTGCCGGTGGAGCGCGGCGCTTGACGGGGGCCTGGCCGGCGGCGGCAGCGACGGTCGTCTGGGGGGGCTTGCTGATCGGCATCGCCCTCGGTGCGCTCGCGCAGTCGACGCGCTTCTGCACCATGGGCGCGATCGCCGACTGGGTCGCGTTCGGCGGCACCGGCCGGCTGCTGATGTGGGGCCTGGCGCTGGCCGTCGCCGCCTGCGGCAGCCTGGCGCTGGTCGCCCTGGGCTGGCTCGACGGCGCGCGCACGCTGCCCTGGAGTGCGCGCTTCCTGTGGTTGTCGTACCTCGTCGGCGGCGGCGTCTTCGGCTGCGGCATGGTGCTGGCCTCGGGCTGCCCGCAGCGCAACCTCGTGCGCCTGGGCGGCGGCAACCTGAAGGCGCTGGTGACGCTGCTCGTCGCCGCGGTGGCGTCGGAGATGACGCTGCGCGGCATCATCGCCGTCGGCCGCGTCGCCTGGCTCGACCGCTGGGGCGTCGACCTCGGCCATGCGCAGGACCTGGGCAGCATCCTCGGCGGCTGGACCGGCGCGCCGGCCGCGGCGCTGCGCTGGGCGCTGCTCGCGCTCGCGCTCGCGCTGCTGGCACTGGCGCTGTGGCGGCGCCGCGCCGATCTCGACGCGGCGCACTGGATCGGCGGCATCGGCATCGGCCTGCTCGTGCCGGTGGCCTGGTACGTCACCGGCCATCTCGGCTACCTCGCCGAGGACCCGAACACGCTCGAGCCGGCCTGGCTCGGCACCTACTCGCACCGGCCCGAGGCCTTGAGCTTCGCCGCCCCGCTGGCCTACAGCCTGGACCTGCTGACGCTGTGGTCCGACCGCGACAACCGCGTCACCTTCGGCGTCACGGTGGTGCTGGGCGTCCTGCTCGGCAGCGCCGCGGCGGCGCTGTGGCGGCGCGAGTTCCGCGTCGAATCGTTCCGCGATGCGGCCGATGTCGGCCGCCATCTCGTCGGCGGCGCGCTCATGGGCGCCGGCGGCGTCACCGCGATGGGCTGCTCGATCGGCCAGGGCCTGAGCGGCGTGGCGATGCTTTCGGCCGGATCCTGCCTGGCGCTGGCGGGCATCGCCGGCGGGGCCTGGGCGATGCTGCGCTGGGAGCAGCGGCGCCTCGAAATCTCCTGAGCCGGGGCACGCGCCGCGCAGTGCCGCGGCGCGCCGGGGCCGGCGCCGCGACCATCAGCGCGACCTCCAGCGCGACCATCAGCGCGACCTCCAGCGCGACCTCCCGGGCCAGCGCTCGCGGTCGTTCGCGCGCCGACGGTTCGATGAAGCTCAGCCGACCCGGCGCCGCGCCGCGGCCAGGCCGGCCAATGCCAGGCCCACCAGCGCGAGCGAGGCCGGCTCCGGCACATTGCCGCCCGGATCGATACCGGAGAAGGAACCGGCCTGCAGGAACACCGCCGAGTCCAATGCGCTGTCGCCGACGTCGCTGACCTTGAATTCGAAACTGTGCATCCCTGCGCCGACCACGGCCGAGGCGGTGAGTACAGTCGTGAGGCCATCGAACTGGATGTCGAGGTTCAGATTGGGGCAGGCGGTCGTCGAGGGGCCCGAGTTGTTGCGGTAGTACATCGAGTTCATGCCGCAGTTGACGTTGTTGATGGTGACCGAGTCGCCATTGGGCAGCAGCGCGATGTTGACGCCGTCGAGCAGCAGGAAGAAGGCGTCGTTGAATTGTGAATCGACGAACTCGTTGTATTCCTCGGAAGCGAAGACGTATTTGAAGAACAAGCTGCCGGTATCGGTCGTGAAGTCGAATCGCAGGCTGGAGTAGGTTCCGGGTCCCGTGCAGCCGGTCTGCGTGTTGGGTCCCGGGATGCAGCTCAACTTGCCGGTGCTCAACACCAAGCCCTGATCGAAGCCCACCGTACTGGCGCCGCTGCCGAAGTAGCCGGCCTCGGCGCCGTCCGTCTGGAACAGGGCATTGCTGATGCTGACGCCCGTACCGGCCAGTGCGGCGGCCATGGCCGCGGCATCGGTGGATGGGCTGACGACCGGACCCGCCAGGGCCGAACCTGCGGCCAGAATGACCGCGACGGCAATTGCGCGCTTGGAAGCTTTCATGAAGGGCTCTCCCTAGAGTTGAAGGCGAGCAACTCGGTGCAGCTGCTGCGCGGCGGCTCAAGCAAGATCGACGCCGGATCGCGAAAGGTCAGTGGCACCAAGAGCTTAGGTTTCCGTAAATTGCGGTAGATGTCTGCAATGTAAAGCATATCGACAATCCGAACCCGATCCGCAAACCGCTGCTGCGGCGGGTCGAGCCACCCGCCATCGGTCCGAGGCGGACGGCGCCGGGCGCGCCGGCGCGGACGAGGGCGGCGGCCTGCCTGCCGGCCTTCTGTTCGACGTGAACATCGCGGCGCACACCGACCCTGCCGGCGCCGGCGTGCTGCGCGGCCGACTCCGGGGCCGGCAACCGACCCCGACCCCGGCGGCGCGACCCCGGTCCGGGTGCTTCGGGCGCTGGCCTCGTTCGTGCTTGGCGACGCCTCGCCTCGGCGACGATGCCCGCCCTCCCGCCGGCGCCGGCCGCGACGACCTGACCTTCAGGCGCCGGGCGCATCGCGCCGCCGCGCCGCGG
>JAGWLO010000131.1 GCA_028872015.1 Burkholderiales bacterium | reverse complement strand
CCACGGTCGAACAGATGGCGGCTGCCGGAGTGCGCGCTTTCGCGCGCATGGCCGAGGCCTGGGGACTGACGGTCGACGAGCCGCGTTGCCTGCTCGGCCAGCCGCCGCGCGCGACCTTCTTCGCCTGGCGCAAGCAGCCCGAGAAGGCGGCACTGTCGCGCGACACGCTCGAGCGCCTGTCCAACCTGCTCGGCATCTGGAAGAGCCTGCAGATCCTGCTGCCCGAGGCCGCCGCGGCCGACGCCTGGGTGCGCCAGCCCAACAGCGCCCCGCCCTTCGGCGGCCGCAGTGCGCTCGACCGTATGCTGGCCGGCAACGTCGCCGACCTCCATCTCGTGCGTCGCTACCTCGACGGCGTGCGCGGCGGCGGCTGGTCTTGAGCGCGCCCGGCACGGCAGGCTCGGCGCCCGATGCCGCGGTCGCACTGCGCCGCGTGCGCTGGGCCCAGGCCTGCCGCATCGTGCCCACGCGCTACCCGGCCGTGACCTTGTTCGACCGCGTGGCCGACGAAGCCGACTTCGAGGCCCTGTACGCGCTCGAGGCGATGACCAACGAGCGCATGCGCGACGAAGTCGGCGAGATCGAGCGCGTACCGCGCGCCGAGCGGGTGTTCGGCCCGGGCAGCGGGCCGATCATGGCCGCGTTCACGCACGTGAACCTGCTGGGCAGCCGCTTCTCCGACGGCCGCTACGGCGTGTTCTACGCCGCCCGCGAGCGCGCGACGGCGGTGGCCGAGACGCGGCACCACCACGGCCGCTTCCTGGCCGCCACCGCGCAGCCGGCCATGCACCTGCCGATGCGGCTGTACCGGGTGGGCATCGACGCGCGGCTGCACGACCTGCGGCCTGCCGGGGCGGTGGCCGCCGACATCTACGACCCCGAGGACTATGCCGCGGCCCGGGCGCTGGGCCGGCACCTGCAGGCGGCCGGCTCGGCCGGCGTGGCCTACCGCAGCGTGCGCCAGGCGCGCGGCCAGTGCGTGGGCCTGTTCAAGCCGCGTGGCGCCAGCCGCTGCCTGCACGCCGCCTACTTGCTGTATGCCTGGGACGGCGCGCGCTTCACCGACGTCTACGAGAAGACCGCATGAGCACGGCCGCGACACCTGCCGCCCCGTCCGGGCGCTTCGACCGGCTCGACGCCTTGCGCGGCCTGGCCATCGTCTGGATGGCCGCCTTCCACTTCAGCTTCGACCTCAACGACTTCCACGTCCTGATCCCGTTCCAGAATTTCTACGCCGATCCGTTCTGGACCCGGCAGCGCGTCTGCATCGTCAGCCTGTTCCTGCTGTGCGCCGGGCTCGGGCAGGCCACGGCGCTGCACGGCCGCAGCGGCGGCCCGCAGTTCGGCGCGCGTTTCTGGCGCCGCTGGGGCCAGATCGCCGGCTGCGCGGTGCTGGTGAGCCTGGGTTCGGCGTGGATGTTCCCGCGCAGCTGGATCAGCTTCGGCGTGCTGCACGGCATGGCCGTGATGCTGATCCTGGCCCGACTGGCGGCGCCGCTGGGCGGCTGGCTGTGGCCGCTGGGGGCGCTGGCGATCGCGCTGCCGCAGTGGGTGCAGCAGCCCTTCTTCGACAGCCGCTGGACCGACTGGGTCGGCCTGGTCACGCACAAGCCGGTGACCGAGGACTACGTGCCGGTGCTGCCCTGGCTGGGCGTGATGCTGTGGGGCCTGGCAGCGGGGCAGTGGCTGCTGGCACACCGGCGCTCGGTGCTGGCCGGGCCGCTGCCGCGGGTGGCGGCGCCGCTGGCGGGGCTGGGGCGCTGGAGCCTCACCTTCTACATGCTGCACCAGCCGCTGCTGATCGGCGCGTTGATGGCCTGGCGCTGGCTGCACGGCTGAGCCGCCCGCCCGCCGCGGCCCGCCTCGGCTCAGCGCGGCGCCGCGTCGTCGCCGAACTTGCGGCCGATCTTGAACAGCCCGCTGCAGCGCACCGCCGGCACGCCGTCGGCCCGCGCCAGGCCCTGCACGAAGACCAGGCTGCGCGTGACCTTCAGTACCTCGGCCTCGCCCTCGACCCAGGCGCCCAGCGGCGCCGGCGCCATGTAGTCGAGCTGCAGCTGGATGGTGGGCAGGAAGCGCAGGCCCACCTCGGCGCTCTTGCGGTGCACGGTCACCGGCAGCAGCATGTCGCAGAAGCTGGCCAGCATGCCGCCGTGGCAGATGCCCATCGGGTTGCAATGCCGCGCCTCGACGCGGAAGCCGAGCTTGACGATCGGGCCGTCGTGCAGCACGTACAGCGGCCCGTTGTGGGCCACGAACTCGCCGCCCACGGCCACCGGCTGGAAACCCGGCGGCAGCGCCGGTGCCGCGGGGCTCATGACCGCTCGCGCGCCACGTCGGCGCCGAAGTCGGCCTCGGCCATCGCCGGGCCCTGCGGCATCCAGGCGGGGTAGAGGCGGTGGAAGTCGGCCGCGATGGCGGCCAGCGGCACGTCGTCGAAGCTGCCGCGCTGCTGCAGGTATTCCATGTGGCGTTGGCCGCTGCGGTCGTAGGGGTGGTAGATCGAATCGGTCAGGCCGTCCCAGTCCAGCGGCAGCAGGCCGAAGCGCTCGGTGAGCTCGATGTTGAAGGCCGGCGTGGCCTTCAGCCAGCGGCCCTGCAGCAGCACGTCGGTGTAGCCGTGCCAGTGGAAGACGTCGGTCTGCATCACCTGGCGCATGCGCGCGGTGCTGAGGTGGTTGCGCACGTCGGCGTAGCCCACGCGGGCGGGGATGCCGACGGCGCGGCAGGCCGCGGCGAGCAGCGCGGCCTTGGGCACGCACCAGCCGTGGCCCTGCGCGATCACGCTGCTGGCGCGCATGCCGACCGGCGAGAGGTCGATGCGGTAGGGGTCGTAGCGGAAACCGTCGCGCACCGCCAGGTACAGCGCCACGGCCTGCTCGCGCGGGCCGGCGCCGCGCGCGTGCTCGGCGGCGAAGGCGCGCACGGCGGGATGGTCGCTGTCGATCAGGGCCGTGGGTTGCAGCGCGGCCTGCAGGGAGGGATCGGTCATGCGTAGTCCTGGGGTTGCCACCAGGGAAAGAAGGCGGGCAGGTCGCTGGACACGCGGTTCGGGAAGGCGGCCGGCCGCTTCTCGAGAAACGCCGTCACGCCTTCGCGCGCATCGGCCGAGGCGCCCCGGGTGAAGATGGCGCGGCTGTCGACGCGGTGCGCTTCCATCGGGTGGCCGGCACCCAGCATGCGCCACATCATCTGGCGCGTCAGCGCCACCGAAACGGGCGCCGTGTGGTCGGCGATCTCGCGCGCCAGGGCCCGTGCCGCGGGCAGCAGCTGATCCGGGGGCAGCACGCGGCCGACCAGCCCGCCGGCCAGCGCCTCGGCGGCGTCGAACACGCGGCCCGACAGCGTCCACTCCAGCGCCTGCGAGATGCCCACCACGCGCGGCAGGAACCAGCTCGAGCGGGCCTCGGGCGTGATGCCGCGGCGCGCGAACACGAAGCCGAAGCGCGCCGCCTCGCTGGCCAGCCGCACGTCCATCGGCAGCAGCATCGTGGCGCCGATGCCCACCGCCGGGCCGTTGACGGCGCCGATCACGGGCTTGAGGCATTCGAAGATGCGCAGCGCGACGCGGCCGCCGCCGTCGCGCACGGCCGGGCTGCCGAGATCGACGCCGCCGCCGGTGGCCGCCTGCTGCACATCGGGCCGGTCGGCCCGCGCCGCGTAGTCGAAGGTCTTGCCGCCCTGCGACAGGTCGGCGCCGGCGCAGAACGCGCGCCCGGCGCCGGTGACGATGACGGCGCGCACCTCGTCGTCGGCGTCGGCGCGCTCGAAGGCGGCGATCAGTTCGGCCATCATCGCGGCGTTGAACGCGTTGAGCTTGTCCGGGCGGTTCAGCGTTATCGTGAGCACCCGATCGTCGAGCGCGAGCCCGAGGGTCGGCGGGTTGTCGGGGGTCGATTCGGGGGTCATGGCGGCGCCTTGCAGGCCGCAGTATCGCCGGCCGCGGGGCCGGCTGGCTCCTCCAGGGTCACTCGGGCGGGCATGCACAACATCACGGAGCACAACATCACCCAGGCCGCGGCCGAGCGCTACGCCGACGGCGGCAACGCGCGGCTGAAGCAGGTGCTGGGCGCCCTGCTCATGCGCCCGTTCCGCGGCGGCGATCCGTGCCTCGACCGCGACGCCGCGTTCGGCGTGCGCTCGTCGCTGATCGTGCGCCTCGAGCGCCACGATGCCGGCCCGGCGCCCGACGGCTCGGCGATGGCCGGGCCTTTCCACACCCTGCGCCACCGGCTGGCGCTGGCGCCGGCCGGGGAGGGCCCGCAATGATCGACAAGCTCGTCGCCAGCCCCGCGGCCGCGCTGGCCGACGTGCCCGATGGCGCCACCGTGATGATCGGCGGCTTCGGCACCGCCGGCCTGCCCGACGAGCTGACCGAGGCGCTGATCGCGCAGGGCGCGAAGGACCTCACCGTCGTCAACAACAACGCCGGCAACGGCGATGG
>JAGWLO010000057.1 GCA_028872015.1 Burkholderiales bacterium | reverse complement strand
GCGGCCCGGGCGGCGGGCGGGGCGGGCCCGGGGCCCGCGGCGGGCCGCCCAGCACCGTGGGCGTGGCGCTGGCGCGCCAGGCCGACATCCCGGTCGTGATCGAGGCGCTGGGCACGGTCACCTCGGTGGCCAGCGTCACCGTCACGCCGCAGGTCTCGGGCGTCATCACGCGCGTGCTGTACACCGAGGGCCAGCAGGTGCGCCAGGGCCAGCTGCTGGTGACGCTGGACCCGCAGCCGTTCGAGAACACGCTGGCCCAGGCCGGCGCCGCGCGCCAGCGCGACCAGGCCCAGCTCGATGCCGCGCGCCAGCAGCTCGAGCGCTACCAGGTGCTGCTGAAGCAGGACTCGATCGCCGGCCAGACCGTGGACACCCAGGCCGCGCTGGTGCAGCAGCTCACGGGCACGGTGGCGGTGGACCGCGCCAACGAAGCCGCGGCGCGGCTGAACCTGCAGTGGTCGCGCATCGTGGCACCGGTGGCGGGCCGGGTCGGCCTGCGGCCCATCGATGCCGGCAACTTCATCGCCGCCGGCAGCGGCACCGGCGTGGCCACCATCACCCAGGTGGCACCCATCGACGTGGCGTTCGCGGTGCCGCAGGACCGCGTGGCCGAGATCCAGCAGCGCCTGGCCGCCGGCGGCACGCTGCCCGTCACGGCCTGGGACAGCACGCGCACGCACCAGCTCGACGCCGGCCGCTTTCTCACGCTCGACAACCAGGTCGACACCAGCACCGGCACCGTGAAGGCCAAGGCGCGCTTCGCGAACGCGCGCGGCACCCTGTTTCCGAACCAGTTCGTCAATGCGCGGCTGCTCGTGCGCACCATCCCGGCCGCGGTGGTGGTGCCCGTCACCGCGCTGCGGCACGGGCCCAGCGGCGACTTCGTCTACGTCGTCCATGCCGATCGCACCGTCTCGCTGCGGCCGGTGCAGGCCGGGCCCTCGGGGGTGAGCGACGTGGCCATCACCCGCGGCCTGGCCGTGGGCGAGCGCGTGGTCACCGAAGGCGGCGACCGGCTCAAGGATGGCGCCCGTGTCGTTCCCGCCGGGGCGGGCGCTCCGGCCAGCGGCGCAGCCTCGGGCGGCCTGCGGGGCGCGGGCCGGCCCGGCCCCGGCCGGCCGGCCCCGGCCTCGGCCCCGTCGAGCGCGGGGTCTTGAAGCGCGGCGGTCCGGGGGCGGTGCGATGAACCCGTCGCGCCCCTTCATCGAGCGGCCGGTCGCGACCTCGCTGCTGATGGTGGCCATCGTGCTGGCCGGCCTGGTGGGTTTCCGCTTCCTGCCGCTGGCCGCGCTGCCGCAGGTGGACTACCCCACGATCCAGGTGCAGACGCTGTACCCCGGGGCCAGCCCCGAGGTCATGGGCAACACCGTCACCGCGCCGCTGGAAGGCCAGTTCGGGCAGATGTCGGGGCTGGTGCGGATGAGCTCCACCAGCGCCGCCGGGGTGTCGGTGGTGACGCTGCAGTTCGCGCTCACGCTGCCGCTGGACGTGGCCGAGCAGGAGGTGCAGGCCGCGATCAACGGCGCCAACTCGCTGCTGCCGGCCGACCTGCCCGCGCCGCCCATCTACGCCAAGGTCAACCCGGCCGATGCGCCGGTGCTGACGCTGGCCATCAGCTCCGAGAGCCTGCCGCTGACCGAGGTGCAGAGCCTGGTGAACACGCGGCTGGCGCAGAAGATCAGCCAGGTCAGCGGGGTGGGCCTGGTCACGCTGTCGGGCGGGCAGCGGCCCGCGGTGCGCATCCAGGTCGACACGCAGGCGCTGTCGGCCCTGGGCCTGGGGCTGGACACGTTGCGCAGCACCATCGCCGGCGCCAATGCCAACGCCGCCAAGGGCAGCTTCGACGGCCCGCAGCGGGCCTACACGATCAACGCCAACGACCAGCTGCTCACGGTCGACGACTACAAGAACCTGATCGTCGCCTACAAGAACAACGCCCCGGTGCGGCTGCGCGACGTGGCCCAGGTGGTGCTCAGTGCCGAGAACAACCAGCTCGGCGCCTGGGCCGGCCTGCGCTGCGGCGCCGGCGCGCAGGCCGCCCCGGATTGCCGCGACGGCGTGGCGTTGATCCCGGCCATCCTGCTGGACGTGCGGCGCCAGCCCGGCGCCAACGTCATCGCCACCGTCGACGCCATCCAGCGCGAGCTGCCGCGCCTGCAGGCCGGGCTGCCGGGTGCGCTGCGCATCGACCTGCTGGCCGACCGCACCACGGGCATCCGCTCGTCGGTGGCGCACGTCGAGACCGAGCTCGTGCTGGCCGTGGTGCTCGTGGTGGGGGTGATCTTCGCCTTCCTGGGCAACCTGCGCGCCACCGTCATCGCCAGCATCGCGGTGCCCATCTCGCTCATCGGCAGCTTCGGCGTCATGGTGCTGCTGGGCTACAGCCTGAACAACCTCAGCCTGATGGCGCTGACCATCGCCACCGGGTTCGTGGTCGACGACGCGATCGTGATGATCGAGAACATCGCCCGCCTGCGCGAGCAGGGCCGCACGGCGATGCGCGCGGCGCTCGAGGGCGCGGAGCAGATCGGCTTCACCATCATCTCGCTGACGGTCTCGCTGATCGCGGTGCTGATCCCGCTGCTGTTCATGGGCGACGTGGTGGGGCGGCTGTTCCGCGAGTTCGCGGTCTCGCTGGCGATCACGATCCTGATCTCGGCGCTGGTCTCGCTGACGCTGGTGCCGATGATGTCGGCGCGCTGGCTGGGCCGCGGGCGGCACGGGCACGAGGCCGGCGCGCCGCCCGCGCCCACGCGCGCACAGCGCCTGTTCGGCCGCCTGATGCAGCGCTACGAGCGCGCCCTGGTGTGGGTGGTCGATCACCAGGGCGCGACGCTGCTGGTGGCGCTGGCCACGCTGGCGCTGACGGTGCTGCTGTACGTGACCATCCCCAAGGGCCTGTTCCCGACCCAGGACACGGGCCAGCTGCAGGGTCGGGTGCAGGCCGGGCCCGACGTGTCGTACCAGCGCATGGCCCAGGTGCAGGCCGAGGCCGCGCGCGCCGTGCTGGCCGACCCCGCGGTGCAGAACCTGGCCTCGTTCGTCGGCGTCGACGGCGCCAACAACACGATGCTGCAGACCGGCAGCCTGCTCATCAACCTGGTGCCCGCGCACGGCGACCAGCAGGCGGTGATGGACCGGCTGCGCGCGCGCGTGCGCGCCGTGCCCGGCGCCAGCCTGACGCTGCAGCCGACGCAGGACCTCACGATCGACAGCGAGACCGGCCCGACCGAGTACCGCGCCTCGCTCGAAGGCGTGGACGCCACGCAGATCACGCTGTGGATGGGCCGGCTGATCGCGCAGCTGCACGACGCGCCGCAGCTGCGCAACCTCAGCAGCGACGCCGGCGCGCAGGGGCTGGCGGCCTACGTCGACGTCAACCGCGACACCGCGGCGCGCCTGGGCATCAGCGCCAGCGCGGTGGACGACGCGCTGTACAGCGCCTTCGGCCAGCGCATCGTCTCCACGATCTTCAGCGACACCAGCCAGTACCGCGTGATCCTCGAGGCGCGCCCCGGCCTCGCCCGCGACGCCGCCGGCGTGGGCCGGCTGCACGTGCTGGCCAGCGGCGGCAAGGCCACGCCGCTGGACGCCATCGCCCGCATCCGCGAGCAGCCCGCGCCGCTGCAGATCACGCACGTGGGCCAGTACCCCGCCAGCACGCTGAACTTCGACACCGCGCCGGGCGTGGCGCTGGGCCCGGCGGTGGACGCCATCCGCCAGGCGGCGCGCCAGATCGGGCTGCCCCCGTCCATCACGCTCACCTTCCTGGGCGCCGCCGGGGCCTTCCAGAGCTCGCTGGCCAACGAGCTGTGGCTGATCCTGGCCGCGGTGGTGTGCGTGTACATCGTGCTGGGCGTGCTCTACGAAAGCTACGTGCACCCGCTGACGATCCTGTCGACGCTGCCCTCGGCCGGCGTGGGCGCGCTGCTGGCGCTGATGATCGCCGGCCACGACCTGGGCGTGATCGGCATCATCGGCATCATCCTGCTCATCGGCATCGTCAAGAAGAACGCGATCATGATGATCGACTTCGCCATCGACGCCGAGCGCAACCAGGGCCTGGCCGCGCGCGAGGCCATCCTGCAGGCGGCGCGGCTGCGGCTGCGGCCGATCCTGATGACGACGCTGGCGGCGCTGTTCGCCGCCGTGCCGCTGATGCTGAGCTGGGGCGACGGCGCCGAGCTGCGCCGCCCGCTCGGGCTGGCGATCTTCGGCGGCCTGATCGTGAGCCAGCTGCTGACGCTGTTCACCACGCCCGTGATCTACCTCGCCTTCGACCGCCTGGGCGGCGGCGTGCGCCGGCTGCGCGACGAGGACGGCGCGTGAACCTCTCGCGCCCATTCGTGCGGCGGCCCATCGGCACGGTGCTGCTGACGGCGGGCATCGCGCTGGCGGGCATCGCCGCCTTCTTCCGCCTGCCGGTGGCGCCGCTGCCGGCGGTGGACCTGCCGGTGATCCAGGTCAACGCCAGCATCCCCGGCGCCAGCCCCGAGACCATGGCCAGCAGCGTGGCCACGCCGCTGGAGCGCCACCTGGGCACCATCGCCGGCGTCAACGAGATCACCTCCAGCAGCTCGACCGGCAACACGCAGGTGACGCTGCAGTTCGACCTCGGCCGCGACATCGACGGCGCGGCGCGCGACGTGCAGGCCGCCATCAACGCCGCGCGCGTGGACCTGCCGGCCACCCTGCGCAGCAACCCCAGCTACCGCAAGGCCAACCCGGCCGCGGCGCCGGTGATGATCCTGGCGCTGACCTCCAAGACCAAGACCCCGGGCCAGGTCTACGACGAGGTCTCCACCACCCTCAACCAGCGCCTGCTGCAGGTGGACGGCGTGGGCGACGTGCAGCTGGGCGGCGCCTCGCTGCCGGCGGTGCGCATCGAGCTCAACCCCTTCAAGCTCAACCAGTACGGCATCAGCACCGAGGACGTGCGCGCCGCCATCCAGGCCAGCAACGCGAACCGGCCCAAGGGCCTGGTGCAGGGCGGCGGGCGGCGGCTGCAGATCTATACGCAGACGCCGGGCCTGAAGGCGGCCGACTACGCGCCGATGGTGATCGCCTGGCGCCAGGGCGCGGCGGTGCGGCTGCAGGACGTGGCGCAGGTCGAGGACGGGGTCGAGAACTCGCGCCTGCTGGGCCTGTTCAACGGCGAGCGCGCGGTGATCGTGCTCGTCATCGCGCAGCCCTCGGCCAACGTGGTGCAGCTGGCGGACCAGATCCGCGCCCTGCTGCCCACGCTGCGCACCGAGCTGCCGGCCGACGTGAAGCTCGACGTCGCGGTCGACCGCACCAGCTCCATCCGCACCGCGCTGCACGAGGTGGAGCTGACGCTGGCGGTGTCGGTGGTGCTGGTGGTGGCGGTGGTGAGCCTGTTCCTGCGCAGCGCGCGCGCGACCCTGGTGCCCGCGGTGGCCACGGTGGTGGCGCTGCTGGGCACCTTCGGCGCCATGTACCTGCTGGGCTTCAGCCTGAACAACCTCAGCCTGATGGCGCTCACCGTGGCCACCGGCTTCGTCGTCGACGACGCCATCGTCGTGCTCGAGAACACCAGCCGCCATCTCGAGGCCGGCATGCCGCGCATGCAGGCGGCGCTGCGGGGCGCGCGCGAGGTGGGCTTCACGGTGGTCTCGATCAGCCTGTCGCTGGTGGCGGTGTTCATCCCGCTGCTGTTCATGGGCGGCCAGCCGGGGCAGCTGTTCCGCCAGTTCGCGGTGACGCTGTCGGTGGCGGTGGTGATCTCGCTCGTGCTCTCGCTCACCACCACGCCCATGATGTGCGCCTGGCTGCTGCGCCCGGCGGGCGCCGCCGCGGCGCGCCCGCCGGGCTGGCTGGCGCGCCAGGCCGAACGCGGCTACGGCCAGGTGCTGGCGCTGTACGCGCGCAGCCTGGACTGGGCGCTGGCCAGCAAGGGCCTGGTGATGCTGATCCTGCTCGGCGTGGTGGTCCTCAACGCCTACCTGTTCGCGCGCGTGCCCAAGAGCCTGTTTCCGCAGCAGGACACGGGCCAGATCGCGGCCGGCCTGCGCGCCGACCAGAGCATCTCCAGCCAGGAGATGCAGCGCAAGCTGCGCCAGGTGATGGACATCGTGCGGGCCGACCCGGCCGTGGGCACCGCGGTCGGATTCACCGGCGGGCGGGCCGGCGGCGGCTTCATGTTCGTGCAGCTCAAGCCCCTGGGCGAGCGCACCGACAAGGGCCTGGCGGTGATCGACCGGCTGCGCCCGCAGCTGGCGCGGGTGGCCGGGCTGCGCCTGTTCCTGAACCCGGTGCAGGACTTCCGCGCCGGCGGCCGGCCCAGCAACGCCACCTACCAGTACACGCTCAAGGGCGACAGCATCGCGACCCTGCGCGAATGGTCGGGCAAGCTGCTGCGGGCGCTCAGGCAGCAGCCGGCGCTCACCGACCTGGACAGCGACGAGCAGGAGAACGGCGTCGAATCCTTCGTCCGGATCGACCGCGATGCCGCCAGCCGGCTGGGCGTCAGCAACAACGCCGTCGACGCCGCGCTGTACGACGCCTTCGGCCAGCGCCAGGTGGGCGTGATCTACACGCCGCTGAACCAGTACCACGTGGTGATGGAGTGGGCGCCGCCGTACATCCAGGGCCCGGTCGCGCTGGGCGACGTCCAGGTGCCCGGCACCCGGCTCGTGCGCAACGGCGCCGGCCTGGTGGCCGTGGAGCGTGCCGCGGCCGGCAAACCCGGCGCCGGCGCGGCGGGCAGCCCGGGCAGCGCCAGCGCCGCGGCCCCGGCCGTGTCGCCCAACCCCGGGCTGCGCGGGGCCTCGGGCGGCAACGTGCTGAGCAACAGCCCCGCCACCCTGGTGCCGCTGGCCAGCTTCGCGCGCATCGGCGAGCGCGCCGCCGCCACCTCGATCAACCACCAGGACACCGAGCTGGCCACCACGATCTCGTTCAACCTGGCCGACAAGGCGACCCTGGCCGACGCCGCGGCCGCCATCGCCCGGGCCGAGGCCGAGATCGCGATGCCCACCACCGTGCGCGGCGAGTTCGCCGGCACCGCGCTGCTGGCGCAGCAGACCGGCAGCCAGCAGGGCCTGCTCATCGTGGCCGCGCTGGTGGTCATCTACATCGTGCTGGGCGTGCTGTACGAGAGCCTGATCCATCCCATCACGGTGCTGTCCACGCTGCCCTCGGCCGGCGTCGGCGCGGTGCTCGCACTGCTGCTGCTGCACATGGACTTCTCGCTCATCGCGCTGATCGGGGTGTTCCTGCTCATCGGCATCGTCAAGAAGAACGCGATCCTGATCATCGACTTCGCGCTCGAGGCCGAGCGCGCACGCGGCCTGAGCGCGCTGGAAGCGGTGCGCGAGGCCTGCCTGCTGCGCTTCCGCCCGATCCTGATGACGACGCTGGCCGCGGCCCTGGGCGCACTGCCGCTGGCCATCGGCTTCGGCGAGGGCGCCGAGCTGCGCCAGCCGCTGGGCGTGGCCATCATCGGCGGCCTGGTGGCGAGCCAGCTGCTGACCCTGCTGACCACGCCGGTGGTCTATCTGCTGCTCGACAGGCTGCGCCGGCGTGGCGCCGACGAGCGCCACCTCAGCCGCGCCGGCAGCGACGCCCTGGAGCCGACATGACGCCCTGCCCGCACACCCCCCACCGCCGCGCCGGGGCCGCGCCGTCCACGCTCCCGGTGCTGCTGGCGCTGGCCGCGCTGCTCGCCGGCTGCGCCGTCGGCCCGGCCTACCGCGCGCCCGCGGTGGCGCTGCCGGCCGGGTTCAAGGAAGCCCCCGCGGCCGGCGCCACCTGGCTGCCCGCGGCGCCGGCCGATGCGCTGGACCGCGGTCCCTGGTGGACGCTGTTCGCCGACCCCGGCCTCGACCGCCTGGCGTCGCAGGTCGAGGTGTCGAACCAGAACGTGGCCGCCGCCGTGGCCGCCTATGCGCAGGCCCAGGCGCTGGTGCGGCAGCAGCGCGCGGCGCTGTTCCCGTCGCTGGCGCTGAACTACAGCGCCAGCCGCAGCGGCGGGCACGCCGCCACCGCCAGCCGCGCCAGCCCGCAGCAGCTGGGCCTGGGCGCGAGCTGGGAGCCCGATCTGTGGGGCCGGCTGCGCGCCGGCGTCAGCGGTGCCGAGGCCGGTGCCCAGGCCAGTGCGGCCGACCTGGCCGGGGCGCGGTTGTCGGCGCAAGCGGCGCTGGCCACCAACTATTTCTCGCTGCGCGAGGCCGACAACGAGCTCGCCCTGCTCACGCAGGCCGTGGCCGCCTACGAGCGTGCGCTGCAGATCACGCAGAACCAGTACGCGGCGCGCATCGCGCAGCGCAGCGACGTGCTGCAGGCGCAGACCCAGCTGGCCACCACGCGCGCCAACCTGGCGGCGATGGTCGAGCAGCGCGCCCTGCTCGAGCACGCCATCGCGCTGCTGGTGGGCCAGCCGCCGGCCACCTTCGGCATCGCCGCGGCGGCCTGGGACGCGCGCGTGCCTGCGGTGCCGCTGCTGCTGCCCTCGCAGTTGCTGCAGCGCCGGCCCGACATCGCCGCCGCCGAGCGCGCGGTGGCGGCCGCCAACGCGCAGATCGGCGTGGCCCGCGCGGCCTACTTTCCCAGCGTCGCGCTCTCGGCCGGCGCCACCGCCGCCGGCAGCAGCCTGGCCGGCCTCCTCAATGCCTCGAACACGCTGTGGTCGCTGGGCCTGACCGCGGCGCAGACCCTGTTCGACGGGGGCGCCATCGCCGCGCGCGTGGCGGGCGCCACCGCGGCGCGCGACCAGGCCGTGGCCACCTACCGCCAGACCGTGCTGGCCGCGTTCGGCGCGGTCGAGAACCAGCTCAGCGCCGCGCGCTCGCTGGCCGAGCAGGAAGGGCTGCGGCGCGCGGCCGCCGACGCCGCCGAGCAGAACGAGACCATCGCCCTGAACCAGTACCGCCAGGGCCAGGTGCCCTACACCACGGTGGTGTCGGCGCAGGTCACGGCGCTGGCCGCGCGGCAGGCCCTGTCGCAGCTGATGGCGGCACGGCAGAGCGCCGCAGTGGGCCTGATCCAGGCCCTGGGCGGGGGCTGGTACGGGCTGGCCGCGGCCGCAGCGGCACCGGCCCCGGCGGGCGCTCAGTACAGCGTCTCGACCTCGCAGGCCAGCCGGTAGCCGGCGCCGCGCTCGGTGACGATGAGGGTCGGCGCCGCGGCATCGGTCTCCAGCTTCAGCCGCAGGCGCCGGATCTGCACGTCGATGGCGCGGTCGTAGACCTCGCCCTCGTGCAGGCGCGACATCGACAGCAGCTGGTCGCGGCTGAGCACGCGCTGCGGCGCGCGGCACAGCGCCGCGAGCAGGCTGAACTCGCCGTTGGACAGCTCGACGGCGGTGCCGTCGGCGCCTTGCAGCCGGCGCGTGCGCAGGTTGAGCTCCCAGCCCGCGAAGCGGAAGGCGCGGCGCGTGCTGTCGCGTTCGGGCAGCGTGGCCTGCACCTGGTAGCGGCGCAGCACGGCGCGCACGCGCGCCAGCAGCTCGCGCGGGCTGAAGGGCTTGGTCACGTAGTCGTCGGCGCCCAGCTCCAGGCCCATCACCCGGTCGGCTTCCTCGTTGCGGCCGGTCAGCAGCACGATCGGCACCGTGGCGCGTTCGCGCAGCTGGCGCGCCAGCTGCAGGCCGTCCTCGGCCGCCAGCCGCAGGTCGAGCAGCACAAGGTCGATGGCCTCGTGGTCCATGTGCTCGAACAGCTCGCGCCCGGTGCTGCCGGCGCTGACCCGCAGGTCGTGGCTGCCGAGGTATTCGCTGACCAGTTCGCGGATACTGGGGTCGTCGTCGATGATGAGGATGTGCGGGGCGGTGGCGCTGTACACGGTGACGCAGGCAGGCAGGGAGCGGGAGCCGCGTGAGTATGGCGCGCGCCCGCGGCGGCCCGTGCAAAGAAACGTAGGCGATGGCGGCTGAGCCGGCGCCCGCCGTGCGGCCCTCGTGGCGACCCTGGTGGACCGCCCTGGTCCTGTGGCTCGTGCTCGCGCTGCTGGCGGCCACGGCGCTGTGGCGGCTGCGCCAGGACGCGCTGGCCAGCGAGGGGCGCGAACTCTCGGTGCTGGCGCTGGCGCTCACCGACCAGATCGGGCGCGGCCTGCAGGGGGCCGAGGACGGCCTGTTCGCGGTGCGCGCCGAACTCGCCGACGGCAGCCTGGCCGACCGCGGCGAGCCCGCGCGGCGCGCGCTGCGCACGCGCGTGGCGCTGATGCCGCTGGTGCGCCGGCTCTGGCTGCTCGATCGCGGCGGCCACCTGCAGGCTGCCAGCGACGAGGCGCCGGTGCCCGCGCTGGCCGGCTTCCTGCCGCCGCTGCCGACGCTGGGGGCGGCGCAGCTGGCGGTCGGGCGGCCGTATGTCGAGCCCGGCAGCGGCGCCGAGTTCGTGGCCCTGGCGCTGCGCCTGGGCCGCGCGCCGGGCGGCGCCGATGGCGGCTGGATCGTGGCCAGCGTGCCCAGCGCCAGCCTGCTGGGGGCCTTCGCCGCCGCGGCGCCCGCGCCCGATGCGCGGATGGCGGTGTTCCGGCGCGACGGCGTGCGCATGGCGGGCAGCGTCGTCGCCGCGCCCACGCTGGGCGAGCCGCAGCGGGCGGCGCGTCTGGCGCGCCAGCCGGGCATCCAGGTGCGCCGCTTCGACGACGGCAGCGAGCGCCTCGTCAGCTTCAACCGGCTGCCGCAGTTCGGGCTCGGCGTGATGCTCACGCGCAGCGCCGACGCGGTGCTGCAGGGCTGGCGCCTGACGGCCCAGCTCACCCTGGCCGGCGCGCTGGCGCTGCTGGTGATCCTGGCCGCTGCGGAGCGGCTGGTGCGGCGCGCCAACCGCCGCCGCGGCGAGGCGCAGCAGGCGCTGCAGGCGCAGCGCATGCGCGCCAGCAAGCTCGAGGCCCTGGGCTCGCTGGCTGGCGGCGTGGCGCACGACTTCAACAACGTGCTGGCCGCCATCGTGGGCTTCGGCGAGATGGCGCAGGAGGCCGCCGCCCCCGGCAGCGCGCAGGCGCGTCACCTCGACCGCGTCCTGCAGGCGGCGCTGCGCGGCAAGGCGCTGGTCGAGCGCATCCTGGCCTTCGGCCGCGGCGGCGCGCGCATTGCGGTGGTGTTCGAGCTGCAGCCCGTGGTCGAGGAGGTGCTGGCGCTGCTGAGCGCCTCGCTGCGGCCGGGCGTGGTGCTCGAGCGTGCGCTCGAGGCCGGCGGCGCGCGCGTGCGCGGCGACCCCACCCAGGCCTTCGAGGCGGTGATGAACCTGTGCACCAACGCCCTGCAGGCCATGCCCGAGGGCGGCCGGCTGCGGGTGGCGCTGGTGCGCGAGCGGGTGGCCGCGCACCGCGTGCTCTCGCACAGCGAGCTGGCGCGCGGTGCCTGGCTCTGCCTGAGCGTCAGCGACGAGGGCGCCGGCATCAGCCCGGGGGTGATGGAGCGCCTGTTCGAGCCCTTCTTCACCACCCGCGGCAAGGAGCAGGGCACCGGCCTCGGGCTGGCCGTGGTGCACGGCGTGGTGACCGAGTTCGGCGGCGCCATCGACGTGCGCAACGGCCCCGGCCGCGGCGCCTGCTTCACGCTCTACCTGCCCGAGACCGCCGAGGCGCTGGCCGGCGTGGCGGCGGCGGCGGCCGGCCCGCTGCCCGCCGGCCGCGGGCAGGCGGTGCTGGTGGTGGACGACGACCCGGCCCTGGTCGCGCTGGCGCAGGAGATGCTGCAGGGCCTGGGCTACGCGCCGCTGGCGCTGAGCGACGCGCCGGCGGCCCTGCAGCTGCTGCGCCAGTCGCCGCAGCGCTTTGCCGCCGTCGTCACCGACGAGGTGATGCCGGGCCTGGCCGGCACCGCGCTCACGGCCGAGCTGCGCCGCTTCGCGCCGGCGCTGCCGGTGCTGCTGGTCAGCGGCTTCGGCGGCGCCCAGCTGGCCCAGCGGGCGGCCGCGGCCGGCGTGACCCGGGTGCTGGCCAAGCCGCTGCAGCGCGCGGCGCTGGCGCGCGCGCTGGCCGAGGTGCTGGCGCAGGCGGCGCCGGGCTGACGCGCACCCGCATTGCAGATGAAATGCGGCCGCGCAGCGGCCGACATGCGGCGGCCGCGCAGCGGCCCGAGCATCCTTCCACCGCACCCCCCTTTGCCCGGTGCGAGCCGTCCCAGAAGGAACCTCGAACATGAAGCATCTCAAGCCTGTCCTCATCGCCGCCGGCATGGCCGCCGGCATCGCACTGGTCGCCCTGCCGGCCCGCGCCGAAGGCCTGTACGTCGGCGGCGCGTTAGGCGCACCGCACTTCGGTGGCGACGCGATCAACGGCGTGCCGGGCAACGGCACCGGGGTCAGCGGCAAGCTGTTCGGCGGCTGGCAGTTCTCGCCCAACTTCGCGCTCGAAGCCGGCCTGGCCGATCTCGGCCGCGTCGACAACGGCTTCGGCAAGGTGCGCAGCCACGGCGGCTACCTCGATGCCGTGGGCCTGCTGCCGCTGGGCGACGAGTGGACGCTGCTCGGCAGCCTGGGCGTGGCGCGGGTGCAGGCCAACACCGACCGCGGCGACGCCACCGGCACCGGCCTGAAGCTGGGCCTGGGGGCGCAGTACGCGCTGTCCAGCCATCTGGCGTTGCGCGGCGAGTGGGAGCGCTACCGCCCCAGCGTGTTCGGCGTGCGGCCGAACATCGACCAGTACACGGTCGGCCTGAGCTACGGCTTCTGACGACGACCCGGGTCCGCCGGCCCGCCGCCCGTCCCTTTGCCGAAGCCCTGCCCGATCGCCGCCAGGAACGCTGCTGACCCGACCGCTGCCATGAACGCCACTGCGCACGCCACCACCCACGCTGCCGTCGACGCCCGGTCTCCTGTCGCGGCCCCGCCCAGCGTCCCCGAGTTGATCGGCACGCTGTACGAAACCGCGCCGGCGGTCGAGCGCAGCCGCCTGCTCGAGCAGTTGCTCGGGCCGCTGGGCCTGCTGTCGATGGTGGCGGTGGCCGACGGCGTGTTCGCGCGGCTGCGCTTCCGCGCCGGCTGGCCCGGGCTGCACGTGCGGCCCGAAGACACCCACCTGGTGGGCGCCCGCGAAGTGGCGGCCCTGGCCGAGCACGCGCTGCAGGTGAGCGTGGACGTCATGGGCCAGCTGGTCCAGACCATCGCCGCGTCGCCCACGCTGGCCGGTTCGGCCGCGGCCGGCCTGCTCATCGCGCTGCTGGCGCAGGGTGCGCGGCGCGGCGCGGTGGGCTCGGCGAGGGCGGCGGCCCCGGCCCGGGCGGCGGGCTGAGGCGGCGCCCGTGGACGCCGCTGCGGCGGCCGCGCGCCTGCGCATCGTCGTCCCGGCGGCCGCGGCGCCGCGGGGGGCGCTGCAGGGGGCGTTGGAGCGTCTGCGCCGGCTGTGCGCCCCGCGGCACCCCGCGCCGCTGCGCCTGCGGCTGCGCATCGACGACCTGCAGGGGGGGCGCGTGCTTGAGCTCGATGACGCCGGCCCGCTGCTCGAGCTGCCATTGCCCGCGGGCACCTACCACGTGCACTCGCGACGCGGCGCCGTGCAGCGCGACTACACGATGGTGCTCGAGCCTGGCCGGCCGTTCACGCTGGAGCTGTAAGGGCCTGCTGCGCCGGGCGCGCGCAGCGCCTCAGCGCGGCGGCCGGACCGGCGCCGGGTTGCCCGGGCGCTCGGCGCGCGCCTGGGCCAGCGCGGCGTCGAGCTCGGCCTCGGCAATCCGCTTCAGCACACAGAAGTTGGCCTTGGTCAAGGTGCTCGCCTCGTAGGCGCGCAGCAGCAGCGCGCGCTCGCGCCGCGCGGCGTCTTCGGGGCCCGGCGCCGGCGCGGCGGCCTCCGCGGCTGCCGGCGACCCCTGCGGCGGCCTGGGCGGGCGCATCGGGGTGCGGGGTTGCGTGTCGCGGCGTCGCGGCGGGGGCCGCTGGCGCTCCGAGGAGCGGCCCGGGGGGTGACGGCTTGCGCCCTCGCCGGGCGCAGCGGCGGGCGGCGCGGCAGGGCGCGCCGCCGCGCGCGCCTGGGCCGACAGCTGGCGCTCGGCGGCACGGCGGGCTTCGAGCAGCGCACGCCGGCGCTCAAGCTCGGCCGCAGCGGCCGCGCGGTGCTCGGCCGCGATCTCCCCGGCCGGTGCGCCGTCCAGATCGATGCGCTGCGGCAGCGCCACCAACGCCTTCAGGTAGGGCGTGCTGGTGGTGTGGCGGTGCAGGAAGATCGACAGCGACTTCTTGCTCAGCAGCCCCGGAGCGCGCTGCTGGATGTCGGCCTGGATGCGCAGCTTGATGGGCAGGGCGCGGCCGGCCCCGAACAGGGCCGGGAAGCGCTCGGCGAGCAGCGCGCCCACCTGGGCCGGGCCGAGCTCGGGGGCGCGGGGCGCCGCGGCGGCCGGGGCGTCATGCGGCGCGGCCTCCGGGGCGCCGTCAAGCGAATGCTCGGGCGCGCGTTCAGGCGCGCTCGCGAGCGTGTTCTCGGGTGCAGCTGCGGCGCCGTGGGCTTCGGCGGTCGGGGCGGTCGGCGGCGTCTCGGACATGGGCGCGGGCGGCAGGCAATGCAAAGGGAGGCCGCGATTGTCATCGTTGTCGTCACGCTTGTAGTGGCCGATGCGGTGCCGGCCCGGGCGCGGGGTGGCCGCCCGGGTATCCACGGGGCGGGCACGGTGCCACCGCCGGTATGCTGCGACCCACGTCACGGCACGTCATGTTTGGCAGCGCCCTGTCGCGCATCAGCAATCTATCTTCACCTCATCCATTGCCGGGAGATTCGTCGATGAACCTGTCCTCCTCCATCCGAACTGCCACGGCCCTGGCCGCCCTGGCTACCCTGGGCGCCGTCGGGCCGGCCCACGCCGCCGACTACGTGCTCAGTGCCCGCAGCTGGGGCCCGGCGCAGGACGCCGCGGTGGCCGCCGCCGGCGGTACCGTGCGCTTCAGCCACGCCTCGGGCCTGGCCGTGGCCAGCGCCGACGGGGCCGACTTCCTGGCGGCCGCGCTGCGAGGTGGCGCCATCGCCAGTGGCGCGGCCGACGTGGTGCTGCAGCAGGCGCCGGTGCGCACGCTCGACCTCGATGTGGCGCCCGAGGTGAGCGCGGCCCCCGTCGACGCCTTCTTCCAGTACGTGCAGTGGGCCCCGCAGTCGGTGCGGGCACCGGCCGCCTGGGCCGCCGGCTACACCGGCCGCGGCGTGCGCGTGGCGGTGATCGACGGCGGCGTGTACGGTGCCCACCCCGACCTGGCGGCCAACATCGACACGGCGGCCGCGCGCTCGTTCGTGCCGGGGGCGGCCGGCAGCTGCCAGGCGGCCTGGAACTGCGACACCGGCACGTTCTGGCACGGCACCCATGTCTCGGGGATCATCGCCGCCCCTGCCAACGGCATCGGGGTGGTGGGCATCGCGCCCGAGGCCACCATCGTGCCGGTGAAGGCGCTGCACGCCGGCTCGGGCAGCTTCGCCTCGGTCATCGCAGCCATCCTGTACGCCGCCACCGACGGGCGCGCCGACATCATCAACATGAGCCTGGGCGCGGTCTACCCGCGGCGCGAGAAGGGCGCCGCCGAGCTCGATTCGGCGCTGAACAGGGCCGTCAACTTCGCCGCCTCCCAGGGCGTGCTGGTGGTCTCGTCGGCGGGCAACGATGCGCTCGACATCGACCACACGGCCGACCTGATCGTCACGCCCGCGCAAAGCGGCAACGGGCTGGCGGTGTCGTCCACCGGGCCGCTGGGGTTCGCGCTCGGGGCCACCAACTTCAGCCGCTTCTCGAGCTATTCCAACTGGGGCAGCTCGCTCGTGTCGCTGGCCGGCCCGGGTGGTGATTTCGCGCTCGAGGGCAACGCCCTGTGCACGCTGCCGCGCAACCCCAGCGGGGTGGTGACGGTGCCGTGCTGGGCCTTCGACATGGTGCTGTCCACCTCGCGCGGCAGCAGCGTGAACGGCGGCTACACCTGGGCCGCCGGCACCTCGATGTCGGCGCCGGCGGTGGCGGCGGTGGCGGCGCTGATCAAGCAGAAGCACCCGGGCCTGTCGGTGGGCGCGCTGAAGAACAAGCTGATGAACTCGGCCGCCGACGCCGGCAAGCGCGGGCACGACCCGTACTACGGGCGCGGCTACGTCGACGCCGCGCAGGCCGTGGCCGACTGACGTGGCCCCGGCGCCGGGCTCGCTGAGCCGCCGACGCAGCCGCGTCGGCGGCGCCCGCGCCGCGGGACGCTATTTTTGCCGGGCAGACCGGCTCAATCGAGCGGCCAGGCCACGGCCTTGGGCCAGCGCAGGGGCTGCGCGGGCGCGCTGCCGCCGCTGTCGACGCTGCGCCACCACGGCGTGACGCTGTCCACCTGCGCGGGCTCGACCGCTTCGCCCAGGCGCGGCATCAGCAGGTGCACGCCCTGGCGTGGCGCCTGCGCCAGCAGGGTCTCGACCGGGTCGTCCCAGGCGTGCATGGCCAGGCTGAAGGTGCCCCAGTGCACCGGCAGGAAGGCGCCGCCGCCCAGCAGCTGCAGCGCCTGCAGTGCGTTGTCGGGTCCGAGGTGGATGTCGCCCCAGGCGGGGTGGAAGGCGCCCACCTCGAGCAGCACCAGGTCGAAGCGGCCCAGCCGCAGGCGGATGTCGCTGTACTGGTCGGTGAGGCCGGTGTCGCCGCTGAAGAAGACCCGGTGCCGCGGGCCGCGCAGCGCCAGGCCCGACCAGAGCGTGGCGTTGCGGTCCTTCAGTCCGCGGCCCGAGAAGTGCTGCGAGGGCGTGGCCGTCACCTCGACCTCGGTGCCGGGCACACGGTGGCTGTCCCACCAGTCGAGCTCGGTGATGCGCTCGGGCGCCACGCCCCAGGCCTGCAGGTGCGCACCCACGCCGAGCGAGGTGATGAAGGGCACCGGGGTCCTGGCCAGGGCGCGGATGGTGGGGTGGCAGAGGTGGTCGTAGTGGTCGTGCGAGATCAGCACCGCGTCCAGCGGCGGCAGCGCGGCCAGCGGCACCGCGGCAGGCTGGAAGCGCCTGGGCCCGGCCAGCTGCGAAGGCGAGGCACGCCGGCCCCACACCGGGTCGGTGAGCAGCCGCGCGCCGTCGACCTCCAGCAGCACCGTGCTGTGTCCGATCCAGGTGGCACGCAGCCCGCTGGCGGGCGCGCGCTGCCAGCACGGGCGCGGGTCCTGCGCCGGCAGCGGCGCACCCGGCACGCGCCGCGCGCCGCCGCAGAGGAACTCGGCCAGCGTGGGCATCCGGGCGGCCGGGTCGCGCAGCCCGGGGCGGATCGGCGCGAGATTGCGGAAGCTGCCGTCGCGCCACTGGCCCGAGGCCTGCATGCGCTCCAGCCGCAGCCCGGCGGCGCGCGCGCCCAGCGACTTCATGCCGCCGCCAGCCGCGCCGCGGCCGCGTGGATGGCGGCGCGGATGCGCGGGTAGGTGCCGCAGCGGCACAGGTTGCCGGCCATCGCGGCGTCGATGTCGGCGTCGCTCGGCGCACGGGTGTGCGCCAGCAGCGCTGCCGCACTCATGATCTGGCCGCTCTGGCAGTAGCCACACTGCACCACGTCGAGCTCGATCCAGGCCGCGCGCACGGCGGCGGCCACGCGCGGCTCGGCCCCTTCCAGCCCTTCGATCGTGGTCACGTGCTGCCCGCCCACCGCGGCCACCGGCGTGACGCAGCTGCGCACCGGCGTGCCGCCCAGGTGCACGGTGCAGGCGCCGCAGACGGCGATGCCGCAGCCGAACTTGGTGCCGGTGAGCTGCAGCTCGCCGCGCAGCAGCCACAGCAGCGGGGTGTCGGGCTCGGCGGTGTAGGCCACGGGCTGGCCGTTGAGGTGGAGGGTGGGCATGTCGGGGTCCTCGGATCTCGCGGGTTCTCAGGCCAGCTTCAGCTTCAGCGGCAGCGAGCGCAGGCGCTGCCCGGTCAGTGCGAACAGCGCGTTGGCCACGGCGGGCGCGATCGGCGGCGTGCCCGGCTCGCCCACGCCTTCGGGCGGCACGGTGCCGGGCAGCACGCGGGTCTCGATCACCGGGCAGGTGCCCATGCGCAGCGCCGGCTGGTCGTGGAAGTTGCTCTGCAGCACCTGGCCCCGGGCGATGGTGACGCCGCCGTACAGGGCCGCCGAGAGGCCGAAGACGACCGCGCTTTCCATCTGCTGGCGGATCAGGTTGGGGTTGACCGGCGTGCCGCAGTCGATGGCGCAGGCGACGCGGTGGACACGGATCGTGCCGTCCTCGGTCGCCGACACCTCGGCCACCTGGGCCACGATGCTGCCGAAGCTTTCGTGCAGGGCCAGGCCGCGCGCCGTCTTCGCGCCGTCGGGGGCGGGCGCGCCGGGCTGGCCCCAGCCGGCCAGGGCCGCGACCTCCAGCAGCACCGCCCGGTGCCGCGGATGCCGGGCCAGCAGCGCCAGGCGGAAGGCCAGCGGGTCCTGCCCCGCGGCGTGCGCCAGTTCGTCGACGAAGCTCTCGACGAAGAAGGCCTGGTACGAATGTCCGACCGAACGCCAGAAGCCCACCGGCACCGGCAGCTCGACGGCGGCATGGGCCACGCGCGCTGCCGGCCACTCGTAGGCCTGGTCGAAGGCGCCTTCGGCGGTGGTCTTGTCGGGCCCCACGCCGGGCAGCCCGAACGAGCGCGCCAGCACCTGCGGCACGATCGCCTGGCCGGCCGAGAGGCTGCGCCAACCGAGCACGCGGCCGGCACCGTCCAGGCCGGCGGTCAGGCGCGCCACCGCGGCCGGGCGGTAGAAGTCGTGCCGCACGTCCTGGTCGCGCGGCCACAGCGTCTGCACCGGGGCGCCGCCGGCGGCGCGTGCGATCTCGGCCGCCTGGGCCACGAAGTCGGATTCGAGCCGGCGCCCGAAGCCGCCGCCCAGGTAGGTGACCTGCACGTCCACCGCATCGGCGTCGACACCCAGCACCCGGGCGGCGGCGCGTCGCGCCAGCCCCGGCACCTGGGTCGGGGCCCAGACCGTGGCCCGGCCGTCCTTGAACTGCACCGTGCAGTTGATCGGCTCCATGGCCAGGTGCGCGAGGTAGGGCACGCGGTACTCGGCCTCGACGCGGCGCGGCGCGGCGGCCAGCGCGGCGTCGACGTCGCCCACGCGGAGGAAGGTGTAGGCGCCGGCGTCGTGGTCGAGCGCGCGCGCCAGCTGGTCCATCGCCGCGTCGCTGGAGAACGTGGCCGCCGGCACCGCTTCGTCCCAGCGCACGGCCAGCGCCGCCACGCCCTGCATCGCGTGCCAGGGGGTGTCGGCGATCACGGCCACGCCGGCGCTGCCGCCGCCGTGCGCGGCCAGCGCCAGCGCCTGCTTCACGCCCGGCAGTTTCAGCGCCGCGCCGGCGTCGAACGAGGCCACGCGGCCGCCCAGCGTGGGGCACATCCGCACGCTCGCGTACAGCAGCCCCGGCGGCAGCATGTCGATGCCGAAGCCGGCCCGGCCCAGGCCCTTGGCGGTGGCCTCGGCCGCCAGCCGTGGCAGGGGCCGCCCGATCAGCTTGAATTGCGCCGGCGTCTTCAGCACCGGCGCCTCGGGCAGCGGCAGCGTCGCCGCGGCCGCGGCGAACTCGCCCAGCCGCGCCTGCCGCCCCGAGCGGTGCGCCAGCACGCCGTCGGCCAGCGTCACTTCGGCCACCGGCACGTCCCAGGCCTGCGCCGCCGCGGCCACCAGCATGGCGCGCGCACTGGCGCCGGCCTGGCGCATCGGCAGCCACAGGTCCCTCAGGCTCGACGAGCCGCCGGTGACCATGATGCCCACCTCGCGCATGGTCTTGGCTGTCATCCAGGCCGCCAGGCGCGCCAGCGCGCCGTGGTCGTCGGGCGGAAAGGGCAGGCCGTCGACCACGGTGGTGAGGTCGTTGTAGATCGCGTCGATGGGCGCTGCGGCGAGATCCACGCGCGACCAGTCGGCATCGAGCTCGTCGGCCAGCAGCATGGCCAGGCCGGTGTGCGTGCCCTGCCCCATCTCGCTCTTGGGCATGACGATGGCCACGCGGTCGTCGGCGCTGATCTTGACCCAGCCGTTGAAGGCCGCCTGCCCGGGGGCGGTGGGCAGCGGCGCGCTGCCCTGCAGGCGCTGGCGCGGCGGCAGGATGGACCAGCCCACCACCAGCGCGCCGGCGGCGCCCACCAGACCGGCAGCGCCGAGTGCGAAATGGCGTCGTTTCATCGGCCGGCATTTTGCGGCGTCCGGCGGCAGCTTCGTGCAAGCCCCCGCCCGCGCGGGTAAACCCGGCCGGGCTTGTCCAGGCTTTGCCCACCCGTCAGCATGAAAGGCGCCGAGCGCTTACCCTTGCGACCCCCGCAGGAGACGAGAGGGAGCAACTGCATGAGCCTGGCCGATCGACTGCGCCGCCTGAGCGCCGCGCGCCTGCAGGGCATGCGTCGCGGCATTGAAAAAGAGAGCCTGCGCGCGCTGTCCGACGGCACGCTGGCCTCGACCCCGCACCCGGCGGCGCTGGGGGCGCCGCTGACCCACCCCCACATCACCACCGACTTCAGCGAAAGCCAGCTCGAGCTGATCACGGGCGTGCACGCCACGCCCGACGCCTGCCTGGACGAGCTCACGCGCGTGCACCAGTTCGTGGTGCGCACGCTGGCGCAGCCGGCGCACCGCGACGAGAGCCTGTGGGCCGGCAGCATGCCGTGCGGGCTGCCGCCGGACGAGACGATCCCGCTCGGCCGCTACGGCAGCAGCAACATCGGGCGCGCCAAGAGCGTGTACCGCATGGGCCTGGGCCACCGCTACGGCCGGCGCATGCAGACCATCAGCGGCATCCACTACAACTGGTCGCTGCCGGGCCTGGGCAACGACGAGCACTTCGCGCTGATCCGCAACTTCCGCCGCCACGCCTTCGTGCTGCTGTGGCTGTTCGGCGCCAGCCCGGCGGTGTGCGCCAGCTTCGTGGCCGGACGCGAGCACGGCCTGCAGCCGCTGGGCGCCGACGCCGGCAGCCTGCACCTGCCGCACGCCACCTCGCTGCGCATGGGGCGCCTGGGCTACCAGAGCGAGGCCCAGGCCAGCCTGGCCGTCAGCTACAACAGCCTGGAGCGCTACGCCGCCACGCTGCAGGACGCGCTGACCCGGCCCTACCCGCCGTACGAGAAGATCGGCCTGCGCAACCTGGGCGGCGAGTACAACCAGCTGGCGACCACGCTGCTGCAGATCGAGAACGAGTTCTACGGCCTGATCCGCCCCAAGCGCGTGATCCGCAGCGGCGAACGCCCGCTGCACGCGCTGCGCGAGCGCGGCGTGGAGTACATCGAGGTGCGCTGCATGGACCTCGACCCGTTCGAGCCGGTGGGCATCGCGGCCGGCACGATGCGCTTCATCGACATCTTCCTGCTGCACTGCCTGCTGGCCGACAGCCCGCCCGACACCCCGGCGGAGATCGCCGCACTGGGGCGCAACCAGCACCACACCGCCACCCATGGCCGCGAGCCCGGCCTGGTGCTCGAGCGCGACGGCGCCCCGGTGCGGCTGGTCGACTGGGCGGGCGAGATCCTGGCCGACTGCGCACCCATCGCGGCAGCGCTGGACGACGCGCTCGGCGGCGGCGCCTACGGCCGCGCGCTGGCCGCCGCGCAAGCCGCGCTGGCCGCGCCCCAGACCCTGCCCTCGGCCCGCGTGCTGGCCGCGATGGGGCGCGATTTCGCCGGCTCGCACATCGCCTTCATGCGCGCGCAGTCGGCGCAGGCGCATCGCCACCTGACCGACCTGCCCTGGAGTGCGGCGCAGCAGGCCGCGGCCGAGGCCCAGGCCCAGGCCTCGATCGCCGAGCAGCGTCGCATCGAGGCCGCCGACACGCTGGATTTCGAGTCGTTCCGCCAGGCCTACCTGGCGCCCGAGGGGCTGGCCGTCGCGGCCTGAAGCCGCCCTGGCGTGGTCGCGCCGCCCCGGCGCGCCGGGGCGGCGGCGGCCAGGGCCGGCGTGCCGCCCCGGGCCAGGCTGTCCACCAGCGCATCGAGCACCGCGCTGCCGCCCGCGATGGGATCGTGGTGGACCATCATCGCCACCGCCCAGGGCCGGCCCTGGGCATCGCGCAGGTAGCCGGCCAGGGCCGTGGTGTCGCGCAGGCTGCCGGTCTTCAGGCGCGCCCAGCCGGCGGCCGGGCTGTCCGCCAAGCGCCGGTGCAGCGTGCCGTCCACGCCAGCCACGGGCAGGCTCATCGCCAGATCGCTGGCGTGCGGCCCGGCCCAGGCCGCGGCCAGCAGCGCGGCCATCTGCAGCGGCGTGATGCGCTCGCTGCGCGACAGGCCCGAGCCGTTGTCCAGCACCAGGCCGTCGTCGTCGATGCCGTGCCCCTCGAACCAGTGCCGCACCGCCGCGGCGCCCAGCTCGGCCGTGCTCGCGCCGGGGTGGGCGGCCATCGCGGGCACGCCCAGCTCGAGGAACAGCAGCCGCGCCAGCACGTTGTCGGACTGCTTGTTCATCGGCCGCAGCAGCTCGCCCCAGGGCCGTGCCAGATGCTCGGCCAGCACGCGCGCACCGGCCGGCGCCGCGCCCTCGCGCACGCTGCCGCGCCAGCGCCCGCCCAGGCCTTGCCACAGGGCGCCGAACAAGCGCCCGGCGAGTTCGTCGCGGTCGATCAGCTGCAGCGCCGTGCGCACCCGGCAGTCGCGCGGAAAGGCGCCGTGCAGCTCGATGCGGGTGCGGCCGGCGCGGTGGCTCACCCGCGCCGGCCGCCAGCCTTCGTCCCACTCGCGGCAGGGCCGGTCGTCCAGCGTCATGCGGCTCGCGATCTGCAGCCCCGGCAGCGGCGGCACGGTGGCGGCCTGCACGCCGCGGGGGCCGGCCTGCAGCGCCAGCGGCAGCAGGTCGCCGGCCACCATCAAGGCGTCCGGGATCACGTTGTAGGGGAACTCGGGCCACTCGTCGAAGGGCTCGCGGCCCAGGTCCATGCGCGCCGGCCGGTAGCGCGTGCGGTCCAGCAGCAGGTTGCCGCGGATCTCGCGCACGCCCTGCTGGCGCAACTCCAGCAGCAGCGCCCACAGCTGCGGCACGCCCAGGTCGGGGTCGCCACCGCCTTGCAGCACCAGATCGCCGCGCAGCACGCCGCCGGCCAGCGGCGCGGCCGTCAGCAGCGTGGTGCGGCCGCGCAGGTCGGGGCCGAGCTCGTCGAGCGCGACCACGCTGGTCACCAGCTTCATGGTCGAGGCCGGCGGCATCGGCACCTGCGCGCGCCAGCCCCAGGCCGGCGCATCGTGGCCCAGCGGCAGCGCCACCGCGGCCAGCGCGTCGGGCGGCAAATGCGCGGCGTCCAGCGCCTGCAGCACGGTGGGCGGCAGCGGGTCGTCCGGCGGCGGCGATGCGGGCAGGGCCCGCGCCGGGTGGAGCAGGCTCAGGGCGGCAGCCAGGGCCAGGGCCAGGACGTTCGAAGTGCTTCGGCGCATGCGCCGATTGTCGCGGCCGCGGCGGCAGGGACCGCGGCGTCGAGGCGGCCGGCGTGGGCGGGTGTTGCCGCGTCGCGAAGCCGGCCACAATCGCGGCTCACCGTGAGCACCGTGCCCCCGAACCCCTCTGCCGCGCCCTGCGGCCTCGGCCTGGACGCGGGCGGCACGCACACCCGCTGGGCCGTGGCCGATGCCGGCGGCCGGGTGCTGCGGCAGGGGCAGGCGCCGGGGCTGTCGGGGCTGCAGCTGGCCACGGCCGATGGCCGGGCCGGGATCGCCGCCGTGCTGGCGCAGCTGGCCCACGAGGCCGCGGCGCCGCTGCCGCGCGGCGCGGCCCTGCTGGCCGGCGTGACCGGCCTGGACGAAGCGCTGCAGCCGGCGCTGCAGGCGCTGCTGGCCGAGGCCTTCGGCGCCGACGCCGACGCGGTGTGCGCCGTCAACGACGTCGAGCTGCTGTGCCGCGCCGCCTTCGCGCCCGGCGCCGGTGGCGTGCTCTACGCCGGCACCGGCTCGGTGGCCGCGTTCATGGACAGCGCCGGCACGCTGCACCGCGCGGGTGGGCGCGGCGTGGTCATCGACGATGCCGGCGGCGGCCACTGGATTGCCTGCCTGGCGCTGCGCCAGGTGTGGCGCGCCGAGGATGCCGCGCCCGGCGCCTGGCAGGCCTCGCCGCTGGCGCGGGCGCTGTTCGAGCAGATCGGCGGCAGCACGTGGCCGCAGACTCGGCACTGGGTCTACGGGGCCAGCCGCGGCGAGCTCGGCCAGCTCGCGCTGGCGGTGGCGCGCGCCGCGCCGCACGACCCGGCCGCGCTGGCCCTGCTGCAGGCCGCCGGCACCGAGCTGGCGCGGCTGGCGCTGGCGCTGCGGCAGCGCTTCGGCGACCTGCCGCTGGCGCTGGCCGGCCGCGTCTTCGAGCTGCACCCGGCCGTCGAGGCGGCCCTGCGCGCGGCCTTGCCGGCCGGGCAGGTGCTGCACCCCCTGACCGAGCGCCCGCACCATGCCGCGGCGCGGCTGGCGGCACGGGCCGCTGGCGCCGCCGTGGCCGCCGCCGGGGGCCCGTCGCCCACGGCCTGGCACCTTGCCTGGAGAACCGCATGACCATCACCCTCCTGCAGCGCCCGCGGGCGCTGCTGGCCCGGCTGGGGCCGCTGCTGGCCGCCGCTGCGCTGCTGGCCGGTTGCGCCAGCGGACCGCCCACCACCACCGCAGGCGGGGTGCCGATCGATGCCACCCATGTCGCCAAGGGTCAGGACAGCCGGGTGCTGTTCCTGATCCTGCACTACACCGCGACCGACTTCCCTACCGCGATGAAGATCCTGACCCAGCAGGACGTGTCGGCGCACTACCTGCTCAGCGACGAGACGCCGCCGCGCATCTACCGCCTGGTGGACGAGAGCCGGCGCGCCTGGCACTCGGGCGCCAGCGCCTGGCAGGACAACGCGCGGCTCAACTCCAGCTCGATCGGGATCGAGATCGTCAACCCCGGCTACACGCTGGGGCCGGACGGCGAGCATGTGTT
>JAGWLO010000056.1 GCA_028872015.1 Burkholderiales bacterium | reverse complement strand
GCGGCCGCCCGCGCCGCGGCGGCGCCGCCGGCCGGGTCGTCGCTGGCCGCAGGCTCGCGCTGGTCGAATTCATCGGCCGCCAGCACGCGACCGCTGGCGCTGTCCAGCAGCACGGCGCGCAGCGTCAGGCGCACCTGGCTCGGGTGGGTGCCGAAGTCCTGCACCAGCCGGACCAGGGTCGTCTCCAGCCGGCAGGCGCCGCTGGCCGCCGAGGGCGCCAGCACCACGGCACGGAAGGCGCCCGTGGCCTGCATCGCGCGCTGCAGCAGCGGTGCCAGCATCCGCGCCGGCGGGGCCACCCAGGCGTGGAAGGCGAACGCCTGCAACCGCTGCGGCTGGCGCAGGTAGACCATGCGCGCGCTGTCGTAGCCCGGCGCGGCGCGCGGCTCGTCGACCATCAGCGTCGGGGCGCCGCGGCCCGGCACCGCGGCGGCCGCCCGCGCCGCGGCCGGTGCCGCTTTCGAGCCCGCACCCTCCAGCGTGAACTGCGCCAGCGCCGGCGCAGGCCGGGGCAGCAGCGAGCCGCAACCGGCCAGCCCGAGCCCCAGCCCCAGCCCCAACGGCAGCGCGACCACCCACGCCCGCGCCCGGCCTGAGGGGGGCCCGCCCGCGGCTCCCCGTGGATGTCGACGGGGGTTCATGGCGGCCCGCCTTCGCCCGGCCCCGGCGTCGGCGCCGGCTTGCCCAGCAGCAGGCTGTTCGGGCTGGCGGTGGTCTGTTCGCTGAGCTGGCGCAGCGAGGCCGCCAGCCGGCCGAGCTCGCCCATCAGCCGCGCCAGCTCGGGCAGCGTCTCGCTGTCCAGCCGCTGCGCGCTGCTGGCCGCCGCGTCGGCTGCCGTGCCGGCCCGCAGGCTCGCTGCCCCGGCCACCTCGGCCATGCGCTGCACCGCCTGCGCGCTGGCCGCGATGCGGTCCAGCGTCGGCTCCAGCTGGCGGCCCGCGCGCGCCGTCAGCTGCGCCGTGCGCGCGGCGTCGGCCAGGGCGGCGCCGAGCGCGCCCTTCTGCCCGGCCAGCGCATGGGCCAGCGCGGCCGTGTCGGCCAGCGTCGAGCGCAGCGCGCGCTGGTTGCCGGTGTCGAAGACCGCGTTCAGGTTGTTCGACACGCGGTCGACGTTGGCCAGCACGTTGGTCAGCACGTTCTCCAGCCGCGCCCCCAGCGACAGCTTGAACGGGATCGTCGGCGCCGCCCCGTCGGCGCCCGGCCGCAGGGGCGGCGAGCCCGCGCTGCCGCCGCTGAGCTCGATGTAGGCGATGCCGGTCAGACCCTGGGTCTTGAGCACCGCCGCGCTGTCCTGCTGGATCGGCGTGCCGCGCTCGATCAGGAAGTGCAGGCGCACCTGCTGCGAGTTATGCGGGTCGATCTCGATGCGGCTGACCTTGCCCACGTCCACGCCCAGGTACTTCACCGGCGCGTCCACGTTCAGCCCCGCCACCGATTCGCGGATGACGGCCTGGTAGCGGTCCATCTCGCGCCCGCCGCCCAGCCCCGCGGCCAGCCACAGCACGGCCGCCACGAGGGCCGCACCGAGCCCCAGCACGAAGGTGCCGACGAGCGCGTAGTTGACCTTGTCGTCCACGGGGCTCAGGCCTGGGGCCGCGGCTGGGCGAAGTAGGCGCGGACGACGGGGTGCTCGTGGTGCGCCAGCGCCGCCATGGTGTCCAGCGCCAGCACCCGGCCTTCGCCCAGCACCGCCACCCGGCCGCAGACGCGCCAAAGCAGGTCGAGGTCGTGCGTGACGATCACGATCGTGGCGCCGAACAGCGCGTGGGTGCGCAGGATCAGCTCGTCCACGCCGGCGGCGCTGGCCGGATCGAGCCCCGACGTGGGCTCGTCCAGGAACAGCAGCTCGGGGTCGAGCGCGATGGCGCGCGCCAGCGCCGCGCGCTTGAGCATGCCGCCGCTCAGCTCGCCCGGCCGCTTCAGCCCGGCGTCGGGCGGCAGGCCGGTCAGCGCGAGCTTCCATTCGGCGATCTCGTCGATGAGCGCGCTGTCCAGCGTGCCGTGCTCGCGCAGCGGCAGGCCCACGTTCTGGCGCACGGTGAGCGAGCTGAACAGCCCCCCGCGCTGGAACATCACGCCCCAGCGCCGGCGCAGCGCCTGCGCCGCCGCGGCGTCCAGGCCGGCGGTGTCCTGGCCGAACAGGCCGATGCGCCCCGACGTCGGGCGCTGCAGCAGGATCATCTCGCGCAGCAGCACCGACTTGCCCGCGCCGCTGCCGCCGGCCAGCCCCAGCACCTCGCCGCGGCGCACGCGCAGGTCGAGCCCCTCGTGCACGCGGTGCTCGTCGAAACGGGTGGCGAGCTGCTCCAGCACGATCACGTCGGTGTCCGCCGGGGTGGGGGGTTCGGGGCGCGCGCCCGCGTCGGCCATCTCACAGCCCGATCAGGTTGAACGCCACCGAGAACACCGCGTCGGCCGAGATCACGAGGAAGATGGCCTGCACCACGGTGGCCGTGGTCTGGCGGCCCACGCTGTCGGCGCCACCCCCGGCGCGCAGGCCCTGGAAGCAGCCCACCAGCACGATGATGAAGGCGAAGACGAAGGCCTTGCCCACGCCGATGAGCAGCGCCGAGCCCTGCATCGTGCGGCCGAAGCGGTCGACGAACTCGGGGAACCCGATGCCCAGCTGCGCGCGGGCCATCGTCATGCCACCCAACACGCCGGCCAGGTCGGCGAACACCGTCAGCAGCGGCAGGGCCACCGCCAGCGCCAGGATCTTGGGCAGCACCAGGCGCTGCATCGGGTCGATGCCCAGGGTGCGCATGGCATCGATCTCGTCGCTGACGACCATGGTGCCCAGCTGCGCCGCGTGCGCGGAGCCCGAGCGGCCCGCGATGATGATGGCGCTGATGAGCGGCGCGAACTCGCGCAGCATCGCGTAGCCCACCAGTTCCACCACGAACACGTTGGCGCCGTAGTGACGCAGCTGGTCGGCACCCTGGTAGGCCACGACCACGCCGAGCAGGAAGGCGGTGAGGCCGATGATGGGCAGCGCATCGAAGCCGCCGATCTCGATCTCGTGCAGCACGGCGCGCCCATACAGGCGCCGCGGCCGGCGCGCCACCGCGGCGGCGGCCAGCGCCACCTCGCCGACGAAGGCGACGAAGGCCCGGCCCTTGCGGGCACCGCCCACCGCGGCGCGGCCGGTGCGCTGCAGCAGGCCCGGCCGCGGGGGCTGCGGCAGCGCGGCCGCGCCGCCGCGCCCGCCGCCGGCACCCACCTCGTGCATCAGGGTCTGCGCCCGCGGCGGCCAACCGCGAAGCGCGGGGGCCGTGTCCGGGCCGCCCGGGCCGCCCGGGCCACCCAGGCCGCGCAGGCGGCGCTGCAGCACCCAGGCCCCGGCGCTGTCCAGCGCGGTGAGCCCGGCCCCGTCGAGCACCGTCGGCGCCGGCGCATCGCCTTCGGCGGCCAGCGCGCCGGCCTGCGAGCCCAGGCCGCGCAGCGTCCAGGCGCCCCCCAGTTGCCAAAGGCCCGGCGTGGCGGTGTCCAGCGTGGCGCGGTCGGCGGCCGCACCCTGCGCGGCGGGTGGGGGATCGGGCCGCCCCAAGGGCTCGGACAGCTCGGGCAGCTCGGGCGGAACGTCGGCCGGGGTGTCGGGTGGGCGCATGCCAACGGAACTGTGCGGCGCCGGCGGCGCGCGGTCTGTGGGCTGCCGCACCGTCGGCGACGGTCGCGTGCGGCGACGCACAGACCCACCGCCGGCGCCGGCCTATAACCACCGGCTCCGGCCGGTCCTGGCCCTGCCCGAACCTTCGAGCCTGTCGATGCTGCAACGCGCGTGGTTGAAATGGCTGGCCGCCGTCGCCCTGGCCCTACTCGCGCTGATCGCGCTGCCGCTGGCGTGGGGCGCGCTGTTCGGCTGGAACTGGGCCCGCGCGCCGCTGCAAACACTGGTGCTGCAGCGCACCGGCCGCGCACTGCACATCGGTGGCAAGCTCGACCTGGCCTGGGGCTGGCCCGCGCTGCAGGTGCGCGCCCAGGCGCTGAGCTTCGCCAACCCGGCCTGGGCGGCGGCGCCGCAGATGCTGACGGCCGACCGGGCGACGCTGAACCTCGACCTGCGCCAGCTGCTGCACGGTCGCCTGGCCTTCATCGACGTGCGCCTGACGCAGCCGCGGGTGTTCCTCGAGCAGGCCAGCGGCGGGCGCAGGAACTGGTTGCTGGACCGGGCGCAGACCGACGAAGGCAGGCGCATCCCGATCGGGCGGCTGCTGCTCGACCGCGGCGAGCTGCACTACGTCGACCGCACGCAGCGCACCGACCTGCAGGCCCGGCTGTCCACCGTGGACGCGCCGGCGCTGCCGGCCTCGGCCCCCGGCGGCGCGTACGACGTGGCCTTCACCGCCAGCGGGCAGTACCGGGGCCAGCGCCTGGAGGCCTCGGGCCGCGGCGGCGCCGTGCTGGCGCTGGCCGACGAGAGCCGGCCCTACCCGCTGGCGGTGGACATCCGCCTCGGGGCGACCCGGGTGCGCGCCCGCGGCACCGTGACCAGCCTGCTCAAGTTCACCGCGCTCGATCTGCAGCTGGCCCTGCAGGGCGACGACCTGGCCGCGCTGTACCCGGTGCTGGGCCTCGCCTTGCCGCCCACCCCGGCCTACACCAGCAGCGGCCACCTGGTGCGCAGCGGCCGCCGCTGGCGCTACGAAGCCTTCACGGGCCGCGTCGGCCGCAGCGACATCGCCGGCACGCTGCAGGTCGACACCGGCGGCCCGCGGCCCAGGCTCAGCGGTGCGCTCACCTCGCAGCGGCTCGCGCTGGCCGACCTGGGGCCCTCGGTGGGCGCGCGCAACGCAGCGGCCGCGCGGCCGCACGCGACCGTAGGCGCCGCATCGGCGCCGGCCCCCGCCGGCGCCGCGCACGTGCTGCCCGACCTGCCCTTCGACACGGCGCGCTGGGCCGGCCTGGACGCCGACGTCACGCTGCGGGCGCAGACCCTGCTGCGCGACAAGGCGCTGCCGCTGGAGGACCTGCAGCTGCACCTGCTGCTGAAGAACGCGGTGCTGACGCTGGACCCGCTGGACTTCGGCCTGGCCGGCGGCCACCTGCGGGCCCGCGTCACGCTCGACGGCCAGGCGCAGCCGCTGCGCGGCCGCATCCGGATGCAGCTGCGCGGGCTGCAGCTCGGGCGGCTGCTGCCGACGGTGGACCTGAGCAAGACCAGCATCGGCCTGCTGGCGGGCGATGTCGCGCTCGACGGCAGCGGCGCGTCGGTGGGCCGCATGCTGGCCGACGCCGACGGCCGCATCAGCCTGGTGGCGCAAAACGGCCGCATCAGCCGCCTGCTGATGGAGCAGATCGGCCTGCACCTGCTCGAGATCGCGCGGCTCACGCTCACCGGCGACGACAACGTGCGCCTGCGCTGCGCCGTGGCCGACTTCGGCGTCGCGCGGGGCGTGATGAACGTGCGCGCGCTGGTGGTGGACACCGACGTCACCACGCTCGTCGGCAGCGGCAGCATCGACCTGGCCCACGAGACGCTGAACCTGACGATCGTGCCGCACACCAAGCGCAGCAGCCTGGTCGGGCTGCGGGGCCCGCTCTACGTCAAGGGCAGCTTCGGCCGGCCGGTGATCGCGTTCGACACCGCGCGCATCGCGGCGCGCGGCGCCGGCGCGCTGGCCCTGGGCCTGCTCAATCCGCTGCTGGCGCTGATACCGCTGTTCGACGCCGGCCCGGGCCGCAAGAGCGAGTGCGTGCAACTCGTGGCCGAGGCCCACCGCGGCGCGGCCACCCGGGCACCGCGCGCCATGCCGGCCTCGGCCGCCGCGCCACGCTGACCCGGTGCGACAGGCGCGTCTTGCACTCTGCCTGGGCCCGGGCCGCGTCATCGCCAACCCGGCCAGGCAGGAACCGCCGGCCGAGCCGCCGCGGCGGGCCTGCCCCAGCCGATCGAGTGCCGGCAGCGGCCGGCACTCGACATGCCAGCGCGACGCGGTGTGTTCGCGAGCGCACAGACAGCCCGCGCCGGCAGCCCGTAGCGTCGGGCTGGGCTCGGGCTGCGCAACGCTGCGCAACGCTGCGCGACATCGCTCGCTGCAGCCCGCGCCCCACGTCCACCGATGAGCCTCCAGATCCCCACCCCGCAACGCGCCGGCCGCCACACCTTGAACGCCCCCTCGGCCATGCACCTCATCGGCATCGGCACCGCCAGCCCGCCGGCCCGCTACACCAAGGCCGAATGCCTGCAGGCCTTCGAGCGCTCGGACTGGTATGCGCGGCTGGGCGAGCGCGCCCACTTCATCGCCCGCACCGTGCTGCAGCGGGACAACGGCATCGACGCGCGGCGCCTGGCCGTCGATGCGCTGGCCGAGGTGTTCACGATCGACCCCGACACCCTCTCGCGCCGCTTCGGCACCCATGCCCCGGCCCTGGCGGCGCAGGCCGGCCGCAACGCGCTGGAGCGCGCGGCGCTGGCGCCGGCCGCCATCGATGCGGTGGTGGTCAGCACCTGCACCGGCACGCTGTGCCCCGGCCTGTCGGGCCACGTGATCGAGCGCCTGGGCCTGCGCGCCGACGTGCAGGCCTACGACCTGGTGGGCCAGGGCTGCGGCGCGGCGCTGCCCAACCTGCAGCTCGGCCACGCCCTCATCGCCGCGGGCAGCTGCCGCCACGTGCTGTCGGTGTGCGTCGAGGTCAGCAGTGCCGCCATGTACCTCGACGACGACCCGGGCGTGCTGATCAGCGCCTGCCTGTTCGGCGACGGCGCGGGCGCGGCCGTGCTCGCGCACGAGGCCGGCCCCGGCGGCCGGCGCATCGTGTGGCGCGACAGCACCTCGCTGACCGACGCCGGCCAGCGCAGCGCGCTGCGCTTCGAGCAGCGCGGCGGCCTGCTGCGCAACGTGCTCACCCGGGCCGTGCCGGCGCTGGCGGCCGAGCACGCGCAGCGCGTGCTGGCCACGGTGCTGGCGCGGGCCGGACTGCAGCCGGGCGACATCGCCGCCTGGATCGTGCATGCCGGCGGGCGCGACGTGCTGCTGGCGCTGGCGCGGCGCCTGGCGCTGCAGCCCGACGACCTGCGCTACAGCGCCGCGATGCTGCGCGAGTACGGCAACCTCTCCAGTGCCTTCGTGTACTTCGTCCTCGCCGCCGCACTGGCCGACGATGCCCCGGGCGGCTGGTGGTGGCTGACGGCCTTCGGGGCCGGCTTCAGCTGCCACGGCGCGCTGCTGGAGGTGCGTTGATGGCGGCGCTGGCGCGCGTGGTCGCGGCCGAGGCGCTCGATCTTCTGCCGCCCGCCAGCCGTGCGGCGCGGCGCTCGCGCCACGACCTGCGGCGCGTGCACCTGGCCATGGGCAGCCGCGGCATCGTCGTGCGCGGCTGGCAATCCCTGGTGGGGGCGGGGCGGGCCGCCGGGCCGCTCAGGATCCTCGAGCTCGGGGCCGGCGACGGCAGCCTGCTGCTGGGCGTGGCGCGTGCGCTGGCGCCGGCCTGGCCGCAGGTGCAGCTGACGCTGCTCGACCGCCACGCGGTCGTGAGCGCGGCCACGCTGGCGGCGTATGCCCGGCTCGGCTGGCAGGTGCAGCTGGAAGTGGCCGACGTGCTCGACTGGGCCGCGCACGCGGGCGGATCGGCAGGCCACGCACCGCAGGCCCGGCACGCGCGCTGGGACCTGGTCACGACCACCCTCTTCCTGCACCACTTCCAGGGCCCGCAGCTGGCCGCCGTGCTGGCCGCGGCGGCGCAGCGCGCCGACCGCTTCTTCGCCTGCGAGCCGCGCCGGCACGGCCTGACGCTGGCGGCCAGCCATCTGGTGGGCGCGCTGGGCGCCGGCGCCGTGACGCGGCAGGACGCGGTGCTGAGCGTGCGTGCCGGCTTTCGCGCCCGCGAGCTGAGCGCGGCCTGGCCGGGCGGGCGCCGGACGTGGTCGACGCACGAATACGCGGCCGGCCTGTTCAGCCACTGCTTCAGCGCCCACCGCAGCGGCGCGACATGAGTCCGGTGAGCCGGGGCCCGCGCCGCCAGTTCGACGCCGTGATCGTGGGCGCCGGCCCGGCCGGCTCGACCGCGGCCATCCTGCTGGCGCGCGCCGGCCTGGCGGTGGCACTGGTGGAGCGGCACGCGTTTCCGCGCCGCAAGGTGTGCGGCGGGTGCGTGGCGGCGAGCAACCTGCCGCTGCTGGCCACGCTGGGCGTGGCCGAGGCCTTCGAGGCCGGCGCGGGCCCCCAACTGCGCCACGTGAGCCTGCACCAGGGCAGCCGCGCCGTCAGCGCCCCGCTGCCGGCGGCCGCGCACCCGCACTACCGCTGGGGCCGCGCCCTGGGCCGCGAGACGCTGGATGCGCTGCTGCTGGAGCGTGCCCGCGCCGCCGGCGCCTGGATCTTCCAGCCCTGGTCGGTGCAGGCCATCCTGGGCACCACCGGCGCCTGGCACTGCGAGCTGCGCGCCGCCGGGCCGGCAGCGCTGCTGCGGCTGCGCACACCGGTGGTGATCGACGCCCACGGCGGCTGGGAGGGCCTGCCCTCGGAGGGGCTGCGGCCCCGCCGCCCGGCCCCGCCCCGCGCCGCCGGCGACCTGTTTGCCTTCAACGCCCAGTTCAGCGGCTCGGCGCTGCACCCCGGCACGATCGGCGTGCTGGCGCTGGAGGGCGGCTACGGCGGCATGGTGGTGGCCGATGGCGGCCTGACCACGGTGGCCTGCTGCATCCGGCGCGACCGCCTGGGCGCGCTGCGCAGCGCCGCCCCCGGCCTGAGCGCGGGCGACGCCGTGCAGGCCTGGCTGCAGCGCGAGTGCCTGGGCGTGCGCGAGGCCCTGCAGGGCGCCCGGCGCGCCGGCGCCTGGCTCGGTGCCGGGCCGCTCGTGCCGGGCGTGCATCTGGCCGCGGGCGACACCTGGCTGCGCATCGGGCAGGCGGCCGGCGAGGCGCACCCGATCCTGGGCGAAGGCATGAGCATGGCGCTGCAGTCGGCCGCGCTGCTGTGCTCGCACCTGCTGGCGCAGCAGCCGGCGGCGCCGGCCGAGCTGCAGCGCCAGTACGCCGCCGACTGGCAGCGCCAGTTCCGGCCCCGCCTGCGCCTGGCAGCGGCCTTCGCGCACGCCGCCATGCGGCCGCGCGGCACGGCGCTGCTGATGGCGCTGGCGGGCCGCTGGCCGGGGCTGCTGACGCAGGGCGCGCGCTGGGGCGGCAAGGTGCAGGCGCCCGCCTTCGCGCCTGCCGATCCCGCACCCCTGCCCATCGACCGCCGCGGCGCGCCGCGAAAGGAAACCCCATGACCAGCAGCCTGGAGAGCCTGCGCACGCTGATCGCGCAGCACTACGACCTCGCGCCCGAGCGCCTGCAGCCCGAGGCCCGGCTCGACGCGCTGGGCTTCGATTCGCTCGGGGCGGCCGAACTGCTGTGGCTGGTGGAGGAGGCCTTCGACGTCGAGCTCACGCGCGATCCGGTGGGCCTGCGCACGCTGGGCGACGTGGTGCGCACGATCGACCTGCACACCGCGCCGCGGCGGCCGGCGACCACGCCCGGGCGGCCGCTGCCGGCGCGCTGAGCGCGGGCTGCGATGGCGGCGGCCGTGGCCGCCGCCGCATACTCCACGGCCTGGACGGCCCCACATGCACAGCGGACCCGCCCCCATCGCGCCTGCTGCCGGAGGACCGGCCGCGGGCGCGTCGCCGAACGCCGACGGCCTGACGGCTGACGAGGCGCGCCGCCGACTCGCCGCGGACGGGCCCAACGCGATGCCCGACACCGCGCTGCACCCGCTGCGGCAGGCCCTGGGCAAACTGTGGGCGCCCGTGCCGTGGATGCTCGAAGGCGCGATCCTGCTCGAGCTGGTGCTGGGCAAGGACACCGAGGCGGCCATCATCGCGGCCTTGCTGGCGTTCAATGCCGCGCTCGGGTACTTTCAGGAAGGCCGGGCGCAGGCCACGCTGGCCGCGCTGAAATCGCGCCTGGCCCTGAACGCGCCGGTGCGCCGCGACGGCGGCTGGCGCGTCGTACCCGCCGCCGAGCTGGTGACGGGCGACTTGGTGAAGCTCTCGCTGGGGGCGGTGGTGCCTGCCGACGTGCGGCTGACCACGGGCTCGGTGCTGCTGGACCCATCCATGCTCACCGGCGAATCGGTGCCTGTCGAAGCGGGTGCCGGCGTGCCGGCCTATGCCGGCGCGCTGGTGCGGCGGGGCGAGGCCGAGGCGGTGGTCACGGCCACCGGCGTGCGCACCAGGTTCGGCCACACGGCCGAGCTCGTGCGCACCGCGCACGGGGTGAGCTCGCAGCAGAAGGCGGTGCTGCACGTGGTGCGCAATCTGGCGCTGTTCAACGGCGCGCTCATCGTGCTGCTGGTGGCCTACGGGCGGGTGCACTCGATGCCCTGGGCCGAGATCGTGCCGCTGGTGCTGACGGCGCTGCTGGCCTCGATACCGGTGGCGCTGCCGGCCACCTTCACGCTGGCCGCGGCGGTGGGCGCGCAGGCCCTGGCCAAGCTGGGCGCCCTGCCCACCCGGCTGTCGGCGGTGGACGAGGCGGCCGCGCTGGACGTGCTGTGCGCCGACAAGACCGGCACCCTGACCAACAACACGCTGCAGGTGACCACCGTGCACCCGCTGCCCGGCTTCGACGAGGCGCAGGTGCTGGGCCTGGCCGCGCTGGCCAGCTCGGTCGGCGGGCAGGATCCGGTGGACGGCGCCATCCGCGCGGCCGCCGCGGCCCGCGGCGGCGCGACCGGGCTGCCGACGCTGCAGACCTTCGTACCCTTCGATCCCGCCACGAAGATGTCCGAGGCCACCGTCACCGAGGCCGGCGGTGCCGCGCTGCGGGTGGTGAAGGGGGCCTGCGCCGCGGTCGCCGCCCTGGCCCCCGCCGCACCCGAGGCCGCGGCCGCGGCCGAGGCCCTGGAGGCCCAGGGCCTGCGGGTGCTGGCCGTGGCGGTGGGCCCGCCGGCGGCGTTGAAGCTGGCCGGCCTGATCGCGCTCAGCGATCCGCCGCGGGCCGATTCGGCGGCCCTGATCCAGGCGCTGGCGGCGCTGGGGGTGCGCACGGTGATGGTCACCGGCGATGCGGCGGCCACCGCCGCCATCGTGGCCCGCGCGGTCGGGCTGCAAGGCGCCACGGCGCCGCCCGGGCCCATCGCCGCAAGCGTGCGGGCGGAGGATTTCGCGGTCTATGCCGGCGTCCTGCCCGAGGGCAAGTACCAGCTCGTGCAGGCCTTCCAGAAGGCGGGCCACACGGTGGGCATGTGCGGCGACGGCGCCAACGACGCGCCGGCGCTGCGCCAGGCGCAGATGGGCATCGCCGTCTCGACGGCCACCGACGTGGCCAAGTCGGCCGCCGGCATCGTGCTCACGCAGCCCGGGCTCGCGGGCATCGTGGCCGCGGTCCAGGAGGGCCGGGTCACCTTCCAGCGCATCCTGACCTACACGCTCAACACCATCGTCAAGAAGATCGTCACGGTGCTGTTCCTGGCCGTGGGCCTGGTGATGACCGGGCACGCCATCCTGACGCCGATGTTGATGGTGATCATCATGGTGACCGGCGACTTCCTGACCATGTCGCTCACCACCGACCACGTGCAGGCCTCGCCGCGGCCCAACGTGTGGCGCATCGGCCACCTCACGGCGGCCGGTGCCCTGATCGGGCTGTGCCTGCTGCTGTTCTGCACCGCCGTGCTGGCCTACGGCCACTACACGCTGGCGCTGCCCGCCGCGGCGCTGGACACGCTGGCGCTGGTCGCGCTGGTGTTCGGCAGCCAGACCACGCTGTACGCCGTGCGCGAGCGCCACCACCTGTGGTCGCGCCCCGGCCTGTGGCTGAACCTCTCGGCCCTGGCCAACGTGCTGATCGTCTCGACCCTGGCGGTGGCCGGCCTGCTGATGCAGCCCCTGCCGATGGAGCTGGTGGCCGGCACGCTGGCCGCGGCCATCGCCTTCGGCGCCGTGCTGGCCGCGCTGAAGCTGCCGCTGTTCAAGCGACTGCACATCGCCTAGCCGGCCGGCGCGGGCGCAGCCGGTGGCGGACCCGGGGTCAATCGCCCGAAATGTCCTGGCTGGCGTCGTTGCGCACGAAGCCGCGGTCATGCACCTCGAGCACGGCCGCGGGCACGGGGGTGCGGGCCAGCGCCGTCACCTGCCACAGCACGCTGCCGCCCTGGTCGAGCATGAGCAGCGGCAGGTGCTCCTGCACGCTCCAGCAGACCTGCGTGCGCTGGCCGGCCTGCACCAGGGCATACCAGCGACAGGCGTCGATGGCGCGCGGGGCGGCGCCCGGCGCGGGCGCGGCGGTCAGCCGGTACGCGGCCAGCGGTTGGCGCAGCCCATGCGCGAGATCGAACCAGTCGGTGAAGCGGCCGATGCGGTACAGGTCATCGCGGTCGATGCGGGTCGCGATCCGGCGCCGCAGATCGAGCACCACCATGCGGTAGTCGGCATCGCCCGGCTGGCGCGTCACGTGCGTCTCGATCGCGTCGTCGGTGCGCCGCACCAGCCGGCTCTGCCCATCGCGCCAGACCTCGAGCCGGTGCGGCACGCCGCCCACCGTGTAGCGCGCCTGGTAGTGCAGCGCGGACGGCTCGCCGCGGTCGCTGAACACCTGCTCGAAGCGCAGGCCGGGCGCCTCGCCCGCCGCCGGCAGCGAAGCCGAGGCCGATGCGGATGCCGATGCCCACGCCAGCACGCAGCAGCCAGCGGCGATGCAGCGGCGCCGGGTCCGCGCGCCGGTCATCGGCGCACCGCCGTCGCGTAGTCGAAGTAGCGGTAGGTCTTGCCGTCGACCACCAGGTCCTTCACCGCCAGGTTCACGGTGTAGCTGCCGGTGCCGAGCGCGGTGTCGGCGGTGGCGCCGGTGGGGTCGGTGGGCAGCTCGAAGCGCAGGCCGGTGGCCGGGGCGGCCGGCGTCACGGTCGACGCGGTGACGGTCGGCGTGGCGGTGCTGGCCGGCTGGGCCAGGGCTTCGTTGACGACGCGGCCGTCGGCCTGCGGCATGCTCAGGCCCAGCACGTAGGCGGCGGTCGGCGCGACGTCGACGTTCCCGGTGGGCGTGCTCAGCACGGTGGCCGCCTTGAAGGAGGGGCCGTTGGCGATCAGCGTGTTGTGCACGTCGGAGATGCCGAAGCTGCCGTGCATGCCGCGCTGGCCGCCGGCGCTCTCGAACTCGATGCCGGGCAGGCCCTGGACCGAGGTCGCGTAGTCCCAGTTGAAGCTGGCCACCACGTCGGGCTGGCCGTTGCCCTGGCGGGTCGCGTTCTCGAGGTTCACCTGCGCCATGCTCAGCGTGCCGGGCAGGGCGCCGTAGCGGCTGTCGACGAAGATGGCGCCGTATTCCTCGCGCTGCTGCAGCACCTTGACCAGGGCCGCGATGGTGGCCGCGTCATGGCTGGGCACGTAGAAGTAGTCCGAGCCGCCATTGGCCGCGACGACGATGCCGTTGGCCGGCAGGCTGCCCGGTGCCGGCACCTTGAAGCTGGCGACCGGGGTGCTCAGCGAGGCGCTGATGGCCTGGAACGGGGTGCCGGCCTTGCCGCACAGCGCGCCGGTGGTGTCGCTCTGCAGCGGCACCGTGGGCTTGCCGCTGGCGTCCAGGCCGTACATCGCCGAGGTGGTGCAGCCCGAGCCGTCGTAGGCCTTGAAGCCGCGGTAGGTCAGCAGGTCGGCCGAGCGCACGTCGCCCGAGAACGAGTAGCCGCCCGAGGCTGCCACCGGGCCGACGACCGAGTTCGTGCTGCCGCTGGTCGAGCCGTTGACCAGCGGACCGTTGGGCAGCGTGCCGGCCGACGTGATGCTGCGCAGCGGGTACAGCGCGAGCGGCCCCGAGACGCTGCTGTGGCCGTGGTCGGAGACGACGATGATGTTGGTGCTGCTGTCCATGCCGTTGGCGCGCAGGCCGGCGATCAGCTCGCCCAGCCGCGCGTCCTGCGAGCGCAGGCCGGCGACCGCGTTGGCGCTGCCCGGGCCGTAGCCGTGCTCGACGTTGTCGGGCGTGCGGAACCAGATCAGCGACAGCATCGGCTTCTTCACCGGCAGGATGTACTGCGTGAAGACCGACATCAGGTACCGGTTGGACGCCGTCTCGGGCGCGCCCTGCGTCGTGTCGGTCGAGTCGCGCGAGGCGACCGTGAGCACGCCGCTGGGGTCGTAGGCCGTGGTGTTGAACGTGACGTAGCCGGCGCGGTTGGTCGGGTTGCCGTTGTTCGCCGCCAGGGTCACGGCGTCGGCGCCCGAGTAGCCCTTGACGACGTTCACCGGCAGCGCGATGCCGGCGGTCTGCAGCTCGGTCACCAGGCTGCGCGGCTGCACTGTGTTCTCGTCGATGAAGTAGCCGCCCTTGCCCAGGTCCTGGATGTAGGCTGCGCCCGACTTGCCCACCGTGGCCGTCACCAGGCCGGCGGCCTGGGCGGTCGCGAACAGGCTCTTGACCAGCAGCAGCTGGCCGCCGTAGTAGTCGTTCAGCGTGTTCAGGACCTGGTAGTCCTCGGTGAAGACCGGGGCCACGTAGTCCTGCGTGCCGCCGCCGGCGGTGGGGCCGGCGGGAATGGTGTTGCCGCTGCCCTGCGGCGGCGTCCAGAAGGTGTTGCCGTAGAAGCCGCTGGTCTTGGGGAACGAGCCGGTCGCGAACGACGAGCCGTTCATCATCGTGAAGGTCGGGTAGGTCGAGTGGTTGTCGCTGAAGTTCACGCCCGACTGGCGCAGCGCGTAGAGGTTGGGCGTGTCGGTGGCGTTCACCGAATCGGGCCGCAGGCCGTCCCAGACCATGATGATGGTGCGGGTGGGCGCCGGCGACGCCGCCACCGGGGTGGGCGTGGAGGTGGAATCGCTGGCGCAGCCGCCGAGCGCCAGGGCACCGACCGCGCAGGCCAGCAGGCCGAGGGACAACTTCATGGGTGGGATCTCCGGTTCGCCGGGCGCGGCGCTGGCGCCGTCGATCGGCCGCGCTCTCGCCCAGTACATCGCCAAGGCTAGGCCGTACCGATGAATCGCCCATGACAGCGGCGGGCGCCCTCGCGCTCCATCACGGTCGCATGCGGGTGCTGCGGGTGTTCCAGGGTGTCGGCGATGAGGCGCAGCGCGGCGTCGCACTCGTCGCGCGTGACGGGGCCGCCCAGGCACACGCGCACCGCATCGGGCGGGTCGCCGTCGGTCGCGAACGCGGCGCTGGCCACCACCGCCACGCCGCGCGTGCGCAGGTACGAGGCGAACTCGACCACGCTCCACGACGACGCCAGCGGCAGCCAGAAGTGGAAGCCTTCGGGCTGGGCCTGCATGGCGTGGCCGGCCAGGTGCTGCGCCGCCAGCGCCTGGCGCGCGAGGGACTCGCCGCGGATCGCCTGCAGCATCGCGTCGGCATCGTCCTCGATGATCGGCAGGGCGTAGCGCAGCGCCACGTCGGCCAGCGCCTCGCGCCGCGCCTGCGAGGTGGTGATCGTGGTCGGGTTGTACAGCGTCGGGTTGATGCACAGCGCCGTCGACGACTTAGTGCAGACCATGCCCTGGTTCGCCGGCTGGTCGGGGGTGATGGTCAACCTGAGCGACATCGCGGCCATGGGCGGGCGGCCGATCGCGGTCGTCGACGCGCTGTGGGCGCGCGATGGCCAGGCGGGTGCGCCGGTGCCGCAGGGCCTGGCTGCAGCCGCCGCGGCCTACGGCGTGCCGCTGGTGGGCGGCCACACCAACCAGCGCAGTGCGCGGTCGGAGCTGGCCGTGGCCGTGCTCGGCCGCGCGCAGAAGCTGCTGACGAGCTTCAACGCCCGGCCGGGTGATCAGCTGCTGTCGGCGATCGACCAGAGGATGCGAGCGGGCTGTACGCAAGTGCCCGGTGCAGGCCAGCGCCGTGGTCACACCGACAAGCGCATCCGGCGCAACGGCTTCACCCAAGTCGCAGAACTCGAACTGGCCCTTTGCCACCTGCGCGCCACGCGCGCCGTCCTGTTGACTGACGTCAAGGCCGTCCGGGCTCGGCGCGCGCATGCTGGGCCCCGCTTCCTTTCCGGAGATCGCCATGAAGCTTGCACTGACCGTACTCGGCACTTCGCTCGTCCTCGCCGGTCATGCCGCTGGCTCCACGCCGGCGGAACATGCAGCGCACCATCCGCCGGGCGCGACGGCGACATCACCTGCCGCCCCGACCCCCGGCCAGATGGACTCGATGATGAAGTCGATGCAGGCGATGCACGACAAGATGATGGCCGCCAAGACCCCCGAGGAGCGGGCCCGGCTGATGCAGGAGCACATGAAGCTCATGCAGGACGGCAGCGCCATGATGGGCCGGATGCACGCTGGCAAGGGCGGCATGGGGATGATGGATGGCGGCGTGTCCATGAGCCCGGAAATGATGGGCAAGCGCATGGACATGATGGAAATGATGATGCAGATGATGATCGACCGCGAGGCGATGAAGCCGCCGGCGGCTCGGTAGGAAAGCCAGGCGCGTCATGCACCCGCAGAAGCCCGCTGCACCGTCGCGCTGGCGCTCGCCGCTGGGCCTGTTCATGCTCGCCGCCGGCGCGGTCGGCATCTACTACCTGCTCACCGAGCATCTGACGCACGTGACGCAGGCCATCCCCTACCTGTTCCTGCTGGCCTGCCCGCTGATGCACTACTTCCATGGACACGGGCGCCATGGCCATCGCGACCACGGTCAGCCTGACGACCACACACCGGCGCCGTGACATGAAGGCCGGGTCGGGCGGTCACTTGAAGGCCGCGGAGCTGGTCTCGGGGTTGGGAGCCATCGTCCTGGGCGCCGGCGCGGCACTGATGTTGCCGGAGTGGCTTCGCGCCCATGCCCTGCCGCTGCTCGCTGTCGGTGCACTGGTCCACGGGTTCGGAATGACCCTGAGGTACCGGCTCGAGCGCCGGGACGGTCCACCCCTGTGGTGGGAGCGGGCATTGTTCTGGCTATGCGGGTTCGGCCTGGCCGCGCTCGGCCTCTGGATCGCAGTCGTCTACATCGCTCGATAGCGCGCCCTTGACCTTCCCACCGGGACAAGCGCGAGACTGCCTACGTCGACCGGAGAGCGCCATGCCCGACCTCAGCAGCACGACCCACGATCACGGGCACCACGGCCCTGCAGCCGATGGCACGCACGTGATGCCCGACGGCACGGTGATGAAGGGCGCGCAGCACGAGCGCGCGGCGCATGCCCATCACGACCACAGTCAGCACGCCCACGTGACGGCGCAGGCGAAGCCTGCACCCGCTGGCAACCCGGGCCAGGTCGAATACACATGCCCCATGCATCCGCAGGTGCGCCAGATGGGGCCCGGAAGCTGCCCCCTCTGCGGCATGGCGCTCGAGCCCGTGCTGGCCACGGCCGAGCCCGGCGAGAGCCCCGAGCTGCGCGAGATGACCAAGCGCTTCTGGATCGGCACGGCGCTGACCGTGCCGGTCTTTGCGCTGGAGATGGGCGGGCACCTGACGAACCTGAGCCATGTGCTGGGCCAGCAGATGTCGAACTGGATCCAGTTGCTCCTGGGCACCCCGGTGGTGCTCTGGGCGGGCTGGCCCTTCTTCGTGCGCGCCGTGGCGTCGGTGAAGCACCGCAGCCTGAACATGTACTCGCTCATCGCGCTGGGCACGGGCGCGGCCTGGCTCTACAGCATCGTCGGCACGGTGGCGCCGGGGTTGTTCCCCGCGAACCTGCGCATGGCCGATGGCGCGGTCGCCGTCTACTTCGAGGCGGCGGCGGTGATCACCGTGCTCGTCCTGCTCGGACAAGTGCTGGAGCTGCGTGCACGCGAGAAGACATCCGGTGCCATCAAGGCCCTGCTCGGCCTGGCGCCGAAGACGGCGCTGAAGGTCGGCGCCGACGGCAGCGAGGCCGCCGTGCAGGTCGACGCCATCGAGGTCGGCGACCTGCTGCGCGTGCGCCCGGGCGAGAAGGTGCCGGTGGACGGCGAGCTGATCGACGGCAAGGGCAACGTCGACGAGGCCATGGTCACCGGCGAGCCGATCCCGGTGGCGAAGGCGCTGGGATCCAAGGTGACTGCGGGCACGCTCAACCAGACCGGCGGCTTCGTGATGCGCGCCGAGAAGGTCGGCGCCGACACCCTGCTCTCGCAGATCGTGCACATGGTGGCTGCGGCCCAGCGCAGCCGGGCCCCCATCCAGCGCATGGCCGACGAGGTGGCCGGCTGGTTCGTGCCCGCGGTGATCAGCGTGGCGGCGCTCACCTTCGCGGCCTGGCTGGTCTGGGGGCCTGCACCCGCGTTCAGCTACGCGCTGATCGCGGCGGTGGCCGTGCTCATCATCGCCTGCCCCTGCGCGCTGGGGCTGGCCACGCCGATGTCCATCATGGTGGGCGTGGGCCGAGGCGCGCAGCACGGCGTGCTGATCCGCGATGCCGAGGCGCTGGAGCGCATGGAGAAGGTGGACACCCTGGTCGTCGACAAGACCGGCACGCTGACCGAGGGCCGGCCGAAGGTGGTGCACATCGAGCCGGCGCCGGGATTCACCACCGACGCCGTCCTTCAGAAGCTGGCCAGCGTCGAGCGCGCCAGCGAGCACCCGCTGGCGATGGCCATCGTGATGGATGCGCAGGCACGCAAGCTGCCGCTGTCGCCCGTCACCGATTTCGACTCGCCGGTCGGCAAGGGCGTCATCGGCACCGTGGAAGGCCAGGTGATCGTCTCGGGCAGCGCCAGGTTCCTGGCCGAGCACGGCATCGACACGGCGCACCAGGTCGCCGCGGCGGAGGCGCAGCGCCAGAAGGCGGCGACGGTCATCTTCGTCGGCGTCGGTGGCGCGCTGGCGGGCTTCGTGGCGATCGCCGACCCCATCAAGGCGACGACGCCCCAGGCCCTGCGGGCGCTGAAGGGCGCCGGCGTGCGCATCGTCATGCTGACCGGCGACGGCCAGACCACCGCGGCGGCGGTGGGCCGCGAACTCGGCATCGACGAGGTGGTGGCCGAGGTCTTCCCGCAGGACAAGGCCTCGGTCGTGCAGCGGCTGAAGTCCGAGGGCCGGGTGGTGGCGATGGCCGGCGACGGCGTCAACGATGCCCCTGCGCTGGCCGCGGCCGACGTGGGCATCGCGATGGGCACGGGCACCGACGTGGCGATGGAGAGCGCCGGCATCACGCTGCTCAAGGGCGACTTGATGGGCATCGTGCGCGCACGGACGCTGTCCCACGCGACGATGAGGAACATCCGGCAGAACCTGTTCCTGAGCTTCGCCTACAACGTCGCGGGCATCCCGCTCGCGGCCGGCGTCCTGTACCCGTTCTTCGGGCTGCTGCTTTCGCCGGTGGTGGCCGCCGCGGCCATGGCGCTGTCCTCGGTGAGCGTCATCGGCAACGCGCTGAGACTGCGGTCGGCGCGGGTGGCGTGACCGCCTCATGCAAACCTCGACCTCGGGTGTCGAGGATCCGCGGTCGCCTCGTCCCGAACCCCTTCGTGGACTCGGGGCACTCCACAAAGCCGAACGGGCCAGCTCGGTGTAGAGCTGGCCCGTTGATTCAAATGGTCGGGGTGGCGGGATTCGAACTCGCGACCCCTTGCACCCCATGCAAGTGCGCTACCAGGCTGCGCTACACCCCGACGAAGCCTCGCATTATACGGGGCCGGGCACCGCGTCAGGCCGAGAGCAACTCGCGGATGGACACCAGTTCGGCGCGCAACAGCTGCGGCTCGAGCATCACCGAGGGCGAGAGTGCGGCCGGGCGATCGACGGCGGCCGTCGGGTCGACCGTGGCTTCGGCGGCAACGCTGACATGGTGGACATCGCCCTCGGCCTCGCCGGCCGACGCGCGGTCGGGGTCCGACAGGCGGTTGCGCGCACCGCTGATCGTGAAGCCCTGTTCGTACAGCAGGTCGCGGATGCGCCGGATGAGCAGCACCTCGTGGTGCTGGTAGTAGCGCCGGTTGCCCCGCCGCTTCATGGGCTTGAGCTGCGTGAACTCCTGCTCCCAGTAGCGCAGCACATAAGGCTTGACCCGGCACAGTTCACTGACCTCACCGATCGTGAAGTAGCGCTTGGCAGGCAGGGCTGGGAGCGAATTCTCCATTGAAATCAATGGGATCGACCGGGGTGTTTCGACTCTACTCGAAGTCCCCTTCGGCCGGCGTATCGCCTTGTACGACGGACTTCAGCTTGTGGCTGGCGTGGAAGGTGACCACGTTGCGGGCCTTGATGGGGATCGACTCGCCGGTGCGCGGGTTGCGGCCCGGCCGCGGCGCCTTGCGCCGGATGTTGAAGTTGCCGAAGCCCGAGAGCTTGACGTCGTGGCCGTCCACCAGCGCGCCGTGCACGATCTCGAAGAAGGCCTCGACCATGTCCTTGGACTCGCGCTTGTTCAGGCCCAGCCGGTCGAACAACAGCTCGGCCAGCTCGGCCTTGGTCAGGGTCGGCGTGTCCAGCGAAGGCAGGATGGCCGGGGTGCCGGGCAGGTCGTCGGGGTTCAAGGCAGGTCCTCCTCGGGATCAGGTGCGCAGGCGGGCGCCGAAGGCATGCGCCGCCCGCGCCACGGCAGCAGCCACGCAGGCGTCGATGCGCTCGTCGGTGAGCGTGGCCTGGGGGTCGAGCAACGCCAGGCGGACCGCCAGGCTGCGCTCGCCGGGTGCGAGGCCGGCCACGACCGCCTGCGGCTTGTAGATGTCGAACAGCGTCGCGTCGCGGATCAGGCCCGCCGGGTCGGCGCGCAGGCAGGCCATCAGTGCGTCGTGGCCGACCTCGTCGCGCAGCACCAGCGCCAGGTCGCGCAGCGCCGGCTGCTGCCGCGGAACTGGGGCGAAGGCCGGTACCGGCGCGTCGAGCACGGCATCGAGCTCGAGCTCGAACAGCAGCGGCGCCTGCGGCAGCTCGTAGGCCTGGCGCCAGCGCGGGTGCAGCTCGCCCAGGTGGCCGATCACGCGGCCACCGAGCTCGATCTGCGCCGATCGGCCCGGGTGCAGCGCCGGATGTGCCGCGCGGGTGTAGACCGCGCGCTGCGGCGCGAGCAGCGACTCGACATCGCCCTTGAGGTCGTAGAAGTCGGCCGTGCGCTCGCGCTCGCCCCACTGCAGCGGCACGGCGCTGCCGCAGACCAGGCCGCCCACGCGCAGGGGCTGGCGCACGCCGGCCACCGACAGCGGCCCGTCGGCCACGGCGCCATCACGCAGGAACACGCGGCCGATCTCGAACACGCGCACCCGCTCGGTCTTGCGGGCCAGGTTGTGCCGCAGCACCTGGACCAGGCTGCCGAAGAGACTGGAGCGCATCGCCGCCAGCGGGGCCGCGATCGGGTTGAGCACCCGGATCGGATCGGGGTTGCCGGCCAGTTCGTGCTCCCAGCGCGGCTCGACGAAGCTGAAGCTGATCGTCTCTTGATAGTCCAGCGCCGCCAGCGTGCGGCGCACCGCGTTCGCACCGCGCCGAGCCTCGCCGCGCACGCGTGCGGTCACCGGCGCCAGCGGCGGCGTGGCGGGCAGCCGGTCGTAGCCGATGACGCGGATCACCTCCTCGATCAGGTCTTCCTCGATCCTGAGATCGAATCGCCAGCTCGGCGGCTGCACGGTGAGGCTGCCCTCGCCTTCGCTGAACTGCAGGCCCAGGCGGCGGAAAACATCCGCACACTGGGCCTGCGTGACGGGCATGCCGATGACGCGCGCGGCACGCGCCACGCGCAGCGTGACGGGCACGGCCTCGGGCAGGCGCAACACCTGGTCGTCGAGCGGTCCGGCCTGGCCGCCGCAGATGTCGATGATGAGCCGCGTGATGCGCTCGATGTGCGCCGCCGTCAGTGCCGGATCCACGCCGCGCTCGAAGCGGTGCCCGGCGTCGGTGCTGAAGTTGTAGCGGCGAGAGCGGCCGGCCACGCTGTCGGGCCACCAGAACGCAGCCTCGACGTAGACGTTGCGCGTGGCCGCCGAGACCGCGGTGGCGTCGCCGCCCATGATGCCGGCCAGCGACTCCACGCCCTGCGCATCGGCGATCACGCCGACGCGCCCGTCGAGCTCGACCGTGCTGCCGTTGAGCAGCTTCAGCGTCTCGCCCGGCCGCGCCCAGCGCACGACGAGCCCCTGGTGGATGCGGTCGAGGTCGAAGATGTGGGTGGGCCGCCCGAACTCGAACATGACGTAGTTCGAGATGTCCACCAGCGCGCTGACGCTGCGCTGGCCGCAGCGCGCCAGGCGCTCGACCATCCAGCGCGGCGTGGTCGCCCCGGTGTCGACGCCGCGCACGATGCGGCCCGAGAAACGGCCGCACAGATCGGGCGCCTGCACCTCGACCGGCAGGCGCTGGTCGTGCGCCGGCGGCACCGGGGCGATGGCGGGCGTGCACAGCGGCGCGCCGGTCAGCGCCGAGACCTCGCGCGCGATGCCGTAGACGCTGAGCGCATGCGCCAGGTTGGGCGTGAGCTTGAGCGTGAAGATCGTGTCGTCGAGCTGCAGCCAATCGCGCAGGCTGGCGCCGACGGGGGCGTCGGGCGCCAGCTCGAGCAGGCCGCCGTGGTCCTCGGACAGCTTCAGCTCGCGCGCCGAGCACAGCATGCCGCGGCTCTCGACGCCGCGCAGCTGGCCCACGCCGATCTTCAAGGGCCGGCCGTCCGCGGGCGGCAGCTCGGCACCGACCATCGCCAGCGGCACCTTGAGGCCGGCGCGCGCGTTGGGCGCCCCGCAGACGATCTGCAGCGGCTCGGGGCCACCCGCATCGACGCTGCACACACGCAGGCGGTCGGCCTGCGGGTGCGGCTCGGCACTCAGGATCTGCGCCACCACCACGCCGCTGAACGGCGGCGCGGCCGGGCGCAGGTCTTCGACCTCCAGGCCCGCCATGGTCAGCAGGTCGGCCAGTTGGCGGGTGGACAGCGGCGGGTTGCAGAACTCGCGCAGCCAGGACTCGGGAAACTGCATGGCGGCCGGTCAGTTGAATTGCTGGAGGAAGCGCAGGTCGCCGTCGAACATCAGGCGCAGGTCGTCGATGCCGTAGCGCAGCATCGCCAGGCGGTCGGGGCCCATGCCGAACGCGAAGCCGATGTGGCGCTCCGGGTCCAGGCCGTAGTGGCGCACCACGTTCGGATGCACCTGGCCCGAGCCGGCCACCTCGAGCCAGCGCCCGGCCAGCGGGCCGCTGCTGAAGGCGATGTCGATCTCGGCCGAGGGCTCGGTGAACGGGAAGTAGGAAGGCCGGAAGCGCACCGCGAAATCATCGGTCTCGAAGAACTGGCGGATGAAGTCGCTGAACACGGCCTTCAGGTCCTTGAAGCTGACGTTCTCGCCCATCCACAGGCCTTCGCATTGGTGGAACATGGGCGAGTGCGTGGCGTCGCTGTCGACGCGGTAGGTGCGGCCCGGGGCGATGACCCGGATCTCGGGGATGGGCAGGCCCTGCGCGATCTCGCGCGCGTGGCGCGCCGCGTGCGCGCGGGCATAGCGCACCTGCATCGGGCTGGTGTGGGGGCGCAGGTTGAGCCAGCGGCCTTCGGCGTCCTTCAGGTCGACGTAGAAGGTGTCCTGCATCGAGCGCGCCGGGTGGTTCTCGGGGTTGTTCAGCGCGGTGAAGCTCATCCAGTCGGTCTCGATCTCGGGGCCTTCGGCGACGTCGAAACCCATCGAGCCGAAGATCGCCTCGATGCGCTCGATGGTGCGGCTGACCGGGTGCAGGCCGCCCGTGCCGCGGCGGCGCCCGGGCAGGCTCACGTCGAGCGACTCGGCCTGCAGCTGGCGCTCGAGCTCGGCCGCGGCCAGGTGGTCGCGGCGCGCCTGCAGCGCCGCCTCGATGCGGGACTTGGCGGCATTGATCTCGGCGCCGAGCGCCTTCTTGCGCTCGGCCGGCAGGGCGCCCAGCGCCTTCAGGCGCTCGGTCAGCGCACCGCTCTTGCCCAGGTAGCGCGCCTTGGCATTCTCGAGCTCGGCGGCCTGCGCCGCGGCGGCGAAATCGGCTTGCGCCTGCTGCACCAGAGTGTCCAGATCGTCCATGCCGGTCTTGGGTTCGGAGGAATGCGTTCGGAAAACAAAAAAGGCCGCCCTGGCGTGACGGCCTTCGGTCGCTCGGGTCCGCCGGGCCGGCCTGGTGCCGGGCCGGCGGAGCCTCAAGCCAGCTGGGCCTTCACCTGGGCGACGATGCTGGCGAAGCCAGCCGGGTCGTGGATGGCCATGTCCGACAGCACCTTGCGGTCGATGTCGATGTTGGCCTTCTTCAGCCCGGCCATGAACTTGCTGTAGGTGACGCCCAGCTCGCGGCTGGCGGCGTTGATGCGCGCGATCCAGAGCTGGCGGAACACCCGCTTGCGGGTGCGGCGGTCGCGGTAGGCGTACTGGCCCGCCTTCATCACCGCCTGCTTGGCGATGCGGAAGACGTTCTTGCGGCGGCCGCGGAAGCCCTTGGCCAGGGCGAGGATCTTCTTGTGGCGGGCGTGTGCGGTGACACCACGTTTGACGCGAGGCATGTGTTTCTCCTAGTGCGTGTGGGTGGGTGTCAGAGACCGGCGAAGGGCAGCATCGCGGCGATGTGCCCCATGTTGGTCTCGTGCACGTTGGCCGGGCCGCGCAGGTGGCGCTTGTTCTTGGTCGTCTTCTTGGTCAGGATGTGGCGCTTGTACGCCTGACCGCGCTTGACGGTGCCGCCGGGACGGACGCGAAAGCGCTTCTTGGCGCTGCTCTTGGTCTTCATCTTGGGCATGACTGCTCCTTGCTATGTGTGCTGCTGCAGGCGACACCGGAGGGCCGGTGTGCTTGTCGGCCCGCAGCCGCTTCTACGCGGTGCCACGGTGACCAGACCGCGGCGCCGACGAACCTCGAGTACCCCTACTTCCGCTTCGGCGCCAGCACCATGATCATCTGGCGCCCTTCGAGCTTGGGCATGTGCTCGACCATCGCCACGTCGGCCAGCTCGTCGCGGATGCGTTCGAGCATGCGCATGCCGATCTCCTGGTGCGTGATCTCGCGGCCGCGGAAGCGCAAGGTGACCTTGCCCTTGTCGCCGTCCTCGGCGATGAAACGGCGCAGGTTGCGCATCTTGATCGAGTAGTCGCCGTCGTCGGTGCCGGGGCGGAACTTCACTTCCTTGATCTCGATGACCTTCTGCTTGGA
>JAGWLO010000055.1 GCA_028872015.1 Burkholderiales bacterium | reverse complement strand
CGCGGCCGCGCGCGCGCTGGCGCTTCCAGTCTTCGTAGCCCCCTTCGTATTCGCGCCAGAAGCCGGGCTTGCCGCCGTAGGCCGGGTCGCCCTCCCAGGCCAGGGTGCTCGTCACCACGTTGTCGAGGAAGCGCCGGTCGTGGCTGACGAGGAAGACAGTGCCGGCGTAGGCCTGCAGCAGCTCTTCCAGCAGTTCCAGCGTGTCGATGTCGAGGTCGTTGGTGGGCTCGTCGAGCACCAGCACGTTGGCCGGCAGCGCAAACAGCCGCGCCAGCAGCACGCGGTTGCGCTCGCCGCCCGACAGCGTGCGCACCGGCGAGTTCGCACGTTCGGGGCTGAACAGGAAGTCGGTGAGGTAGCTCATCACGTGCTTGCGCACGGGCTTGGCGTCGGTGCCGGTCTCGATCCACTCGCTGCCGGGGCTGATGGCGTCGACCAGGGTCGCGTCCAGGTCGAGCCCGGCGCGCATCTGGTCGAAGTAGGCCACCTGCAGCCGCGTGCCCTGGCGCACGCTGCCGCTGGTGGGCTGCAGCTCGCCCAGGATCAGCTTGAGCAGCGTGGTCTTGCCGACGCCGTTGGGGCCGATGAGGCCGACCTTGTCGCCGCGCAGGATCGTGGCGCTGAAGTCCTCGATCAGCGTTCGATCGCCGTAGCGCATGCCCACGCGCTTGAGCTCGGCCACGATCTTGCCCGGCGGCAGCCCGGCGTCCAGCTCCAGCCGCACGCGGCCCAGCTGCTCGCGCCGCGCCACGCGCTGCTCGCGCAGCTTGAGCAGCCGCTGCACGCGGCCCACGCTGCGCGTGCGCCGGGCCTCCACGCCCTTGCGCACCCACACCTCTTCCTGCGCCAGCAGCTTGTCGGCGCGCGCGCGTTCCAGCGCCTCGTCTTCCAGCTCGCGTGCCTTGGTCTTCTCGAAGGCGGCGAAGCTGCCCGGGTAGCTGCGCAGCTGGCCGCGGTCGAGCTCGACGATGCGCGTGGCCACGGCATCGATGAAGGCGCGGTCGTGCGAGACCAGCACCAGCGCACCGCGGCGCGCCACCAGCAGGTCCTGCAGCCACTCGATGGCGTCGATGTCGAGGTGGTTGGTGGGCTCGTCCAGCAGCAGCAGCTCGGGCTGGGCCGCCAGCGCCTGGCCCAGCGCCACGCGCTTGCGCGTGCCGCCCGACAGCGCGTCGACGCTGGCGCCGCCGTCCAGCCGCAGGCGCTGCAGCACCTCGTCCACGCGCTGCTCCCAGGTCCAGCCGCCCAGGGCTTCCAGGCGCGTCATGAGGGCGTCGAGGTCGTCGGCCGGGTCGTGGCGCTCGAAACGCTCGCGCAGCGCGCGCGCCTCGGCCACGCCCACGCTGACGGCGTCGAAGACGCTCACCCCCGGCTCGAACAGCGGCTCCTGCGCCACGTAGACGCGGCTGAGGCCGGTCTGCAGCTGCAGCGTGCCGTCGTCGGGCCTTTCCAGCCCGGCCAGGATCTTGAGCAGGCTGGACTTGCCGGCGCCGTTGCGGCCGATCAGGGCCAGGCGTTCGCCGGGCTCGATCGCGAGCGCGGTGCCGTCGAGCAGGGGGACATGGCCGTACGCGAGGTGCGCGTCGGCCAGGGTGAGCAGGGCCATGCGGGGATTGTCAGGGCGCGAGGCTGGCGGCCGCGCCGCCAGGACATCAGGAGGGCGTCACCGCGCGAGAGGCAGCCTCACGCCAGACCGTGCCGCCGTAGGCCAGCTGTTGCTGGCGGCAGCTGTCCACGAGCTTGGCCCGGTGATCGTCGTCGCTGGCGACGGCCGCCGCGATGATGCGTGCCCAGGGCTGCAGCGGTGCCCGACCGCGATCCTGCGCGCCGCTGGCTGCCCAGGCCGCCGCGTAGGCCGGCCAGTAGCCGCGCACGGCCGCCTCGGCACCCCCCAGCCAGGGCAGCAGCACGCGCAGGGCATGGGCGCTGGTGACCAGGTGCAGCACCGTGAAGTTGCCGCTGCGCGCATAGAGCTGGGCGGCGCCGCGGGCCAGACGTTCGAGCGTCTGCGCATCGATCCGCAGGCGCACCACGGCCGTCGCGAAGCCGGGGACCGCCGCGACCACGGCCACGCGGTCGGCGATCAGCGCGCCCGGCACGGGGCCGGTCGGGCGCGGCAGGCGGCGCAGCACCGCGGCGGGGTCGGGCTCGCCGCGCGTGGCCCCGGCCGGCGCCACCGGCAGCGGCTGCCACACACAGGCCCAGTGCGCCAGCGCGTCGGCCAGTTCCTGGCATTCCCCGGCCTGCACCGCGTAGGCGGTGCGGATGAGTCCGTGGAAGGCTGCGCCGGCGCAACCCGGCAGCAGGCGCGGCAGGGCCGCCTCGAGCACGCCCGGGACGCCTGCGCTCAGCAGCCACTGCGCGAACAGCTGGCGGTAGGCCGGCCACGCGCCGCGGTGGCCCAGGCGCGTGGCCCAGGCCTCCCCCGCGGGCCACGAGGCCGACCGCGGCGCTGGACGCAGTCGCGCGGCATAGCCTTGCGCGAAGGCGTGCAGCCGCGCATCGTCGGCGCCCAGGCGCTGCAGCGCCATCAGCGCCATCGGCAGGTGGTTGCTGAGGCGGTCACCGTACTCGGCATCGAAGGCCAGGTTGGCACCGAGCCAACGGCGCAGCACAGGGCTGGCGCCGACATCGATGCGGCGCGGGGCGGCGCGGCTCACGCCAGCGCCCGCTCCAGTGCATCGACGAAGGTCTTCGCCACCGGAAACCCGGTCTGCTGCGTGATCTCCTGGAAGCAGGTCGGGCTGGTGACGTTGATCTCGGTCAGGCAGTCGCCGATGACGTCGATGCCCACCAGCAGCAGGCCGCGCGCGGCCAGCACCGGGCCAATGGCGCCGGCGATCTCGCGATCGCGCGCGGTCAGCGGCTGTGCCACGCCCTTGCCGCCGGCGGCGAGGTTGCCGCGGATCTCGCTGCCCTGCGGGATGCGCGCCAGCGCATACGGCACCGGCTCGCCGCCGATGACGAGCACGCGCTTGTCGCCCTGCGCGATCTCGGGCAGGTACTTCTGCACCATCAGGGTCTGCGCGCCGCCCTGGTTGAGCGTCTCGACGATGCTGCCCAGGTTCAGGCCGTCGGGGCCGACGCGGAAGATGCCCATGCCGCCCATGCCGTCCAGGGGCTTCAGGATGATGTCGCGCTGCTCGGCGTGGAAACGCTTGACGTCGGCCTCGTCGCGCGTGACGAGCGTCGGCGCGATGAACTGCGGAAACTCCAGGATCGCCAGCTTCTCGGGGTGGTCGCGCAGCGCCGCCGGCCGGTTGAAGACGCGCGCGCCTTCGCGCTCGGCCTGGCCCAGCAGGTGGGTGGCGTAGAAGTACTCGCTGTCGAAGGGCGGGTCCTTGCGCATGAGCACGGCGCCGGCCTCGCGCAGCGCCAGCGGCCGCGGCGCGCCGGCCCGAAACCAGGGGTCGGCCGCGCCGGTGAGCTCGATGTCGCAGACCAGGCCGGTGACCGGCAGGCCACGCTGCCAGCGCAGGTCTTGCGGTCCGCAGGCCAGCAGGCCGTGGCCGCGTGCGGCGGCCTCGCGCATCATGGCGTAGGTCGAATCCTTGGCGATCTTGAACGAGGCCAGCGGGTCGGTCACGAAGAGCAGGTTCACGGCCGGGGTCTTTCGGGTCATGCGCAAGCGGGCCGCCACTGTGGCACAAGCCGCACCGCGGCGCTGCGCGTGCGCCGGACCCGGCTTCAGGACACCGATGTCGGTGACGATGGTGTGACAATCGGGTTTACACCAGCATGTGCCGCCTCGCTGCCTACCTTGGGGAACCACTCTTCCTGGAAGAGTTGATCGCCAAGCCGCGCCATTCGCTGATGCGGCAATCGCTGCATGCCGACCAGGCCAAGATGCAGACCCACGGCGACGGCTTCGGCATCGGCTGGTACGGCGAGCGCCCCGAGCCCGGCCTGGTGCGCGAGGCCACGCCGGCCTGGGGCGACGACAACCTGCTGGCGCTGGCGCAGACGCTGCGTTCGCGCCTGTTCTTCGCGCACGTGCGCGCCGCCACCTTCGGCGCCAGCTCGCGCGCCAACTGCCACCCGTTTCGCCACGGCCGGCATCTGTTCATGCACAACGGACAGATCGGCGGCTACGCGCAGCTGCGCCGCACGCTCGAGTCGATGCTGGCCGACGACTTGTACACGGCGCGCCGCGGCGCCACCGATTCCGAGTTGTTGTTCCTGCTGACGATGGCGCGGGTGCGCGACGGCAGCGCGCCCGATGCCGCCATGCTGGCGGTGCTGGCCGAGACCGCGGCCCTGATGCGCGATCGCGGCATCAGCGAGCCGCTGCGCTTTGCCGCCGCACTGACCGACGGTGAGCGCCTCTACGCCTTCCGGATCGCCAGCGACGGCAAGCCACCCAGCCTGTACCTGCGCCGCTGCGGCGGCGGCGTGATCGTGGCCAGCGAGCCCTTGTGCGACGACAGCGCGGGCTGGCAGGCGCTGCCGGTGGGCGCGGTGCTGAGCGCCGACCCGCAAGGCTGCACGGTGGCCACCGTCGGCCTGCCCGCAGCCACCGAAGTCGCGCTGACCTGCTAGCGGATCAGGTCTGCAGCTTGCCGGCGAAGACCACCGGCCCGGTGGGCAGGCCGGTGGGCGACCCGCCCGGCGGCTCGATGCTGACCGCCAGCGCGGCCGTGCCGCCCTTGAGCAGGGCCGCCGGGAGTCGGCCGCGGTCGAGCACGGTCAAGCCGCCGGCCGAGATCAGGCCCAGCGAACGCGGGTTGCCTCGGGGCGGCACCGACCAGAGTTCGAGCACGCGGTCGGCGCGCAGGCTCACCGGCGTCAGCGGCCGCGTCACCAGAGCACGGCCATCGCCGCTGAAGCTGGCGACGATGCTGCCGCCGGCATCCGCGGCCGCACCGGTACTGGCCAGCACCACCACCACCGGCGGTTGCACGGGCGGTGGAATGGCCAGCATCGCGCCCAGCGCCAGCACCCCGGCGAACGCCGTGCCGGCCAGGCCGCGCCACAGGCCCAGGCGCTGCCACCACGACGGCGCGGCCGCCGCCCGGGGCTGCGGCCAGAGTTGCGATTCGATGCCCTGCCAGATGCGGCCCGGCGGCGGCGCCTCGGGCAGCACTTCGGTCAACGGCATCAGCCGGCCCTGCCAGTCGCGCACCGCGCTTTGCAGTGCCGGATGACTGGGCAGCAGCGCCTCGAAGCGGTCGCGCGCGCGGCCCCGCAAGGTGCCGGCCACGTACTGCGCGGCCAGCGCGTCGGCGAGCTCGGGGTGGGCATAGTCCATGTCAACGCGCTCCTTCGCCCCCGATGTCGCCCAGCGCGGCACGGTCCAGGCAGCCCTTCAGCGTCATCAGCGCCCGCCGCACCCAGCTCTTCACCGTGCCCAGCGGCTGGCGCAGGTGCTCGGCCACCTCGGCATGCGACAGGCCATCGAAGAAGGCCAGCGCCACGCTCTGGCGCTGCGGCGGCGTCAGCCGCTCCATGCACTGCGTCAGCTCGCGCCGGTCGCTCGCCTGGCCCAGCAGCTCGAGCGGGCCGGGGTCCGAGCTTTCGAGCGTGTCGGCGGGCTCGGGCCGGTCGTCGTCATCGGCCTTGGACAGGCTCTCGGTGCGCGGCTGCGTCTGGGCGCGGCGCAGGCTGTCGATGGCGCGGTTGCGCGCGATGTGCGTGAGCCAGGTCAGCGGCTGGCTGCGCGCGGCGTCGAAGCTCGCCGCCGCCTTCCAGACCGAGACGTAGATCTCCTGCAGCAGGTCTTCGGCCTGCGCGCGGTCGCGCTGGATGCGCTGCACCACCGCGTACAGGTGGCCGCTGGTGCGCTCGTACAGCCGCCCGAAGGCGGCGCGGTCGCCGAGTCCGGCCCGGGCCAGCAACTGCGAGAGCTCGCGGCTGCGGTCCGACCAGTCACGTTCGTCGGTCTGGGTCATCCGTGATCCTCGTTCACCCTAACTACAATTCGGCGCATGCCGCCGGACCAGCAATTCGTTCTCACGCTCGCCTGCCGCGACACCAAGGGCCTCGTGCACGCAGTCTCGGGCCTGCTCTACCAGGCCGGCTGCAACATCATCGATTCGCAGCAGTTCGGCGATCTCGAGGGCGAGGATGCCACGGGCCTGTTCTTCATGCGCGTGCATTTCCAGGCGCCGCCACAGCTGGCCAGCGCCGAGACACTCTCCACGCTGTTCGAACATACACGGCAGCAGTTCGGCATGGCCGTGCATTTCCACGCCCTGGCCGCGCGGCCGCGCCTGCTGCTGATGGTGAGCCAGCATGGGCATTGCCTGAACGATCTGCTGTTCCGCTGGAAGAGCGGCTCGCTGGCGGTGGAGATCCCGGCCATCGTCTCCAACCACCGCAGCTTCGAGGCGCTGGCGGCGAGCTACGGCATCCCGTTCCACCACCTGCCGCTGGTCGGCGGCACGGACGGGAAGGTCACGGCCGAGACCAAGCGCGCGCAGGAGCAGCAGGTCGAGGCGATCGTCGAGCGCGAGCGCATCGACCTCGTGGTGCTCGCGCGCTACATGCAGATCCTGAGTCCCGAGTTCTGCCGCGCGCTGGCCGGCCGGGCGATCAACATCCACCACAGTTTCCTGCCCAGCTTCAAGGGCGCGCGGCCCTACTTCCAGGCCCATGCGCGCGGCGTCAAGCTGATCGGCGCCACCGCGCACTACGTCACCGCCGACCTCGACGAGGGCCCCATCATCGAGCAGGACGTGCAGCGCGTGGACCACACGCTGTCGGCCGAAGATTTCACCGCCGTCGGCCGCGACATCGAATGCATGGTCCTGGCGCGCGCGGTGCGCTGGCACGTCGAGCACCGCGTGCTCGTCAACGGCCACAAGTGCGTGGTCTTTCGCTGAGCGCCGCGCGCCGTGGCCCGCACGCGCATACCGCCCGGCGCCCTCGGTGGCAGCCCTGACGAGGTCGAGGCGCAGCTGTACGAGGCGCTGCAGCGCGGCGACATCGAGCGCCTGATGGCGGTCTGGGCCGATGACGAGGAGATCGTCTGCGTGCACCCCGGCGGGCCGCGGGTGATCGGCGCGGCCGCCATCCGCGCCAGCTTCGAGGCCATCTTCGCCGGCGGCGGCATCCCGGTGCGGCCCGAGCAGGTGCACCGGCTGCAGCAGATGGGTTCGGCGCTGCACCATCTGGTGGAGCGGATCGAGATGGCCACCGAGAGCGGTCCGCAGATCGGCTGGGTCCTGGCGACCAATTTCTACATCAAGACCGCGCAGGGCTGGCGCCTGGCCTCGCACCATGCCAGCCCCGGCATGCCGCAGCCGCCCAGCGCCGGCGGCGAGCTGCCCGCGACGCTGCATTGAGCGCGGTCCCGCTGCCAGGCTTCGAGGCGCGCTATGCCGCGCCGCGCTGGCTGCCGGGCGGCAACCTGCAGACGATCTGGGCCGCGACGCGCTCACGCCACCACCTGGGCACCCCGCCGCCGCTGGTGCGCGAGCGCTGGACCACGCCCGACGGCGACTTCATCGACGTCGACCACCTGCAGCGGCCGGCCGGCGCAGCGCCGGCCGGCCAGCACCTGGTGCTTTTCCATGGCCTGGAGGGCAGCAGCGCCAGCCAGTACGCGCAGGCCTTCGCCGTCGTCGCGCAGGCGCGCGGCTGGGCCTACTCGGTGCCGCACTTCCGGGGCTGCTCGGGCGAGATCAACCTCGCGCCCCGCGCCTACCACTCGGGCGATTTCGAAGAAATCGGCTGGATCCTGCAGCGGCTGCGCGTGCGCAGCGCCGCGCCGCTGCGCGTGGTGGGCGTCTCGCTCGGCGGCAACGCCCTGCTGCGCTGGGCCGAGGAGATGGGCGCCAGCGCCGCGGCCACCGCCGCGGCCGTGGCCGCGGTGTGCTCGCCGGTGGACCTGGCCGCCGCCGGCCACGCCATCGACCGCGGCTTCAACTGGCTGGTTTACTCGCGCATGTTCCTGGCCACGATGAAGCCGCGCGCGCTGGCGCGGCTGGAGCGTCATCCCGGGCTGTTCGACCGTGCGCGCCTGGTGGCCGCACGCACCTTGTTCGAGTTCGACAACGTCTTCACGGCGCCGCTGCACGGCTTTCGCGACACGCCCGACTACTGGGCCCGCGCCTCGGCCCTGCCGCACCTGGCGCAGATCCGCATCCCGGCCCTCCTGCTGCACGCGCGCAACGACCCGTTCGTGCCGGCGGCGTCGCTGCCCGGGGCGGCCCAGGTGGGCCGCCACGTGACGCTGTGGCGGCCGGCGCAGGGCGGGCATGTCGGCTTCCCGCACCCGCCCTGGCCCAGCCACACGCTGGCGATGCCCACCGCGGTGGCCGACTGGCTGCAGGACGCCGCCTGACGGCGTAAGGTGGGCGCCATGGACGCGATCGTCGAAGCCGCGCTGCGCAAATGGCCGAACGTGCCGCATTGCTACGGCTGGCTCGCGCTGGACGCGCGCGGCGACTGGTACATGCGCGACGAGCGCATCCAGGCGGCGGGCCCCTTCCCGCAGATCAAGGGCAGCCGCATCGAGCACGACCAGCTGCGCGGCTTCATCGAGCGCAATTACGCGCACGACCAAGCGGGGGCCTGGTTCTTCCAGAACGGGCCGCAGCGCGTCTACCTCGAACTGGAGGCCGCGCCCTGGGTCTGGCGGCTGGACCCGCCCGCCGGCGACGTCGGCGGCTGGCAGGTGCACAGCCACACGGGGCGGCCGGCACGGGTGGCCGCGGCGTGGCTCGACGAGCGGGGACGGCTGTTTCTGGACACCGACCTCGGCTTCGGCATCGTGCACAGCATGGACATGCTGGCGGCCGCGCAGGCCCTGGAGGAGGGCGCGTGGCCCGGGCGGGGAGAGCCGGTACCGATGCTGGCGTTCGCGCAGATGCCGGTTCGCTTCGGCTACCGCCTGCGGCCGCAACCGACCGCATCGCCGGCAGGCTGATCGCGCCGCGGGCGCTGCAGGGTCGTCCAACTCCATGCCTGGCCTTACGCAGGCCCGGCCCGGCCGGATGCGCCGGTGCGGCCGTGGCATGACCACGGCGGTGGAATGTCGAGACATCGGCCGGCGCGCGCTGCCGGCCGGCGCTCAGCCGCCGGCGCTGGCGGCGGAAGCCGGGGCCGCAGCCGCGGAGGCCGCCGGGGCCGGCGGATCGGGGAACTTGGCGCCGCCATGGTCGGCCATGTAGACCACGGCACGGCCGATCTCGTAGTCGGTGAATTCGCCGCCGCCCTGAGGCGTCATGTTGCCCTTGCCCTTCAGCGCCGAAGTGAGCAGGGCCTCGTAGCCCTTGGCGATGCGGGGCGCCCAGGCGGCTGCATCGCCGAACTTGGGCGAGCCCAGCGCGCCGACCAGGTGGCAGGCCGAGCATTGGGCCTGGAACACCTGCTCGCCGGTGTGGGCGGGACCGGGATTGGAGGCATCGCGGATCTCGACCGAGGCCACGGGCGCGAGCCGCTTGGCTACCGCTTGCGGGCTGAGGGCGTCGCTGCCAGCGCCGGTGCGGCTGCCCAGGTCGACGAAGTTGACCAGCAGCACGATGGCCACGATGGGCACCAGGAACGACGCGACCACGGTCGCGATCAGTTGCCGCGGGGTCTTGATCGGGCCTTCATGCGCTTCGTCGGGCTCCGCTTCGTGTGCGGGGTGGGGCGGCTTGGGGTCGTGCGAGTCGCTCATCGAATCCTCGGGGTCCGATCTTCCGGTCGGCGGCGGGCCCGCGACAGCTGGCCAGCTCAGCAGGGCAAACCCGCCGGATTATAGAGGGGGGCCTGCGCGGCGCCCGGGCGCGCCGGAGGCAGTGCAGCCCGGGCGCTAGAATCCCGGGTTGCGGCGAGCGACCGTGGTGAAGTGGATATCATGCGGCCCTCCGAAGGCTGCGTCGCAAGTTCGATTCTTGCCGGTCGCACCAAGCTCCCTTGAGCCACATCCGCTGCGGTCGCGCCGCCTGCTGCTTGTGTTTCGTTGCGTGTCGCGCACGGCGGCCGGCTTGGACGCCCGCGGCACTCGGGCTGGTCGCGCTCTTGGCCGGCTGCAGCGCACCACCCCTGCGTGATGGTGCCGGGATCCACCCGCCTCCGAACCTGGTCCAGACGCCCGATGCCGTGCCGCGCATCGAGCCCCTGCGCGTGGGCGGCCCGAACAAGCCGTACACCGTGCTCGGCCAGACCTACGTGCCGATGACGGCCGATCTGCCGCTGCGCGAGACCGGTGGCGCCTCCTGGTACGGTATCAAGTTCCAGGGCCGACCCACGGCCAGTGGCGAACCCTACGACATGTATGCGATGACGGCTGCGCATCGCACGATGCCGATCCCGAGCTACGCCCGCGTCCGCAACCCCGCCAACGGGCGCGAGGTGATCGTGCGCATCAACGACCGAGGGCCTTTCGCGCCCGGGCGCGTGATCGACCTGAGCTACGTGGCCGCGCTCAAGCTCGGCGTGCTGCGCGGCGTGGCGCCGGTGGAAGTGCAGCGGCTGACCTTCGCCGACATCCGCGCCATGCAGGCGCTGCAGGCCCTGCAGGCGCGTCGCGAGGAGCCGCCCCCGGCGCGGGTGTCGCCGGCCGCGCCCGCGCCTTCGAGCCTGGACGTCTGGCTCGCCGCGCACGGTCCTCCCTAGCTCATCCGGCCCGCGGCGCTTGATCGGGCCCGGCTTTGCGCCGATGCTCGCCTGCCCTTGGCGGGCGACGGAGAGCGCAACATGGCCAGCGACGACAGCAGCGCGATCACCTTCGTCATCCCCGGCCAGCGGCAGGCGGCCCGCGGCGCGGGCGCCGAGCCGGGCCGCGGGCCCGCTCTGGCCGGCCTGCGCGGCACGGTCAAGGATTCGGTGCGCGTCGCGGCGCGCCGCGACGGCGGCGACAGCGTGCGGCTGACGGCCGTGCCGGGCCAGGACCTGGTGCTGCTGCAGCTGGCCGGCGGCCCGACCCTGCTGCTGCACCCCGCGAATGCGCGCGACCTGCTGCTCGGCCAGGGCACGCAGGCGCGCGGCCCGGGCGCCGCCTCGAACGAGGTGCCGGTGCCCGGCCAGCTGCAGTGGCGCGGGCTCGAGCAGGCCACGCCCACGCGCGGGGGCGGCTTCCTGGGGCGGGTGCTGCTGTCGGCGGTGGAGGTCATCACCGGGGTGGCGCAAGACAGCGCGGCCGACTTCGCCGCCAGCCTCGTGGTGCAGAAGGTCGACGGCCAGGTCGACGCCGGCGTCTACGCCTTGCAGCGCGAGGCGCTGGCCGCGCTGAAGGGCAGCGGGTTGAAGCTGGCCCAGGTGCCGGCCCCGGCCGACCCGGCGACGATGCCGATGCTGGTGCTGATCCACGGCACCTTCGTCGACACCGTCAGCACCTTCGGCAAGCTGTGGACGCTGCACCCGCAACGCGTGGGCGAGCTGTTCACTTGCTATGGCGGACGCGTCTACGCGCTCGACCACCCGACGCTGGGGGCCAGCCCGATCGCCAACGCGCTGACGCTGGTGCAGGCGCTGCCGTCGGGGGCGCGGCTGCACCTGGCCACGCATTCGCGCGGGGGCCTGGTGGCCGAGGTGCTGGCCCGCGTGTGCGGGCAGGCGCAACTGGGCGCCGACGACCTGGCCGGCTTCGCGGGCGAGGCGTTCGCGCAGCAGCGGCAGGAACTGCAGGCCCTGCACGCGGCCGCGCAGGCCAAGGGTCTGCGGGTCGAGCGCGTGCTGCGCGTGGCCTGCCCGGCCCGTGGCACGCTGCTGGCCAGCGAGCGACTCGACGCCTACCTCTCGGTGCTGAAGTGGGCGATCGAGCTCACCGGGGTGCCGGTGCTGCCGCAGCTGGTGGATTTCCTGTCCGAGGTGGCGCGCCGCCGCGCCAGCCCGGCCACGCTGCCGGGCCTGGCGGCGATGATCCCCGACACGCCGCTGCTGAACTGGCTCAACGCCGCCGAAGAGCCGATCCCGGGCGATCTGCGCGTGGTCGCCGGCGACCTGCAGGGCGACAGCGTGGGCAGCTGGGTGAAGACGCTGCTGGCCGATGCGTACTACTGGACCGACAACGACATCGTCGTGCAGACGCGCAGCATGTACGGCGGCGCGCCGCGCAGCGGCGGGGCGAGCTTCCTGCTCGACCAGGGCGGCCGGGTCACCCACTTCAACTACTTCGTCAACGAACGCACCGCGGCCGCCGTGGTGGGCGGTCTCACGCAAGGCGCGCCGGCGGGCTTTCGCAGCATCGGCCCGCTGTCCTGGGCCGGCCAGGACGCCAGCGGCGCGCGCGCCGCCCGGCGCGGCGCCGACGACCCGCGACCGGCCAGCGCCAAGCCGGCGGTGTTCGTGCTGCCCGGCATCCTGGGCAGCAACCTCAAGGCCGGCGACAAGCGCATCTGGCTCAGCCTGCGCCTGATCGGCGCGCTGTCCAAGCTGAAGTACCTGCCCGGATCGAGCGATCAGCGCCAGGACGGCGTGGCCCCCGACGGCCCGATCGGCCTGAGCTATGACGACCTGATGGACCATCTGGCGGCCACGCACGAGGTCATCGCCTACGCCTACGACTGGCGGCTGCCGATCGAGCTCGAGGCGGGCCGCCTGGCCGACGCGGTGGAGCAGGCGCTGGATGCGCGCAACGCCAGCGGCCAGCCGGTGCGGCTGCTGGCGCACAGCATGGGCGGCGTGCTCGCGCGCACGATGCAGCTCGAGCGGCCCAAGACCTGGGCCCGCCTCATGCAGCGCGAAGGCGCGCGCGTGCTGATGCTGGGCACGCCCAATGGTGGCAGCTGGGCGCCCATGCAGGTGCTGTCGGGCGACGACACCTTCGGCAATGCGCTGGCCAGCTTCGGCAGCCCCTTCCACGACCGCCAGGCGCGCCAGTGGATGGCCGAGATGCCCGGCTTCCTGCAGCTCCAGGCCGGCCTGCTCGACCCCGCGCTGGCACTGGACCGCGCCGAGACCTGGCGCAAGATCGCGCAGGACGACCTGCAGCGCGTGCAGCAGAACAACTGGTGGCACACCAGCAACGGCGGCGCGCCCGAGGCGGCCTACAGCTGGGGCCTGCCCCCGCAGCCGGTGCTCGACCAGGCGCGCGCGCTGCGCCAGCGGCTGGATGCCCAGCGCCAGACCGAGTTGCCGTCGTTCGCCGACAAGCTGTTGCTGGTGGTGGGCCAGGCCCGGTTCACGCCCGATGGCTACGAGTGGGGCCCCGACGGTTTCAGCTATCTCGATGCACCCGACGGCGGCGACGGCCGGGTGCCGCTCGCATCGGCCCTGCTGCCCGGCGTGCGCACCTGGACGCTCGATTGCGAGCACGGCGGCCTGCCCGACGCCAGCAGCGCCTTCGACGCCTACGTCGAGCTGCTGAGCCTGGGCGAGACGGCGCGCCTGCCGCGGCTGGCAGCGCCCGCCGCGGCGCGCGGCGGCGGCCTGGCCGGCACCGGCACGCCGGCGCGGGTGCGCAGCCGCCCCGCGCGCGCGCGCGCCGCGCCGGTGCCGGCCGACAGCCTGCGCGCCGTCTTCGCCTGCGGTCGCGGTGCGCCACCCGAGCCGCCCGATGCCGGGTCGGGGTCGCCGCTGCGCGTGCGCGTGCTCAACGGCAACCTCAGCTTCGTCGCCCAGCCGTTGATGGTGGGCCACACGCGCGCGCTGGCGCTCACCGGCACCGAAGCGGTGCTCGACCGCCTGGTGGGTGGGGCCATGAAAGATTCGCTCGACGCCGGGCTCTACCCCGACGCCCCGGGCTCGCACCAGATCTTCATGAACACGCGCCTGGACCCCGACAACCCGTGGCGCGCGCCGCAGCCGGCCAGTGCCGTGATCGTGGGCCTGGGCGAGGAAGGCAAGCTCACCGAGCAAGACCTGGCGCGCAGCGTGCGCCAGGGCGTGATCGCCTGGGCCCAGCGCATCGCCGAGAGCAGCCCCGACGCGCCGGCCCATATCGAGCTGGCGGCCACGTTGATGGGCAGCGGGGGCGTGGGCATGAACGCCAGCAACTCGGCGCGCTCGATCGCCCAGGGCGTGCGCGACGCGAACGACCGGCTGCAGGGCCGCGGCTGGCCGCTGGTGGGCGAGCTCACGCTGGTGGAGCTGTACCTGGAGCGCGCCTCCGACGCCTGGCACGGGCTGCAGGTGCTGGCCACGGCGGCGCCAGGGCGCTTCGACATCGCCCCTGCCATCGCCAGCGGCATCGGCCCCTTGCGGCGCCAGATCGACAGCGGCTACCGCGGCGCCGACTACGACTTCATCGCCGCCACCAGCCCCGCCGACGGCACCATCGCCTTCGCGCTGGACACCAAGCGCGCCCGCACCGAGGTGCGCGCGCAGACCACGCAAGGCCGGCTGCTGCGCGACCTGGTCGCGCGCGCCAGCACCGCCGTCACCCAGGATCCGCGGCTGGGCCGCACGCTGTTCCAGCTGCTGGTGCCGCCCGAGGTGGAGCCGTTCCTGGCCGGCACGAGCCGCATGCTGCTGGAGCTGGACGACGCCACCGCGGTGATCCCTTGGGAGCTGCTGGACACCGCCGACGACGGCGCCGGCCGCAGCGACGAGCGCCCCTGGGCCGTGCGCACCCAGCTGCTGCGCAAGCTGCGGCAGGAGAACTACCGCCAGCAGGTGCAGGACGCGAGCAGCGACGATGCCGTGCTCGTGATCGGCGAGCCCCTGGTCGACGCCGCCGTCTACGGGCCGCTGCCCGGTGCGCGCGCCGAGGCGCAGGCCGTGGCCGAAGCGCTGCAGGGCCCGGGCGGCATCGGCGCGGCGCGCGTGACGGCGCTGATCGGCGGCCACGACGCCGGCAGCGTGATCAACACCCTGTTCGAGCGCCGCTACCGCATCGTGCACGTGGCCGCGCACGGCGCGCCGGTGCAGCGCGACCCCGGCAACCAGGGCCGCGTCGCCAGCAAGGGCGGCATCGTGCTGTCGGGCGGCACCTTCCTGGGTAGCGACGAGATCCGCAGCATGCGCACCGTGCCCGAGCTGGTGTTCGTCAACTGCTGCCACCTGGCGGCGCGCGACCCGGCACAGGCGCTCGTGCCGCGCGAGTTCAACCGCGTCGAGTTCGCCTGGGGGCTGGCCGACTCGCTGATCGAGATCGGCGTGCGCTGCGTCATCGCCGCGGGCTGGGCGGTGGACGACGGCCCGGCCGAGGTCTTCGCCACCACCTTCTACCGCGAGATCCTGGCGCACCGGCCCTTCATCAGCGCGGTGGCCGCGGCACGCGAGGCGGCCTGGAACGCCGACCGCAGCAGCAACACCTGGGCCGCCTACCAGGCCTACGGCGACCCGAACTGGAGCTACCGCCAGGGCCAGGGCGAGGCCGCCAGCACGCCGATCGCGCCGCGCGAGGAGTTCGAAGGCGTGGCCTCCCCCCTGGCGCTGGCCCTGGCGCTCGAGGAGCAGGCCGTCAAGAGCAAGTGGATGCACGCCGACGCCACGGCGCAGCTGGAGCGGGTGCGCCACCTCGAGGCCCGCTTCGCGCCGCTGTGGGGCGGCATGGGCGCGGTGGCCGAGGCCTACGCCGTCGCCTATGCCGAGGCCGGCGATCGCGACGCCGCCATCGCCTGGTACGAGCGCGCGCTGCAGAGCAACGATGCCAGCGCGTCGATCAAGGCCTGCGAACAGCTCGCCAACCTGCGCGCCCGCCGGGCCTGGGCCCGGGCCGACCGTGCTGCGCCCGGCAGCACCGTGCTGGCCGCCGCGCGGCGCGACATCGAGGTCGCGCTGCGAGACCTGCGCACCCTGCTGACCCTGCAGCCCACGCTGGAGCGCGCCAGCCTGGTGGGCTCGGCCTGCAAGCGCCTGGCGCTGGTGGAGGCCAAGCTGGGCGACGCCCGGGCGCAGGGCCGGGCCCTGGCTGAGGCCGCCGCCGCCTACGCCCAGGCCGAAGCGCTGGCAACGGCAGCGCGCGACCCCGAGCTGTTCTACCCCGCGCTCAACCGCATGGCGCTCGAGCTCGTGGCCCACCGCGGGCGGCCCGGCTGGCGCGGGTTCGCCGCCGGGACCAGCGCCGCGGTGCGGGCCAGCCTGCAGGCCAAGGCGGCGAGCCAGCCCGACTTCTGGTGCTTCGCGGGCCAGATCGAGATCGACCTGTACGAGGCGGTGGCCGCGGGCCGGCTGGCCGAGGTGCAATCGGCGCTGCTGTCGCGCTGGTCCGACCTGCAGGGCCGCGTCGCGGCGCCCACGGTCTGGGGCTCGGTGGCCGACCAGGCCACCCTGGTGCTGCAACCCTATGCCGAGGCCGGCCGCGGGGCCGAACGCGCTGCTGCGCGGGCCCTGCTGGCGGCACTGCGCGGCTATGCGGGGTGACGGTGCGGGACGCGGCGGGCGCCGTCAGCGCCCGCCGCTGACGTCGAGCAGCGCGCCGGTGGCGTAGGCGGCCTCGGCCGAGAGCAGCCAGACGATGGCTGCGGCCACCTCGTCGGCCTGCCCGGCGCGCTGCATCGGCACGCTGGCGGCCAGGCGGCGGGCGCGGTCGGGCTCGCCGCCCGAGGCGTGGATCTCGGTGTCGATGATGCCCGGGCGCACCGCGTTCACGCGCACGCCTTCGGTGGCCACCTCGCGCGCCAGGCCGACGGTGAACGTGTCCACCGCGCCCTTGCTGGCGGCATAGTCGACGTACTGCGCGGGCGAGCCCAGCGTGGCCGCCACCGACGAAACGTTGACGATGGCGCCGCCGCGCCCGCCGTGGCGCCGGCTCATGCGGCGCAGCGCCTCGCGCGCGCAGGCGAACGTGCCCAGCACGTTGATGGCGAACATGCGCGCCACGCGCGCGGCGCTCATCTCGTCCACCCGCGCGGCCGCGTCCACCACGCCGGCGCTGTTGACCAGCCCGTCCAGCGCACCCGCCTCGCGGTCCAGGGTCGCGAACAGGGCGCGCACCTGGGCGTCGTCGGCGACGTCGGCCTGCAGCGCCCAGGCGCGTCGCCCGAGCGCGCGCACCTCGGCCGCCACGGCCTGGGCCGCCGCTTCGTCGCGGGCGTAGTTGACGGCCACGTCCCAGCCGCGCGCGGCGGCCAGGCGGGCGGTGGCGGCGCCGATGCCGCGGCTGCCTCCAGTGACGAGCAAGACGGGATTCATGGCCGCATGGTACGAGACGCGACGCGGCCCAAAAAAAGGGCAACCCGACGCTCTCGCGAGGGGTTGCCGCAAAGTCCTCGGCATGAGGACGTCGTTGGGTCCGTGGGCCCGGCGCTGCGGGACAATCCGGTGCGCCGGCCCTTGCCGCCCAATCTACGCCCGACCCGCGCCGCTTCCATCCCCAGACGTGGGGAAGCCACCGTGATCCCTGCCAGCCCCGAGTTCCCGGCCCTGACCGACGCCGACATCGCCCGCCTGGAGCAGCTGCTCGACGCCGTGCCGGCTCCCTGCCAGCCGCTGGACGTCTCGGCGCTGGACGGCTACCTGTGCGGCGTGCTGCTGCAGCCGGCGCCGGTGCCCGCCGGGCGCTGGCAGCCGCGCATCACCGACCTCGAAGGCCGGCCGGCGCCGCCGGGTGCGGCGCTGGACGAGACCTTGGCGCTGGCGCGCCGCCGGCACGCCGAGCTCGACCGCGCCATCGGCCAGCGGCAGTGGTTCGACCCCTGGGTGTTTCAGCTCGACGATGACGCGGCCCCCGAGCAGGCGCTGCTGCCCTGGGTGGCGGGCTTCGCCGCCGCGCTCGACGTCCACGGCGACCTGCTGGCGCTGGGCGATCCGGCGCTGGTGGAGCCGATGGCCCTGCTGTACGCCCACTTCGACCCCGACGACCTGGAAGACGCCGATGCGCTGCTCGAGGTGATCGCCACGCTGGAGCCGCCCGCCGACCTGGCCGAGGCGGTGCAGGATTGCGTGCGCGCGGTGATGCTGATCGCCGACGTCACGCGTCCGCGGCGCCAGCCCGCGGCAGCCCGGCCGCGACCGCAGCGCCGGCCGCAGCGCCGCTGAGCGGCCGGCGCCGCGCCCTGGTCAGCGGCCCGGGCCGAACACGGCCCGGGCGTGCAGCCCCAGGCCCTGGGCCACGCTCGCGTAGCGGTCGCCGCGCACCGCGCCGGCGGCGGGAAAGCAGGCCGCGATCCGCGCCACCAGCGGGGCCAGGCCGGTCGAGCCCCCGGTGAAGTACAGCGTGTCGACCTGGCCCGGGCCCACGCCGGCGCGGCGCGCCGTCTCGCGCGCGGCCTCCACGATGCGTTCGAGGTCGGCTTCGAGCGCCTGCGCGGCGTCGCGCTCGCTCAGCTGCGCCGTCAGCCCGCGCTCCAGCGCCGCGAGGTCGATCGCGGCCCGGCCTTGGGTGGCGACATCGATCTTGGCCTGCTCGGCCGCCGCCGCCAGCGCGTGGCCCAGGCGCAGCTCCAGCGTGGCCAGCAGCCGGGCGTGGTGGCGCGGATCGGCGTACCAGCCCTTCATGCCGCGCAGCTCGGCCAGCCGGGCCGGCGCGTAGACGGTGTTGATCAGGTGCCAGGTGGCGAGGTCGAAGTAGATCGCGCTGGGCACCTCGGGCGGCGGCTCGCGCGCGGCTTCACCGGCCCGCGTCGGCCGCCGTGCGCCGTAGCCCAGCAGCGGCAGGATGCTGGCGAGCTCGATGCGGCGATCGAAGTCGGTGCCCGCCAGGTGCACGCCGTGGTTGCCCAGGATGTCGTCGCGGCGATCGACCCGGCCACGCCGCGCCGGGCCCACGCGGACGAGCGAGAAGTCGGAAGTGCCGCCGCCGATGTCGGCCACCATCACCAACTCCTCGCGCTCGACCTGGCTCTCGTGGTCGAGCGCCGCGGCGATGGGTTCGTACTGGAAGTGCAGCTCGGTGAATCCCACCTGCCGTGCCGCGGCCTCCAGCGCGGCCTGGGCCCGGGCATCACGCGCCGGGTCGTCGTCGACGAAGTACACCGGCCGGCCCAGCACCGCCCGGCTCAGCGCGCCGCCGGCGCGGGCCTCGGCCAGCTGCTTGAGCCGGCGCAGGTAGCCCGCCACGACGTCGGCGTAGCGCACCGCACGGCCGCCGCCGATGTCGGTGCGCTGCTCGAGCAGGGAAGAGCCCAGGATGCTCTTCATCGACCGCATCAGCCGCCCGTCGGTGCCTTCGACATACGCCGCCAGCGCGGCGCGGCCGTACAGGCGCTCGGCCTCGGCCTGCTGCGGCGGGGTGTCGGCGCGGTAGAACACGGCGGTGGGCATGGTGGCGTGGCCCGGCTCGAGTTCCACCAGGTCAACCTGGCCCCCAGCGACCCTGCCGGCGCAGGCCGGCGGCGCGGCCACCGCGTGCGCAGGCCGCGGCAAGGCCACGGCCGAATTCGAGGTGCCGAAGTCGATGGCGACGAAGCCGCTGCGGGCTGGGTTTCCGTTCGTCTGCACTCTTGCGGCCCCGGCGTCTGCGCCAACGGCGGCGTCCGTCGACGAAAAAGGGGCGCGATTGTAGCGAGCGCGCCGCAGCTGGCGCCACTCCCGTGAACTCGGGCACGCGTCCGGGGGCCGGCGACGGGCATGAACCGACACCGCGCGTGACACTCGTAACCAGGCACCACCGGAAAGCGACCCCATGAACAAGCGCCTGCCCCTCGTCCGCTGGCTTTCCGCATCGCGTGCAGGCCGTCGCCCGGAAGCCGACGATCCGGCCGACATGGGCACGGCCTTCGGGCTCGACCTGAGCCTGGCCGATGCCGCCTCCAGCGCCGCGGCCCCGGCCGCCGTGGTGTCGCGGGCGGGCTGGCTGCGCCGTGCGTTCCCGGGCCGCACCACGCCGCGCCCAGCCTGACTGTGCAGTAACGGTTGCGACCGCGCAGTCGCTGCGCGGCTGCGGCCGCTTACACTTCGCCCATGAGCCGTTTGTCGTTTCGCGAGCAGGTGCTTCGCGTGCGCGAGGACGCGATCGTCGATGCGGTGAACCGCCTGTTGGCCGAGAAGGGCTTCGACCTGATGACGGTGGACCAGGTGGCGGCCGAGGTGGGCATCGCCAAGGCCAGCCTGTACAAGCACTTTCCGTCGAAGGAAGCGCTGGCCGCCGCGGCCATGGTGCGGCTGATGCAGCGTGCGCTGGCGCAGGTGGCGCAGCAGCAGGTGCGCGGCGGCGTGCGCGCCATCGACCGGCTCGCCGCCGTCGTGCGCTGGGCCCTGACGCTGCAGCTTGCCGGCGAGATGCCCAGCCTGCCGTCGCAGAACTCCACCCTGCGCGCCGAGTTGCTGGCGAGCAAGGAGTACCTGGAGCTGCTGCTGCGCCTGAGCGAGGCGCTGGGCGAATGGATCGTGCAGGCGCAGGCCGACGGCGACATCGCCGCCGCGCTGCCGCCCGAGGTGGTGCTGTACACGGTGTACGCCAGGGCCTGCGACCCTGTGCCCGCCTTCCTGAAGGCCGGCGGCAACCATGGCGACGAGCAGATCGTCGACTGGATGCTGGCGGTGTGCCTGGACGGCCTGCGCGGCGCCGGGCGCTGACGCCGCGCCCGCAGGTTCAGATCTCGATCGTCTTCAGCGGGTCGTGTCCGCGCGGCTCGCCCTTGGCGGCCAGCCCGAGCGCGTTGCAAACCACGCGCGTGGGGGCGCGGCCGGCGCGCGCCACGGCGTAGGCCGTCTGGCAGTGCAGGTGGCCGTGCAGCCAGACGTCGGCACGCGCAATCAGGTCGTCGTCGGCGTTGCAGAAGCTGGCCGTGCCGGGCTGGGCCCCGAAACGCGGATCGGCGCTGCGCAGGCTGGGCGCGAAGTGCGTGACCACCAGCGTCTTGTCCCAGCGCTGGCGGGGCGACTGTGCCAGCTCGGCTTCGAGCCAGGCCCGGCACGACAGGGCTTCGTCGCGCACGGCGGCGGCATCGAAGGGCCGGCCGCCCCGGGTGCTGCCCATCAGGCGCATGAAGTACTCGGCGGCCCGCATCGCCCGCGGCCGCCCGGCGGCGCCGAAGAGGTCGAAGTCGCTCCAGCGCGTGCTGCCGACCACCCGGACGCGGGCGCCGTCGGCGGCCGCGAAGATGCGGCTCTCGCGCTCCAGCAGCGCATAGCCCAGCCGCCCGCACAGCGCGCGCAGGCCGGCGAGCGCGGCGTCGACATCGCGACCGTCGAACTCGTGGTTGCCGGCCACCACCAGCACCGGCACTGGCCAGCCGGCAAAGCGCTCGTAGCCGGCCCAGGTGCTGTCGATGTCGCCGGCCAGCACCAGCAACTCGGCGTCGGGTGCCGGCCGCGGGTCGTAGGCCTCGGACTCCAGATGCAGGTCGGACAGCAGCTGCACCCTCATCCGGCCTCCCCGGCCGGCGTCCCGGCCAGCCACTCGATGTGCGCGCCATGGGGATGACAGCGTGCGAGCAGCGCGTCGCGGCCGCCGGGCCAGAGCCGGCAGCGCAGCGAGGTCAGCCCGTCGCTCGCGCGCGGCTCCAGGCGCAGCCAGGCCAGCGGTGCCGCCGCGGTGGCGCGCGCGCCGGCGGCGTGCATCGTCGATGCGATGGAGGCCTGCTCGCCGGCGCCGATGTACTGCCATACCACCGAGTGCATCAGCACCGTGGCCTGGCCGGGCCTTGGCAGCTGCAGCGCCTGGGCCACGAAGCGTGCCGCCGGCAGCGCCTGCACCGAGACGCCCTCGGCCCGCTGCCAGCCCGCGGCCGCGGCCTGCGCCGCCTGCAGCCGCTGCATCCGCGCGGGCTGGTCGGGCCAGATGAACGAAGCCAGCCGCAGGCCCTCGCCCGGCTGCGCGAGATCCACCGGGTGCGCATCGCAGCCGGCGCGGCTGGCCACGCGCAGGCCGGCCTGCAGCGGCGGCGGCGGGCCTTGCCAGTCACTGCGCAACACCAAGGGCGCGGCCGGGTCGCCCCAGGCCCATGCGCCCGGGTCGTGGCGGTAGCGGTCGCACCACAGGTTGAGGCCGGCGGAGGCGCCGATCTCCAGCAGCGCGATCGGCAGCCGCGTCTGCGCCGCCACGTACAGCAACCCGGGCAGCAGCGCGGCACTGCGCTGCACTTCGTTGGTCTGCGGCGGCCGCGCCAGCGCGGCTGCGCAATGGGCGCGCTGGTGGGTCCAGGCGGCGGCTATGGCGGCGTCCAGGGGCGCCTCATCGCATGGGCCGGCTGCGCCGACCGCCGCGTCGGCGCCGGCCGGCGGCCAGAGCCCGGCCCAGGGCGCGTGCCCGAGCAGGGCCAGGTGGTGCAGCGCGCCGGCCCAGCGCAGCGGCACGGCGGCGGCCATCGGGTCGGCGGCGACGGCGGCCAGCGTGGCGTGCGCCGCGTCGTCCTGCGCCAGCCAATGCCGGCTGCGCTCGAGCACGCGGGCGGTGAACGGTGCCGTCTGGCGGCACCACGCCGCCTGCCAGTCGAAGGCCGCGAGCAGTGGCGTGGCGGCCACCGCCGGGTCAGACCGCCGCCAGGCGCTGCTCGATGCGCGCCTGGGTCGCCGGCAGCGCCGGCGGCAGGTGGTGCGCCAGGGTGCGGAACAGCTCGGCATGCAGGGCCAGTTCTTGCTGCCAGGCGGCACGGTCGATGCCGATCACGCTGGCGAACTGCTCGCGGGTGAAGGCCAGGCCGTCCCAGCGCAGGTCCTCGAAGCGCGGGCTGGTGCCGAAGGCGTTGTCGACGCCGCCGGCACGGCCTTCGATGCGGCCGATCATCCACTCGAGCACGCGCATGTTCTCGCCGTAGCCGGGCCAGACGAAGCGGCCGTCGGCGCCCTTGCGGAACCAGTTGACGCAGAAGATCCTGGGCAGCGGGGCCCCCGCGCCGGCGAGCCGGTCGCCGAGATCGAGCCAGTGCTGGAAGTAGTCGGCCATGTTGTAGCCCACGAAGGGCAGCATCGCGAACGGGTCGCGCCGCACGGCGCCGTTGCCGCCCGCCATGGCGGCCGTGGTCTCGCTGCCCATGGTGGCGGCCATGTACACGCCTTCGACCCAGGTGCGGGCCTCGGTCACCAAGGGCACCGTGGTGCTGCGCCGGCCGCCGAAGATGAAGGCGTCGATAGGCACGCCGCGGGGGTTGTCCCACTCGGCGTCGAGCACCGGGTTGTTGGTGGCGGCCACGGTGAAGCGCGAGTTGGGATGCGCGGCCGGCCGGGGCTTGCCGTTGTCGCCGCCGGCCTGGGCGATGGCCGGGGTCCAGTCGCGGCCCTGCCAGTCGATCAGGTGCGCGGGCGGGGTGTCGGTCAGGCCCTCCCACCACACGTCGCCGTCGTCGGTGAGAGCGACGTTGGTGAAGATGGCATCGCGCTTGAGCGACGCCAGGCAGTTCGGGTTGGTGTGCTCGTTGGTGCCTGGCGCGACGCCGAAGTAGCCGGCCTCGGGGTTGATCGCGTACAGGCGTCCGTCGGCCTGCGGCTTGATCCAGGCGATGTCGTCGCCGATGGTGGTGACCTTCCAGCCGGCAAAGCCCGCCGGCGGCACCAGCATGCTGAAGTTGGTCTTGCCGCAGGCGCTGGGGAAGGCGGCGGCGACGTGGTACTTCTTGCCCGCGGGCGAGGTCAGGCCCAGGATCAGCATGTGCTCGGCCAGCCAGCCCTGGTCGCGGCCCATGGTGCTGGCGATGCGCAGAGCGAAGCACTTCTTGCCCAGCAGCGCGTTGCCGCCGTAGCCCGAACCGTAGCTCCAGATCTCGCGCGTCTCGGGGTAGTGCACGATGTACTTGGTGGCGTTGCACGGCCAGGCCACGTCCGGCTGGCCCGGCTGCAGCGGCGCGCCCACCGTGTGCACGCAGGGCACGAAGGCGCCGTCGGCGCCCAGCACCTCGAGCGCGCCGCGGCCCATGCGCGTCATCGTGCGCATGCTCAGGGCCACGTAGGGGCTGTCGGTCAGCTCCACCCCGATGTGCGCGATGGGCGAGCCCAGCGGCCCCATCGAGAACGGCACCACGTACATCGTGCGCCCCCGCATGCTGCCCCGGAACAGCGCCTGATCGCCGGTCTGCAGCAGGGCGCGCATCTCCTGCGGCGCCATCCAGTTGTTGGTCGGGCCGGCGTCCTCCTGCCGGGCGCTGCAGATGAAGGTGCGGTCCTCGACCCGGGCCACGTCGCCGGGATCGCTGCGCGCCAGGTAGCTGCCCGGGCGCAGCGCGGGGTTGAGCCTGCGCAGCGTGCCGGCCGCCACCAGCTGCTCGCACAGGCGCTCGTACTCGGCCTGGCTGCCGTCGCACCAGTACACGTCGGCCGCTTCGGTGAGGGCAGCGATCTCGGCCACCCACTCGACCAGGCGGGCATGGTGGACGTGAGCGGGCGTGTTCAGGCGCAGGCCCTCGAGCACAGGACGGTTCATGAAGTCTCCGATGATGGCGATGTGAAGAACGGGATCCGGCGAGCCCCGCACCGCCCCTGGCGCTGGTGTGTACGCTGGGGATTGCGCCGGTCCGGAACTCGCCGCATGCCGCTGCGCCGGCGATTGTGGAATCAATGTAATCGCCCCGTAACCACTGGTCCCGAGGGCGCCATGCGGATTCGGTATGACCTAATGCACACCCTTCCGCTATGCCGATCGACCCGACGCCCACCGCCATGAAAGTACGCAGCGTGAACCGCGCCCTGGCGCAGCCCCTGGCCCTCGAAGGCCGCCGCGTGATGTCGGCCATCGCCAAGCAGCCCGCGGCAGGTCTGGTGGCCGTGCGGCCGCTCGGGCTGGCGGGCGACGAGCAGGCCGACCTGTCGGTGCACGGCGGCCTGAGCAAGGCCCTCTACGCCTACCCGCAGGCGCACTACGCCTTCTGGCAGCGGGTACGCGCGCAGGCCGGCGCGGCCGGCTGGGGCGAGGCCTTGGCGCCCGGGTCCCTGGGCGAGAACCTCACCGTCGAAGGCCTGGTCGAGAGCGAACTCTGGGTCGGCGACCGCTGGCACCTGCCGCACTGCATGCTTGTCATCAGTGAGCCGCGAATGCCCTGCTTCAAGTTCAATGCCGCGATGAGCTTCAACCAGGCTGCCAAGCTGATGGTGCAGTCGGGGTACTGCGGCAGCTACCTGGCGGTGCTGGAGCCGGGGCAGGTGCAGGCCGGGGATGCCATCCAGGTCGAGCCCGGGCCGCGGGAGGTGGGCATCGGGGAGTTGTTCCGGGCGCGGGCCCGCGGCCGCGCATGACAAGGACGCCGGGGGCCTCAGCCGCGGGAGAACGCCGAGGAAGCCGGGCCGGCCGAGGTCGAAGCCCGCAAGCCGGGCCCGGATCGTGGCGCTGATCCCAAGCTTGCTTGCCGAAGCTCGGGCGCATCATCGCAGACGCCGGCGCGGGATGTCAGGCCAATAATGGCGGCGCCCGGCGGCGCTCCACCGGGCGCCGCACCTGCATCGCATGCCCGCCTACGAACCCCCTGCCGGCCCGACCGACATGCGCTCGGTCATCAAGCGCCTGCTCGCCTACGCCGGCCGCCACAAGCGCGGCTACATCACGTCCATCGTGTTCTTCGTCGCCGCCTCGGCGCTGGAGCCGGCGCTGCCGGCGCTGCTGGGCTACGTGCTCAACGAGGGCTTCGTCAAGGCGCCCACCTTCCCGCTGTGGGCCGTGCCGGTGGTGTTGATCCTGATCTTCCTGGGCCGCGGCCTGTTCGGCTTTCTGGCCCAGTACACGATGACCTGGTCGACCTCGCGCACGATCGTCGATCTGCGCATGGACCTGGTGCGCGCCCTGCTGCGCGCGGATGCCCACCTTTATCACGAGGTCACG
>JAGWLO010000130.1 GCA_028872015.1 Burkholderiales bacterium | reverse complement strand
GCTTCTCTCGCGGGACGCTCTGGCGGGGGCTCACGGCTGGCATAAGCCCTCGCGAGGTTCTGTAGTCCACGGTCCTGTGCGCAGCCTCAGCCAGCCTAACCCGGCGCTCAACCGGAGCGCCAACAGCATTCGCCCGCTCCGGCTACGCTGTCGGGCGCCCGGTTAGCTCCACGTTAGGCCCAGCCGTGAATACGAATTCCGCCGCCAGCGCTGTTGCTGCCTTCGGGTTTGGTCGGCGGGCCGGCGCGTCTGTCGGCTTGCCTCGGTTCGAGCGGGGCGTGGTCGCGGTCGTCTGGCTTCGGTCGCGGGACGCTCTGGCGGGGGCTCACGGCTGGCATAAGGCTTCGCAAGGCTCTGTAGTCCGCGGTCCCGTGCGCAGCTTCGGCCAGCCTAACCCGGCGCTCAACCGGAGCGCCAACTGTCACCGACCGCCGTAATGGAGCCACCGATGTTCGGCGTAATGGAGCCAGCAAGCGGTGGGAAGAACGGGCGTCCGGAGGGGGTTACGCCGGGGTGGATTTTGAAGGCTTTTGCGGTGCTGGTTTGGTGGCCGCGGCGATCTGCTTGGGCGCCCGGTACGACTGCCCGTCCAGTACCAAGCAGTAGGCGTTGTGACGCAGCCGATCCAGGCTCGCGCTGGCCAGCAGCCGGTTGGCCGGGAAGGCCTGGTCCCACTCGGGGAAGTCCAGGTTGCTGGTGACGATGGTGGCGGCCTGCTCGTAGCGCTCGGCGATCAGGTCGTGCAGATCCTCGTCGGCCGGCGCACGCAGCGGCTTCAGGCCGAAGTCATCGATGATCAGCAGCGGCACCTTGGCCAGCGTCGCCAGCTTGCGTTCGTAGCTGCCGGTGGCCCGGGCCGCGTTCAGGGTCTGCGTCAGGCTGGCGCAGGTGGTGAAGACCACGTCCACGCCCTGGCGCACGGCGCAATGGCCCAGCGCCTGGGCCAGATGGCTCTTGCCGGTGCCACAGGGCCCGACGATGAGCACCGGCGCCTTCTCCTGCAGGTAGCGCCCGGTGGCCAGGTCGTGCACCAGCGCCCGGTTGAGTTGCGGCAGCCGCTCGAAGTCGAACTGCTCCAGCGTCTTGGTGGTGCGGAACTGGGCGCGGCGCAGCCGGGTGCTGAACTTCTTCTGCTCGCGCCGGGCGACCTCATCGCTGATCAGCAGCGCCAGGAAGTCGGTGTAGGCCAGCTTGGCCTCGATGGCCTGGCGGTTGCGGGCTTCGAGCGAGTCGAAGATGCCGGACAGGCGCAGTTGCTTCAACTGCGGCGCCAGTTCGGGGGCGGGGTTCATGGGCTGTCTCCTTCGTCAGTGCAGCAAGTCGAGCTGCGGGTGGGTGGGCGTGAGGGTGGGCGTGAGGGTGGGCGCAACATCGGCGAACAGCTCGGTGGCTGGCCGGGTGAAGCGGGTGCGGCCATAGGCCGGCGGCGTGGCCGCAGGCACCTCGGCGCGCTGGTCGGCGCCGGTGGCCAGGATGGTCTTGACGGTGCGGTAGTAAGGCGAGCCGTGCGCCAGTGCGCGCGCGCAGGCGGCTTCCAGCCGGGCTGCGCCGTAGGGCTTGAGCAAGGACAGCACGCCCTGCGCCGCACGCAGCCGCTCCAGGATGTGGTCGGCCAGCAGTTGCTCGATCAACCCCATGCAAGACGGGCCGACGCGCTCGGCCTGGGTGGCGCACCAGGCGCGGTCGCGGCCGAAGAAGGCCTGGGCTTCGGGCGGCAGGTGCTCGCGCACGCTCACCCGCTGGCCAGCTCGCTGGCCACGCGGGTGGGTGGCCACATGGCGGTAGTCCTCGAACAGCGCCACGGCCGCATCGGTGGCGCGCAGCCACAGCAGCTTGCCCACCAGCGTGAACGGCGCCGAGTACAGCACCCGCTCGAACTGCACATGGCAGTCGCGGTGCACGTTCACGCGGTGCCAGGTGCCCAGGTCGGGCGCCTGTGCAGGCAGCGCCTGCAGCAGCGGTGCTTCCAGGGCGAACAGCGTCAAGGGGCTGCGCCGGGTGGTGCCGTGGCAGCGCACGCCGGCCTCCTGCATCACCCAGGCGCGCGCCTGGGCGTTCAGGTCAGCCAGGTCGCGGAAGGACCGCAGCGGCAGGAAGTTGCCCTTGAGGTACTTCACGCCCGACTCGACGATGCCCTTCTTCTGCGGGTCGTGCGGCGGGCAGGGGTCGATCTTGAACCCGTAGCCTTCGGCGCACTCGGCGTAAGCGCGCTGCACGGTGGGGTCCTGGGCGCAGGCGCGGGTGATGGCGCACTTGGCGTTGTCGATGATCACGCGCCGGGGCACACCGGCGAACCACTCGAACGCACGGCGGTGGCAGCCCAGCCAGGTGGCCACCGTCTGGTCCCAGACGAACTCCACATACTGGTGGCGGCTGTTGGCCAGCGTCATCACGAACGCCCAGGTGCGCCGGGGCTGGCCGTCGGGGTGGATGAGCGTGGGGCCGGCGCCGAAGTCCACCTGCGCCGCGTCGCCGGGGTCGAAGTCCAGCCGGCAGGTGGTCTCGGGCGGCAGCTGGCTGCGGATGTCGGCCACCAGGCGGCGCACGGCCGAGTAGCTGCCGGCCCAGCCGTGCTGGCGCTTCAGCGCGGCGTGGATGGCGGTGCCGGAGACGCCTTGCTCGATCCAGGCGCCAAGTTGTTCGCGGTGCGGCTCCAGCGTGGAGATGGTGGTGCTGGCCTTGCGGGGCTTGCCCAGCGCGGCGGCGATGGCCTCGTCATCGGGCAGCGGCTGCGCGGGGTCCAGCCAGCCACGCTCGCCAGCGATGCGCCGCCACTGCGCCGCCTTGGGTCGGCCCATGACGCGCGCCGCGGCGATGTCGCGGTCGGAGTCGCCCTGGCGCATGCGCAGCAGGGCCTGTCGATAGTGATGCATCTCGAATCTCCTGCGCGCCATCCCTGGTCCTCCGGGCAAAAGGCCCGAAGGGTAGAGACGGCGTCGCCGTGTTCGAGACGCCCGTCAACCCGGCGCCGGCTGGCTCCTATATGCCGATCCGGCGCTGGCTCCATTACGCCGATCACGTGGTGGATCCAATATGCCGGTCAGCCAGTGGCTCCTACATGCCGATCACGCACTGGCTTCTATACGGCGGTCGGTGACAACGAGCGTTCAAAGTCCGTTGGCGCGCCGCGCGGCCCGGGTCGCCCTCAACAACACCCGCCTGGAAGCCGCGCAGTCGATCCAGAACGCGGTCGTGGTCCGCCGCGATGCGCTCCGCCAATGTGAAAGTCGGCCGCGGCTTCACATACTGGGCCGCTGTACTAGCGGCCGGCAGCGACATTGGCTCTAAACCCGCGCGGTGGCATGGGCACACGCATCGCACGGCTCTGCTTGCCAACCCAAGCGTCGCGGACGCCCACGTCCTACGCGAGCGTGGCCCACGGTCTCAACCAGGCGAGGTCGTGAGGCCTCTCGCGGGTCAGACACGAGAGGCAGTCTCTCCGAGGTCTCGAACCGCGCCATCAGCGGTCGCTTAGGTGTCGCAGAAGTCCATCACCTGATCCCAGGCGTAGCGCGTCAACAGCGCCAGCATTTGCTCCCGGTCAAGCGCAAGGAAGCGAAGAAGCAAGGGATGCTCGTCGGCAGCCGAACACTGGTCGTGCTGGAGGCGCTGCCGCCTGAGTTGCGTGCGGAGCTCCTCGACAAGGGCTGGGCCGTGATCGACATGTCAGCCCCCGAGCAGTGGGAAGCACTGTTTCAACAGCACGCCCATGTTTTTCATTGAATTCAAAGCCTTATCCCGATGACGCTCGCGACTGCTGATTTCATGCCTGGAAACCTGGTTCGCGCCCGCGGGCGTGAATGGGTGGTCCAGTCCGACAACCGGCAAGACGACGGCACACAGCTCTTGCGCCTGCGGCCGCTGGGCGGCGCAGACGACGACATCGTCACTCTGATTCCTGCACTCGAATTCAGCCCCGTTGAACCCGCCACATTCGAAGAACCCGACCCCGAGCAGCCTGGCAACCACGCCGCTGCACTATTGCTGCGAGATGCCCTGCGACTGAAGCTGCGTGCCGGCGGTGGGCCCTTCCGTTCATTCGGCAACATCGCCGTGGAGCCGCGTGCCTATCAGCTGGTGCCGCTCCTAATGGCTCTGCGCCTGAGCACTGTGCGCCTGCTGATCGCAGACGACGTGGGCGTCGGCAAAACCATCGAAGCCGGCCTGATCGTTCGTGAACTGATGGATCGCGGCGAAATTGGCCGCTTGCCCGCCATCCCACTGCACGTGGAGCATGTCATGCCGGTCGCGTGGGCGGAGCATTGGCCGTCGCCGGGCGATGACAACGCCGTGCTGCTGCGCAACAGCCTGCTGCACAACATCGGCAATCTCACGCTGCTGACGGCCAAGCTGAACCCTTCCCTGAGCAATTCGAACTTCAGTGTCAAAAAGGCCCGAGATCACCAAGAGCCTGCTCGCGTTGAATGCCCACTTCCAGGCGCCAGCCTTCTCGGCGCCGGATGCAGTGTGGGATGAGGCCTGCATCAAGGCGCGTGCGCTGTCGCTCTTCGCCGTGGCCACAAGCATCTGGCCCTACGGCGCGCCGAAGTCACTTGCGACCTGAGGCGAGGCGCCCTGTGCCTATCCGCCTCACAGACCTGCTGCGCAAGGTGGAGCCCGAGACCGAGCGTGTCGTCACCGAAACCCG
>JAGWLO010000054.1 GCA_028872015.1 Burkholderiales bacterium | reverse complement strand
GGGTCGAGCCGGCTCGCCAGCTCGGCGATGGGCGTGCGGATCAGCGCCTCGCCGGCGGCCGTGCGCACGCAGGTGTACTTGTCGTCGGCGTGGAAGTACAGCACCTCGTCGACGGCGATCTGCTGCGTCAGCTCGCCGCGGCTGGCGCGTGCAGCAGAGCGCCCGCCCACGGGCGCCGGCGGCGCGCACGCGGTCGACGTCGAAGCGCCGGTGGCCGATCGCGAACATCGCCTGGATCGACAGGCCGATGGACAGGCAGACCACGAGGTCGATGCCGTACCAATGGCCCCGGCCGGCGCGGTTGCGCCAGGCGCCGCCGCCGATCGCCGCTGGCGGCGACGGACCGCTGCCTACAATCCCGGGACTTTGCTTCCGCGAGGTTCCATGCGCATCGACGCCAGCATCTTCAAGGCCTACGACATCCGCGGCATCGTCGGCAAGACGATCGACGAGGCCCTCGCCGAGCACCTGGGGCGCGCCTTCGGCAGCCAGGCGCGGGCCGCCGGCGAGCGCGCCGTGGCCGTGGGGCGCGACGGACGGCTGTCGGGCCCGGGCCTGGCGGCGGCGCTCATCCGCGGCCTGGTCAGCACCGGGCTGGATGTGGTGGACCTGGGCGCGGTGACGACGCCGATGCTGTACTACGTGGCCGCCACGCGCGCCCGCCACGGCTGCAGCAGCGGCATCCAGGTGACCGGCAGCCACAACCCGAAGGACTACAACGGCTTCAAGATGGTGCTGGCCGGCCGCGCGATCTACGGCGACGCCATCCAGGCCCTGCGCCAGCGCATCGAGACCGAGACCTACATCACGGGCCGCGGCCGCAGCGCGGCGATGGACATCGGGGCCGAGTACGCGCACCGCATCACCGCGGACTGCAAGCTGGCGCGGCCGATGAAGATCGTGGTCGATTCGGGCAACGGCATCCCCGGCGCCAGCGCCCCGGGCATCCTGCGCGCCCTGGGCTGCGAGGTGATCGACCTGTACAGCCGGGTCGACGGCGACTTCCCGAACCACCACCCCGACCCGAGCAAGCCCGAGAACCTGGCCGACCTGATCAAGGTGGTGCACGCCACCGGCGCCGAGCTCGGCCTGGCCTTCGACGGCGACGGCGACCGCCTGGGCGTGGTCACCCGCAGCGGCCAGATCATCTACCCCGACCGCCAGGTGATGTTCTTCGCCCGCGACATCCTGCAGCGCCACAAGGGCGCCACCATCATCTTCGACGTCAAGTGCTCGCAGCGCCTGCCGCAGGTGATCCGCGCCGCCGGCGGCGTGCCGCTGATGTGGAAGACCGGGCACTCGCTGATCAAGGCCAAGCTGCGCGAGATCGGCGCGCCTTTCGCCGGCGAGATGAGCGGCCACCTGTTCTTCGGCGAGCGCTGGTACGGCTTCGACGACGCCACCTACACCGCGGCGCGGCTGCTCGAGATCGTCTCGCGCGGGGCCGATGCCAGCGCCCAGCTCGAGGCCCTGCCCACCAGCTACTCCACGCCCGAGCTGAACGTGCCCTGCGCCGAAGGCGAACACCACCGCGTGGTGGCCGAGCTGCTGGCGCGCGCCGCCGATGGCCGGCTGGCCTTCGACGGCGGCGAGGTCGGCACCATCGACGGCCTGCGGGTGGATTTCGCCGACGGCTTCGGCCTCGTGCGCGCCAGCAACACGACGCCGGTGCTGGTGCTGCGCTTCGAGGGCCACACGCCGGCGGCGCTGGAGCGCATCCAGGCCGCGATGATGGCGGCGCTGAAGAGCGTGAAGCCCGACGCCCACGTCGCCGCGGCGGCGCATTGAGGCCGCCGAGCGCAGCGGCTTGAGGCCATCGCCTGCGCTGGCCCGCGCGGCCTATGCGCTGCTGCTGCGGCTGGCGTTGCCGCTGTATTTCGCGCGCCTGTGGTGGCGCGGCCGGCAGGAGCCCGAGTACCGCCGCCACTGGCGCGAGCGCCTGGGCGGCGGGGTCGGCGCGCAGCCGCCGGCTCGCTTGTGGATCCATGCCGTGTCGCTGGGCGAGACGCGGGCTGCGGAGCCACTGATCGCCGCCCTGCGCGCGCAGCAGCCGGGCCTGCGACTGCTGCTCACGCACGGCACCGCCACGGGGCGCGAGGCCGGCCGCGCGCTGTTGCACGAGGGCGATGCCCAGGCCTGGCTGCCCTACGACACGCCCGGCGCCGTGCGGCGCTTCCTGCGCCGCCACCGGCCCCGCGCCGGCGTGCTGCTGGAGACCGAGGTCTGGCCCGCGCTGCTGCACGCCGCGCAACAGGCCGGCGTGCCGATGATGCTGGCCAACGCCCGGCTGTCGGCGCGCAGCCAGGCCCGGGGCGAGCGTCTGGCCGTGCTGATGCGCCCGGCGGTGGCTGCGATCGGCACCGTGCTGGCGCAGACCGAGGCCGATGCGGCACGCCTGCGCGCGCTGGGCGCCGGCGACGTGCGGGTGCTGGGCAACCTCAAGTTCGACATGGCGCCGCCGCCGGCCCTGCTCGACCAGGGCCGCGCCTGGCGCTCGGCCCTGGGTCGTCCGGTGGTGCTGGCCGCGGCCACGCGCGAGGGCGAAGAAGCGCCGTTGCTGCAGGCCTGGGCCGGCGTGCGCGGGCCGCGGCCCTTGCTGGTGCTGGTGCCGCGCCACCCGCAGCGCTTCGACGCGGTGGTGGCGATGGTCTCGGCGGCGGGCCTGAATGGCCTGCGCCGCAGTGCATGGCGCGCAGGGCTGCCGCCCGCGGCGCGCGATGTCGATGTCTGGGTCGGCGACTCGCTCGGCGAGATGCCGCTGTACTACGCGCTGGCCGACGTGGCGCTGCTGGGCGGCAGCTACGCGCCGCTGGGCGGTCAGAACCTGATCGAGGCCGCCGCCTGCGGCTGCCCGCTGCTGATCGGGCCGCACACCTTCAACTTCGCGCAGGCCGCCGAGCTGGCGCTGGCCGCCGGCGCGGCCGAGCGTTGCGCCGACCTGCCCGCGGCCGTGCGGCGCGCGCTCGAAGTGGCCAGCGACCCGGCGCGCGCCGCCTGGTCGGCGCGGGCGCTCGCCTTCGCCGGTCGCCATCGCGGCGCGGCCGAGCGCATGGCCGCGGCGGTGCTGGCGCAGTTGCCGCCGCAAGCCGGCGGTTCGAGTCGGGTGCCCGCGGCGGGCTGACGTTCGGGCCCGGGCCGGCCGGTGCGTCCGCTGATGCGCGGGCTGCAGCCCGGGCCGCTCAGGACTGCCAGAACCACAGCACGCCGGAGCGCCGTCCGGCACCGGTCGAACTGCCGACGGCGACGGCGCGACCACAGCTGTCCAGGGCCAGGCGGTGTGCCGACTCGTCGTCGGCAGTTCCCCACTGGCGCGCCCCGAGCACGCGGCCCTGTGGCGACAGCTTCAGCATGAACAGGTCGGTCTGCCCGGCTGGTGCCTGGCCGGCGACGATCGAGCCGGTGGTTTCGCCCAGCAGCACAAGCTGGCCCGCGGTGTCGATCTGCATGTCGGTCAGCCAGTCGGCGCCGGCAGAGCCGAACTGCCAGCTCTCGAGCACCCGGCCGTCGTCGCCGGCAATGCGGGCGACGAACACATCCTGTCCGCCCTGTGCCATGCCGCCCCGAAAGCTGCCGTACACGCTGCCCGCCATGAGCAGCGTGCCGTCGGGCTGCGGCCGCAGCACGCTGATGTTGTCGAGCCAGCTGCCGTAGTCCACGGTCCACAGCGGCTGCCCGGACGCGTCCAGTTTGCGCACGAACATGCCGCGCTGCGCCCCGCCGCCGCGAGTGCCCGAAAGATAGATCGCAGGGCCCGTCGGCCCCTGCACCACGGCCAGGCCGTCGGCCCAGTCGGATGCGGCGGAGGCGAACTGGTGCTGCCACTGCAGCGCCAGGCGCTCTGTCGCACCGCCGGTGCCCCCGTGCTTCCAGCGCAGCGCGAAGGGATCGGCCCAGGCGGCGACGTAATTGCCGATGATGTACTCGTCGTCGTAGCCGACGACGAACAGGTCACCATCGGCGCCCACCGTGGCGCGTCGCGGGTGCTGCGGCCGTTCGGTGCCGGTCTGGGCGATGCGCCAGGGCGCTGCGCCGCCCGGCCGTTCGCTCCAGGCCACGAAGGTGTCGAACTGACCCGCGTTGCCGCTGTCGCCCAGTGCACCGCTGGTGCGGCCGACCGCATACAGCACGCCCTGCGGCGACAGCGCCAGCGCCTCGGCAACGTCGGTCCCGGGGCTGTCCAGGGTGCCGCCGCTGTCCCAGAGCAGTCGACCGTCGGGAGCCAGCTGGCGCACCACGGCGCGGCTGTTGCCGCCCGGGTCGGTGCGTTCCTGTCCCACCGTGCCGTCGGTCCACCCGGCCAGCCAGATCCGGTTCTGGCCGTCCACCAGCACGTCGTTCCAGTCGCTGGACTGCGCGCTGCGCAACCAGCTCACCTCATCGGGCAGCGCGATGCAGGCCAGCGGTGCGGAGACGGGGCTGCCATCCGAGGCACCGCCGCCGCCGCCGCAAGCCGTGAGCGTCAGGGCGAGCAGCAGGCTGGGCAGCGCGTGGCCGCGCCGGCTGGAGGCGTCAGAGGCGAGCGTGGACATGCGGATCTCCGAGGCTGAGGCAGGACGCGTAGTTGCAGCGCCCTGGCCGCGCACTCTAGCTGCCGGTCCCAGGCGGGGCCACCGGCTTGCGACAGGCCGGCGCCGGACGCGACCGGGCCCGCGCTGGCGCGGACAGTCCGAGCCTCAGGTGCGCAGCAGGTCCAGCCGCGGTAGGCCGGCGCTGCCGGGCAGCACGTCGGCGTCGATCACCGAAGGCGCGATCTGCAGGTGGTCGGCCAGCACGGTGCGCAGCGCCGAGCGCAGGTCGGTGGTGGTGCGCAGGTCGCGCCCCTGGTAGCGCTGGGCCGGGGCCAGGCCCGGCCAGTCGGCCACGACACGGCCGCCGCGCACGGCGCCGCCCAGCGCCAGCGCCACGCCGCCGCTGCCATGGTCGGTGCCCTGGGTGCCGTTGATGGCCACCGTGCGGCCGAACTCGGTGGCCACGATGACGACGGTGCGCGACCAGGTGCCGCCAGGCTGCAGCCCGGCGCGCAGCGCGCCCAGCGCGGCGTCGAGCGCGCGCAGGCTGCTCGACGTGGGGCCGTTGGGCGCGGCCTGGTTGACGTGCGAATCCCAGCCCGTCATGTCCAGCACCGCCACCTGCGATTCGCGCTGCAGGAACTCGGCCGCCTTGGCCGCCAGCACCGTCATGGCCTGTGCGTGGCGGTCGGCGGCTTCGTTGGCCGCCAGGCCCGGGATCTCGTGCAGGCCGCGGGCACGGGCCAGGGCGCGCGACAGCGCCGGGTCGTCGCGGTACAGGGCCTGCAGCCGCGCCACCAGGTCGTCGGACGGATCGGGCATGAACGAGGGCGCCCAGGTGTCGACCTCGCGCGGGCCGCGCAGCACCAGCGGCACGGCGGTGTCCAGCGCCACGCCGCGCAGCGGTCCGGCGCCGGCGCCGGCCAGCGCGCGGCCGAGCCAGCCGTCGCTGAGCTGGTAGGGCTGGGTGCCGCCGCTTTCCAGCACCTGCTGGCCGTCGAAGTGCGAGCGCTGGCGCCAGGCCTGGCCGGTGGCGTGCAGCACCGCCAGCTCGCCCTGGCCGTACATCGTGTGCAGCTGCGTCAGCAGGGGGTGCAGCGCGAAGGTGTCGTCCAGGCGCAGCGGCGCGCGGCCGAAGTCATCGAACCGGCCCAGCGCGCCGCGGGCCTCGGCGAAGGCCGGGTCGCCGGGCGCGGGCACCGCGGTCAGGCCGTCCATGCCGCCGCGCAGGATCATGAAGACGAAGCGGCTGTCGCCGCTGCGCCGCCCCGGTGCGGCCACGCTGAGGCGGGCCAGCGGCGACAGCGGGGACAGCGCCGCGGCGGCGGCGAAGCGGGCAAGGACGCGGCGGCGCGAGGGCATGGCGGGCTCCACGGGGGCGGTCAGGGTCACGGTCACGGCTGCCGGTGGCGGCACGATTGCCGACGGTATCAGCGGCGCTGGAATTCGGGCGCCATCAGCAGCAGGGCGAGGGCCTGCGGGCCGTCGGCGGCGCGGTCGATCTGGCGCAGCGTCTCGGGCTGCAGGCGTGCGCCCAGGCTGGCCTGGGCCAGCACACGGGCATCGGTCTGGCGGCCGGCGAACGCGGCCACGCGGGTGGCCCATTCGACGCGCTTCCACACCGCGTCCGGCCCCAGCCAGTCGGCGGCGGTGTCTGGCCAGCCGGCGGGCGACGGTGCGGCCTGCACGCGCTGGCCCATGGCGGCGATGCCGGCATCGGGCAGCCGGGCGAAGGCCCGCTGGCCCGCGCCCAGCAGGCGCAGCGTGCCGAGCGCGAACTCTTCGGGGGTCTTGAGCTTGGTCGGCTGCGGCTGCCAGGCTTCGGGGGCCTCGAGCAGGGTGCGGTAGAGCGTGGGGAGGTCGCCGCCGCTGGCCTGCCAGCGTGCGGCCAGGCGTGCCACCAGCGCCGGCGGCGGCTCGTCGGCCACGAAGTGGCGGGCCAGCTTCATGCTGACGAAGTGGGCGGTCGACCGGTGCGTGGCCAGCGCGTGCAGCACCTGGTCCAGCGCCTGCGGGCCGGCGGCGTAGCGCTGGCCGAGCACGGTCTTGGTGCCAGGGTCGTGCCAGGCGGGGTCGAAACGGCCGCGGGCGTCGTCCAGCGTGCCGTCGTCCAGCGCCCGCAGCGGCAGCCGCCAGCCGGTGAGCACGCGCGCGAATTCGGTCACGTCGTGCTGGCCGTAGTCGCCCCAGCCGCCATAGGCCTGGCCGCCGCCGCTGGCGCCCAGGGTGTGCAGCTCCAGCACCTCGCGCGCCAGGTTCTCGTTCAGGCCGGTAAGGCGGGGCGCGCCGCTGCCACGCCGCTCGGCGGCCAGCGCCAGGCGCTGCACGATGCGCGAGCCGGGGCCGGCCGAGTTGTCGTTGTCCAGGTAGCGCAGCATCGCGCCGTGGTGCACCGCGGCCTTGAGCAGGTCTTCGAACGAGCCCGCGATGTGGGGCCGGATCGCCTCGCGCTCGAAGGCGCCCACCAGCCCGCGCGTGGTGCCCTTGGCCAGCGAGACCGTGAAGTGGTTGGCCCAGAACAGCGCCAGCCGCTCGTTGAAGGGCTGGGTGGTGGCCGCCGCGGTGGCCAGCCGTGCGCGCACGTCGCCCTGCACGATCTCGCGCAGGCGCCGCTCGGCCGGCGCGGGCCCGGACTGGGGCTCGGGCTCGCCGCCGGCCCGGCGCATCGCGCGCCGCTCGTGCACCAGGTCGCGCCAGGCCCGCAGGCCGTCGACGCCGCGGGCCAGGCCCGCACCCACCTGCGGCCCGGCGGGGCCGATCTGGGCGGCCAGCCAGCGCCGCGGATCGGGGCCGACGCGGCCCAGGTCGGCTTCACCCAGGCCGAAGCGCTGGGCTGCGATGGCGGCCTCGAGCGCCGCCGGGGATGAGGTGGATTCGGGCCTGTCCATGCCCGGCAGGTTGCGCCGGGTACGCTGCGCGGGCGTGGCTGGCGGGTGAAGTTTCGTTCAGCGCGCCAGCAGCCGGTTCACCGCCAGCAGGTCGCCCTCGCCCAGGGCGCCGGCCGCCTGGCGCAGCTTCAGGTCGCCCATCAGCACGTCGTAGCGCGCCTTGGCCAGGTCGCGCTCGGTGGTGAACAGCTGCGCCTGTGCGTTGAGCACGTCCACGTTGACACGCACGCCCACCTTGTAGCCGAGCTGCGTGGCCTCGAGCGCCAGCTGCGAAGATGACCGCGCGGCCTCCAGCGCCTTCACCTGCGCCAGCCCCGACTGCAGGTTGTAGAAGGCCAGCTGGGTGCCCTGCTCGACGCCGCGGCGCGCGGCCTGCAGGTCGTTGCGCGCCTTCTCGAGCAGCGCCACCGTCTCGCGCACCCGGTTGTCGATGGCGCCGCCGCTGTACAGCGGCACATTGAGCTGCAGGCCGATGCTGGCCGTGCGCGTGACGCCTTGGAGGGTGCCGAAGGTCTCCAGGCCGCGGTTGTCGGTGGCGCCGGCGCTGCCCACCAGGCTGACGGTGGGCAGGTGGCCGGCGCGCGCCTTGTCGGTTTCCAGCCGCGCCACGTCCAGCGCCGCCTGGGCCTTCTGGATGGCGGGGTGCTCGCTGTCGGCCAGCATCACCCAGGACTGCACGTCCGCCGGCTGCGTGGCCGGCAGCACCACCGGCTGCAGCAGCGGGCGCGGCTGCACGCCGACCTTGCCCACCAGCTGGTCGAGCGCGATCTGGCTGGTGCGCACGGTGTTCTCGGCCGCCAGGGCCTGCGCCGTGGCCAGGTCGTAGCGGGCCTGGGCCTCGCGCGTGTCGGTGATGGTGGCGGTGCCGACCTCGAAGTTGCGCTTGGCCGAGGCCAGCTGCTCGGTGATCGCGGCCTGGCTGGAGCGCGTCGTGGCCAGCGCATCCTGCGCCGCCAGCAGGTCGAAGTAGGCCTGCGCCACGCGCACGATCAGGGCCTGCTGGGCCGTGCGCAGGTCGTCCTGGGCCGCGATCTGGTTCTGGCGCGCCTGCGCGATGCTGGCGTCGCTGGCGCGGTTGAACAGCGGCAGGCTGGCATTGAGGCTGGCGCCCACGCGGTTGCCGCCGCCGCTGCCGTAGCCCTGCGGCAGGGCCAGCTGGGTGCGGTCGGCGTTGGCGCTCAGGCTGGCCGAGGGCCGCTTCAGGGCCAGCGCCTGCTCGGTGCGGTACTGCGCCGAATCGGCCAGTGCGCGGGCCCCCAGGTAGGTGGCGTCGTAGGCGCGCGCGGCCTCGTACAGCGACTGCAGGCTCTGCGCCGCGGCCAGCCCGGGCAGGCACAGGGACAGCGGCAGCGCGAGCAGCGCCAGGGTGCGTGGGACGGGCATGCGGATGGGTCCTCGGTGATCGGTGGTCGGGGCCGGCGGATCGCGGGACGGCCGCGGCACGGCCGCCGTTATAGACCGCACCCCGGCGCCGCACAGCCCCCATGCGACGGCCTGCACCCGCACCCGCCGGGGTGGCGGAAAGCCGCGACGGGATGCCGGCGCGGCGGCTAGAACGTGAAGCGGCTGGGCTCGGCAAAGCCCTCCAGCCGCGGCGCGACGGTGTCGAACAGGTCGGTGGCCGACCAGGCCGCCGCGCCGACGCGCGTGTACAGCCGGGCGCGCATCACCGGCTCGTCGCCCACGATGGCTGCCAGCCGGCCGCCCGCCTTCAGCTGCTCGAGCAGGTGGCGTGGCACCTCGGCCACCGAGCCCGACAGCACGATGGCATCGAACGGCGCCTCGGCCGGCAGGCCCTGCGCGCCCTGCGGCGCATCGACATCGAGCACCTGCACGTTGAGCACGCCGTTGCGGTGCAGGCTCTCGCGCGCCATGCGCGCCAGCGCCGGCCGGCATTCGAGCGTGTACACCTGCTGCGCGCGGTGTGCCAGCAGCGCAGCCATGAAGCCCGAGCCGGTGCCGATCTCGAGCACCTTCTCGTGCCGCTGCACCTGCAGCTCCTGCAGCAGCCGGGCCTCGACCTTGGGCTCGAGCATGCACGGGCCGCCCGGGTCGCCCGCCACCAGCGGCACCGTGGTGTCGACGAAGGCCAGCGCGCGCATCGCCGGCGGCACGAAGTCCTCGCGCCGCAGCGTGGCCAGCAGCGACAGCACCGACTGGTCGAGCACCTCCCAGGGGCGGATCTGCTGCTCGATCATGTTGAAGCGGGCGAGTTCGGTGTTCATGGCGGGGCGCGCGAGGGTCCGGAGAGAAGGCGATGAAATTCTAGGCCGGCGCCCGGCCGGTCCGCGTCGTTATCATGCGCCGCCCCGCCCACCTCGACCGCCAGAACGCCGCCGCCATGGACTTGCTGCACATCGTCATCCTCGCCATCGTCCAGGGGGTGGCCGAGCTGTTGCCCGTGTCCAGCTCGGCCCATGTGATCGTGGCCGAGAAGCTGATGGGCCTGGACCCGACCGCGCCGCGCATGACGCTGCTGCTGGTCATGCTGCACACCGGCACCATGTTCGCGGTCATCGTCCACTTCTGGTCGATCTGGCGCGAGACCTACTTCAGCTCGATGGCGACGTTCCGCCGCCAGGCGCTGCTGGTCGTCGTGGCGACGGCGCTCACCGGCGTCGTCGGGCTGTCGCTGCAGGCCGCGATCAAGCACCTGTTCTTCGGCGGCAGCTCCTCGTTCGAGATCGAGCACCTGTTCGGCAACGCGCGCCTGATGGCGGCGGCGCTGGCGGCGGCCGGCCTGCTCATCATCGTCTCCTCGCGCTTCAAGGAGCGCGAGACGGGCGAGCTCAGCCTGCGCAGCGCGGCCTGGATTGGTGCGGTGCAGGGGCTGTGTCTGCCGTTCCGGGGCTTCTCGCGCTCGGGGGCCACCATCTCGACCGCGATCGCGCTGGGTGTGAACCGGCGCCGGGCCGAATCCTTCAGCTTCGCACTGGCCGTGGTGATCACGCCGGCCGTGATCGCCAAGGAGGCCTGGCGTGTCTACAAGGACCACCTCCTCACCGGGGCGGCACAGCAGGCCGGCGGCCTGGTGCAGGCCCTCACGCCCGGTCTGCTGGGGATGGTCTTCAGCTTTGCCGCCGGGCTGCTGGCCCTGCGCTGGCTGACCCGCTGGCTCCAGACCGACCGCTGGTACCTCTTCGGCGCCTACTGCATGGTCGCCGCCGTCGTGGTGCTGATCGTCGGCTGAGACTCAGGGCCGGCGCTCGAACACCAGGTCCCACACCCCGTGGCCGAGTTGCCGGCCGCGCTGCTCGAACTTGGTCAGCGGGCGCCAGGCCGGCCGCGGCGCGTAGCCGCCGGCGCCGGCCGGCGCGGTGTTGACCAGGCCGGGCTCGGCCGCCAGCACGGCCAGCATCTGCTCGGCGTAGGGCTGCCAGTCGGTGGCGCAGTGCAGGTAGCCGCCGGGGGCCAGCCGCGTCAGCAGCGCGGCCACGAAGCCGGCCTGGATCAGCCGGCGCTTGTGGTGCCGCTTCTTGTGCCAGGGGTCGGGAAACCAGATGTGCACGCCGGCCAGCGAGGCCGGCGGGATGCCCCGCGCCAGCACCTCCACCGCGTCGTGCTGCACGATGCGCAGGTTGGACAGGCCGCGCTCGCCGATCTGGCGCAGCAGGGCGCCCACGCCCGGCGGATGCACCTCGATGCCGATGAAGTCGGTGTCCGGCTGCGCCGCCGCCACCTGCGCCGTGGCGTCGCCCATGCCGAAGCCGATCTCCAGCACCCGCGGCGCGCGGCGGCCGAACACGGCGTCCAGGTCCAGCGGCTGCGGCGGGCAGGGCAGCACGAAGCGCGGCCCCAGCTCGGCCAGCGCGCGCTGCTGGCCGCTGCCCATGCGGCCGGCACGCAGCACGTAGCTGCGGATCGGGGCGTGCGCGGTGTCGGCGGGCATGGGCGCCATTCTGCCCATGCCGGCGCGCACAATGGGCGGCACGGGGGCGGCGCGCCGCCGGCAGCCACCGGCGGCGCGCTGCCTGACCACCCCGAGCCTGCTCTCCGAAAGCCCCGCATGGACTTCAAGGACTACTACGCCACGCTGGGCGTGCCGCGCACGGCCACGCAGGACGAGATCAAGCGCGCCTACCGCAAGCTGGCCCGCAAGTACCACCCCGACGTCAGCAAGGAGCCCGATGCCGAGGCCCGGTTCAAGGACGTGGCCGAAGCGCACGAGGCCCTGATCGATGCCGAACGGCGCGCCGCCTACGACGCCATCGCGCAGCGCCACGCCGACGGTCAGGCCTTCGAACCCCCGGCGGGCTGGGACACCGGCTTCGAGTTCAGCGGCCGCGGTGGCGATGGCCGCGCCGCAAGCGCCCGTGCCGACTTCAGCGACTTCTTCGAGTCGCTGTTCGGCCAGGCCGGCGGCGCCGGCAGCGCACGGGCGCGGCGCCACGCCGCGGGCGCCATGCCCGTGCCGGGCGACGACCACCACGCCAAGGTGATGATCGACCTGCGCGACGCCTACCTGGGCGCGCAGCGCACGATTTCGCTGCGCCTGCCGGTGGTCGACGCCGCGGGCCGCGTCACGCTGCGCGAGCGCCAGCTGGCGCTGACCATCCCGCCGGGCGTGCGGCCGGGCCAGCACCTGCGTCTGGCGGGTCAGGGGGCGGCCGGGCAGGGCGGTGCCGCGGCCGGCGACCTGTACCTGGAGGTGCAGTTCAGGCCGCACCCGACGTTTCGCGTCGACGGGCAGGATGTCTACTTTGACCTGCCGCTCGCCCCCTGGGAAGCCGCGCTGGGTGCCACCGTGGCCGCGCCCACGCCCGTGGGCAGCGTGCAGCTGGGCGTGCCCGCGGGCTCGTCGGCCGGGCGCAAGCTGCGCCTGAAGGGCCAGGGCCTGCCGGGCCGGCCGCCGGGCGACCTGTATGCCGTGCTCGCGATCGCCCTGCCGCCCTCCGACACGCCGCCGGCGCAGGCCGCCTACCAGGCGCTCGCCCGCGCTTTTGCCGACTTCAACCCCCGCACGGCCCTGGAGGCTTGAACACCATGGCTGCAACCCAGCGCCCCGCGGCGCCATGCATCGTCGTCGAAGAGCAGGTGGTGTTCAGCTTCACGGCCCTGTGCCGGGCCTGCGGCGCCGATGCCCAGCAGGTGCACGCGCTGGTGGCCGAAGGCCTGCTCGAGCCCGCGGGCAGCGGTCCCGAGGACTGGCAGTTCAGCGGTGCCGCGCTGGCGCGCGCACGCACCGCGCTGCGCCTGGCGCGCGACCTCGACCTGGGCTTGCCGGGTGCCGCCGTCGTGATGGACCTGCTGGCCGAGATCGACACGCTGCGGTCGCGCCTGCGCCATCGCTGAGCCTGGGGCGCGACGCTCCGGTCACTCGAGCTCGCGCACCAGCGTGATGAACGCCTGCCGCGGTGCCCCGGGGGCGGCCAAGGTGGTCTGGCGCACCGCATACGCCTGCCCGCCCGCGCCGTCGGGGCGGCTGCCCAGTTGCTGCGTGCTCACCCCGCCGGCGCTGTCGTAGGGTGTGCTGCCCAGCGCGGCGGCGGTGGTGTATCGGCGGTCGAGCAGGTTGTCGAGCCGGGCCGCCAGCGCCCAGCCGCGGGCGAAGGCCCAGCGCAGGTCGAGGTCGACCACCGCATAGCCGGCGCTGCGGCCCGTGCCCAGGTAGACGCGGCCGTCGCCGTGGTGCAGGCCGTTCTCGTTGCCGCGCGCCAGGCTGCCGCCGATGGCGCGCAGGTCGGCGCCCAGCGACCAGGCCGGTGCGGCCTGCCACTGCGCGTGCAGCTTGAAGATGGCGCGCGGCAGCAGCGGCAGCCGGTCGCCGGGGTGCACCTGGATCACGCCGCCGGCCTGTCCGGGGGCGCCGGCCAGCGCCAGGTCGTTGCTGCTGTTGGCCGTGCCGGAGAGCGTGAGCGCATCGCGGAAGGTGGCGTCGAGCAGGCTCAGGCTGAGGCCGAGGTCGAGCGCCGCGTGGCGCAGGCCGAGGCTGGCTTCCAGCCCCTGGCGCCGCGTGCGCCCCACGTTGCGGAAGTAGCCGCTGCCCGAGGCGCCGGCGGCGACGAAGACGATGTCGTCGCGGCTGTCGGCGCGAAAGGCGCCCAGGTGCCAGCGCAGCCCACCGGCGTGGCCGCGCAGTCCGGCCTCGACCGATTGCGTCAGCACCGGCCGCAGCGGCGGATCGCTGGTCATCGCGTTGGGCAGCCGGCAGGGGTCGGCGGGATCGGCGCAGCCCAGCTCGGTGGCGGTGGGGGCACGGCTGCCGCTGCTGGCCGACGCATAGGCGCTGGCCGCGGGCGTGATGTCGGCCAGCACGCCCAACGCCGGGTTGAAGCGGGCGTAGCGGTGGCTGCCGCTCAGGCTGCCGGGGCCGGCCGCGGCGAGCTGATCCTGCATCGTGAGCCGGTTGTCGTTCCAGCGTCCGCCCAGGTTCAGGTCCCAGCCCGGGGCGACGGTGATGCGGTCGCTGGCGTAGAGGCTGGCGGTGCGGGTGTGCGCGGCCAGCGCCACGCGGGCGTCGGGAGCGCCACCGCGGCCGTCGGCGTCGACGCCGCTGCCCGCCACGCCGTGGTCGGGCGTGAGCCAGCCGAACTCGCTCGACTGCGTGAAGCCGATGCGTGCGGCCTCGAACGCCGCGCCCACGCTGGCGTGGTGGGCCAGCCCGCCCCAGGTGCGGCCCAGGCTCAGCTGCAGGCCCGCCCCCCAGCTTTGCTGGCGCGTGCGGTTGCGGTTGAGCAGGCCGTCGCACACGAGGTCGGCACCGCGGCCCGCGGCCGCGGCCTGCGTGCAGGCCTGCTGCGGAAACGGCACGCCGGCGGGCGTCTCGCCGGGCAGCCACAGGTCCTGGTCGAGCGCGTCGCCGTTGACGTCGCCGTTGGTGCCGGTGCTGCGCAGGCGGCGCGCGAACAGGTTGCCCGAGAGCGTGGCCTCGGCCCCCCAGGCCTGCGTGCCCACCAGGTTGAGCAGGCTGGCGTGGTTGCGCGTGAGGTCGGGCTGGCTGAACACGCCGGCCCAGCGCCGGGCCAGGAAGCGCTGCTCTTGCAGGCCGTTGCCGCGCAGCGCGGTGTCGGCTTGCGCCAGCGACAGCTTCAGGCTGCGCCCCCCGCCGCGCCAGCCCAGCTTGGCGAAGAGCTGGCCCTGGCGGCTGGCCGAGGCATCGCGCCAGCCCCGCTCGGCGAACGACTGGCCGGCGACGAACCAGTCCCAGCCGTGGCCGAGTTCGGCGCCGGCGTGGCCTTCCAGCACGCGGCGCGCGCCGCTGCCCAGTTGCAGCGAGAGCTCGCCGCCCGGGCTGTCGCGGCCGTCGCGCGTTTCCAGCACCAGCGCGCCGCCCAGGGTGTTCAGGCCGAACAGCGGGTCCGAGCCCGGCACCAGGCTGACGCGGGCCAAGGCGCCGCGCGGGATCAGGTCCCAGCTCACGACATCGCCGAAGGGCTGGTTCAGCCGCACGCCGTCGAGGTAGACCGACAGCCCCTGCGGCGTGCCCAGCAGCGGCGAGGCGGTGAAGCCGCGGAAGTTCAGGTCGCTCTGCAGCGGGTTGCCCTGCATCGCGTTGACGCTGACGCTGCCGAAGCGGCGCTCGAGCTGCTCCGTCACGTCCAGCGCCTGGCTCGCGCGCAGGTCGGCCGCCGTGGCCGATTGCACGAGGCCGGGAAAGCGCGACAGCGGCTGGTCGCTGCCTGGCAGCGGCGTGCGGCCGACCACCTCGACCTGCTGATCGTCGGGGTTGGCCGCAGCGGCCGCAGCCGCTGCCCGGCCGGCCAGCAGCGCACCCAGCAGCGCACCCAGCAGCGCGGCCGCCGCCCGCGCCGGGCGCCTCACCGGATGGCCACGCCCCAGGGTAGCCGGCCCACCGGCACGTCGGTCAGGTGCACGCGGCGCTCGGTGTCGATCACCGAGACGGCATTCGAGCGCCCGCAGGCCACGTAGAGCTTCTTGCCGTCGGGCGTGATGGCCATGTTCCAGGGGCGCTGGCCGACCGGGATGGTGGCCACGAAGCGGCGGCTGGCGGTGTCGAACACCGAGACGCTGGCAGCGCCGCCGTTGGAGACGAACACCTGCTTGCCGTCGGGGTGCACCAGGACGCCGTTGCTGCGCAGACCGGCCTTCACGTGGGCGATGACGTTGAAGTGCTGGGCGTCGATCACGTACAGCTCGCTGGCGGTCTCGGCCGCGACGTAGGCGATGCGGCTGTCGGGCGAGAAGCCGATGCCGCGCGGCCGCCCGCCCACCGGGATCTGCGCCACCTCGCGCCGCTGCGCGAAGTCGATCACGTCCACCGCCTGGCCCTCCTCGGCGCTGACGAACACATAGCGGCCGTCGGGCGTGAACTCGGCGTGCTCGGGGTTCTTGCCGCGCACCTGCACCGTGAAGGCCTTGGTGTTGGTGCGCGTGTCGACGAACACGACGTCGTTGCTTTCCTCCACCGCCGCGACCACCCAGCGGCCGTCGGCCGAGATGCCCACGCCTTCGGGCGATTCGCCCAGCGCCACCTGGCCCACCGCCTGGCGCTTGACCAGGTCGACCAGCACGAGCGCGCTGTCGGGCTGGTCGCTCACATAGGCCGTGCGGCCGTCGACGCTGATCACCGTGCCGCGCGGCTTCTTGCCGGCCGGCAGGGTGGCCACCACCTGGTCGGTGGCGGTGTCGATCACGCTCAGCGTGCCCGATCCCTGGTTGGGCACGTAGGCCAGCGGCGCGGCCACCGCGGCGCCGGCGGCCAGCAGGGTGGCCAGCAGGGCGGCCACGCCCGGCAGCCGGGTCCGGGCGCGCGATCCAGGGTGGGGCGGCGCAGTTTCGTTCATCGAAGTTCTCCTCGGGATTCGCGGGGTGCGTGCCGGCGGCCGGATCAGCCCGCGCGCGGCGGCCAGATGCGGCCGAACAGGCCGTCGCGATCGACCAGCGCGTGCTTGAGCGCCAGCGCCACGTGCCCGGCCACCATCAGCGCCAGCACCCAGCCCAGGGTCTGGTGCAGGCCGTTGAAGTAGGCATAGGCGGCGCGCGACTCGGGTGCCCAGGGTGGCAGCGGGTGGCCGAAGAAGCGCACGCCGTACTTGCTGAAATTGGAGGCCACGTAGCCCGACAGCGGTTGCAGCAGCATCGCCGCATACAGCGCGCCGTGGCCGAGCCGGGCCAGCGCCTGCTGCCGCGCCGGCACCGTGGCCGGCCAGGGCGGTGGCCGGTGCGCCAGCCGCCACAGCAGCCGCGCCACGATCAGCGCGCCCAGCACCAGCCCGAGCGACTTGTGCAGGTTCACCACCCCGGCGCGCGCCGGCGTGCCCCGCGCCGCGATGTCGTCCATGAACCAGCCGAACAGCGACTGCGCCGTCAGCGCCGCGGCGATCAGCCAGTGCAGCGTGATGGCCACGCCGTCGTAGCGCACCGCGGCGCGCTTCAAGAGCCGAATTCCAGCGCCGCGCTCACGCCGGCCAGCCAGGTGCGGCCGGGGGCGGGCTCGAAGTAGCGGCCGTTGCCGTCGCCCACGATCACCGAGCCCACGTAGCGGGCGTCGAACAGGTTGTCGAGGCGGGCAAAGCCGTTCAGGCGCCAGCGCCCCGTGCGCAGCAGGTAGCCGGCGTTGACGCTGGCCACCGCGAAGCCGGCCGCGTAGTCGCTGTTGGCGTCGTTGACGGCCACGCGGCTCAGGGCCCGCAGCTCGGCGCCGGCATGCCAGCCCTGCTCGGGCTGCCAGGCGGCGGCGGCGTAGAACGAGGCCCGCGCCAGGCCGGGCATCAGGTTGCCCGCGGCGATCAGCTGCGTGGGCGTGCTGCAGGGCGTGCCGGCGCAGGTGGTGAAGCTGCTGCGGTAGCGGGCGTCGAGCCAGGTGGCCGCGGCCTGCAGGCGCAGGTCGCCCAGCACGCGGTGCGACCAGCTCGCCTCGACGCCGCGGCGCTGGGTGCTGCCGGCGTTCTGGAACGTGGCGCGGCCGCTCAGGTTGGTGAGCGTGACGATCTCGCCTTCGGTGCGGGCCTGGAACAGCGCGATGTCGGCGCGGCCCCAGCCGCTGTCGCGCGTCTTCAGGCCGAACTCGGCGCTGCGGCTGGTGGCCGGCTGGAGGCCGAAGTTCAGCCCCGTCTGGCCGCCCGGGCGGTAGGCCAGCTCGTTCAGCGTCGGCGTCTCGAAGCCGCGGCCGGCGTTGGCGTACAGGTGCAGCGTGGGCGACAGCGCGAACATCACGCCCGCCACCGGCAGCGTGGCGGCATAGGTGGCGCTGCCGCTGTCGTCGGGGTTGGGGCCCACGATGTAGTGGTCGCGCGACTCGAAGCGCACGTGGCTGCGGCGCACGCCGGCGTCCAGCGTCCAGGCCGGCGCGAAGCGCCAGCTGGCCTGCACGTAGGGGTCGAGGCTGGTGACGCGGTTGGTCTCGTCGCGCCGCAGCGCGCCCTGGACGCCCAGGGTGCTGCCGATGAAGTTCTGCCAGCCCTGGCGGTGCTCGTTCAGCGTGTCCCAGGCCAGGCCCCCGACGAGGCTGAAGCCGCCCGCCCCGGGCTTGAACGTCCAGCGCAGGTCGGCCCCGCTGTAGTTGCGCGCCAGGCCGATCACGCCGCCCGGGTTGAGCGGGCTGGCTTGCGGGCCCACCGGGATGGACTGGTACTGCTGGATCTGCCGCTGGCCGCCGTAGACCAGCAGGCGCAGCGCGTTGGCGGCGTCGATGCGCTGCCCGACGATGGCGCCGCCCTGCGTCTGGCCCACGCTCTTGCGCGTGTCGAAGGCCAGCGCCGCGGGGTCGACGCCGCGCGGGTCGGCCTGCAGCTGCGCCCGCGTCAGGCCCATCGGGTCCTGGGCCGAGGGCAGGCTCAGGCGGTTGCCGATCAGGGTCAGCGTGGTGCCGCCGCCCAGCCTCAGCGTGGCCTTGAGGTTGCCCACGCTGCGCTCGGCCGCGCTGTGCACGCGCCAGCCGTCGGTGCGGAAGCGGCTGGCGCTGGCGACGTAGCCGAAGGCGCCTTCGGTGCCACTCACCTTGGCGCCCAGGCGCCAGGACCCCCAGCTGCCGCCGTTGGCGCCGAACGAGAGCGCCGGCGGCACATGGCCGTCCTCGGTGAAGACCTGGATCACGCCGCCGGCCGAGTTGCCGTACAGCGCCGAGAACGGGCCGCGCAGCACCTCGATGCGCTCGGCCGAGCCGAGGTCGACGTTGGAGATCTGGCCCTGGCCGTCGGGCAGCGTGGCCGGGATCTCGTCCACGTACAGCCGCACGCCGCGGATGCCGAAGGTGGAGCGCGCGCCGAAGCCCCTCACCGAGATCTGCAGGTCCTGCGCGTAGTTCTGGCGGTCGCGCGCCAGCAGGCCCGGCACGCCGGCGAGCTGCTCGGAGAGATTGACCAGCGCCTGCGAGGCCAGGCCGGGGTCGACCGCCACGCGGTCGATCGCCGCCGGCACGTCGTAGGCCGGGGTGCCGATGCGGGTGGCGGTGACGACCACCGGCGGCGCGGCCGGCGCCACCATCTGGGCCGCAGCCGGGAACAGGGTGAGTGCCGGCAGCGCACAGAGCGCACCCGAGCGCCACCGGCGGCAGGGCGTTTGCAGCGTGGCCCTCATGGATCGTCTCCTGTCTGGTCTTGGGGCCACCCGGCCTGCACCGGGCCTTCGGGGACCGGCGATGAGCGGTGGGCGGCGTGTGTCGGGCGTCAGGCGTGGGGCCTGGAGAACGCACCTTAAGGGCCTTTGCGCCGGGGCATGAACTAGGGATGACCCGTCGTGTCGCCGCGCCGTGGCGCGCGCAGGGTGCGGGCTGGCGGCCGCGCTGTGCCGAAACGGAACAAGCCCGGCCGCCGGCCCAGGCACGGACGCTAGAATCCGGGCTCTGCGCGGGTGTAGTTCAATGGCAGAACGGCAGCTTCCCAAGCTTCATACGAGGGTTCGATTCCCTTCACCCGCTCCAGGCCTCGCGCCCTGAAGTGTCGCGCCGCGCGCGGCGCGGTTGGCGGCAGCAACAGCATCGCCCCGCTCGGCAACGAGAACGCCCGTCGGCTGCAGGCGGTCGACCGGGCCGCGCCACCCTCAGCGGATGAAGCGCCGCACATGGTCGGCGCCCAGCCCGACCGCTTCGTAGTGCCGCGCCGCGGCCTCGGCCTTGGTGAACACGTCCTCGTGCCCGATCGGGCGGCCCTGCTCGTCGAGGTAGGTGTAGGCCCCGGTCACGTGGAACAGCGTCACCATCTCGCTCACGTCCTCGGGCACGTACAGCGTGTGCACCTCGCCCGGCACCTCGTGCGCGTACGCGCCTTCGGTGGCCGTCCAGTCGTGCTCGAGGTAGTACCAGCGGCCCTTCAGCACGTAGGCGTGCACCGGGCCGTCGTGGCGGTGGCGCGAGAGCACGCCGGTCTTGCGCACGCGCAGGATGTTGACGAAGTAGCCCTGCGTCACGTTCAGCATCAGCGGCCGGAAATCGACGTTCGGTGCCTGCGGCACCCACTCACGCGGGTCGTCGGGCACGGCCTGGGGCAGCACCAGGTCCGGGATCGCGAAACGCGGCAGCGGGGTCGGAAAGCCGACCAGGCCGGCCGGGTGGGTGCGGGCGGTGGAGCGCGACATGCGGACTCCTGCAGTGGCGATGATCGGGATTGTGGCGGCGGCCCCGTGCGGCATGATGGCGCCATGGCCGAGCCCGCGATCTCCGTGCTGTTGGCGGCGCCCGACGCCGCGCTGCAATCGCGGTTGGCTGCGGCTGGTCTGGCCGTTCGCGTGGCTGTGCGCGCGGCTGCGCCGGAGGTGGCTGAAGGCGATCCCGCTGCCGAGTTTGCGCCCGAGGCGGCGGCGGAGCTCGCGGGCACCGAGCCGCAGGTGCTGCTGGTGCAGGTGGGCTCGGCCGCCGCGCTGCAGGCGCTGGCGCTGCGGCCCGACCTGCCGCAACGGGCCTGCGACCATGCGCTGGTGGTGTTGTGCCGCCCGCCCGCGCAGGCCGATGGCGCGGCCGCCGATGCGCTGCTGGCGCTGGGTGTGCAGGCGGTGCTGCCGGCGCCGGCCGCCGGCGGCGATGCCACGGCGCTGCCCCACGCGCTGCGCCAGGCCGTGCTGCGCAAGCGGGCCGAGCGGGCGGCGCGCACGGCGTATGCCACCGACCTGGCCACGGGCCTGCCGCACCAGGCGCAGCTGCTCGAGCACATGACGCAGTTGCTGGCGCTGCGCGAGCGCGAGCCCGCGCCGATGGTGCTGCTGGTGCTGCGCGTCGAAGGCTTCGGCGCCGCGGCCGCGCGCCTGGGCAGCGAGGCCGGCAATGTGCTGCGGCGCAAGGTGGCGGTGCGGCTGCGGGCGGCGCTGCGCGCCAGCGACGTGGTGGCCGCGATCGCGCCCGACGCCTTCGGCGTGCTGCTGGGGCGGCTGGAGGCACCCGGTGACGGCGAACGCGTGGCGGCCAAGCTGCTGCGCTCGCTGATGCAGCCGCTGACGGTGGCCGGCCAGGTGTGCGCGGTGGATGCCCACGTGGGCCTGGCGCAGTACCCGGCGCACGGCAAGGAGGCGCGCGCGCTGCTGCAGCGCGCCAGCGCCCAGGCCGGCTCGCTGGCCACGCTGGGTGCTGCGGGGCTGGCGGGCGCGACCGAGCGGGCCGGGCACGGCGTGGCGGCCAACGATGCCGCGGCCGGCCGCGATCCGTGATGCCCTGCACGCCGCGACCCGCGGCCCGGGCCGGCACGCGTGTGCCAGCGGGTCCAGCGGCCGGGCGCGCCCAGGGCTTGCGCCAGGGCGTGCAGGCCATGCGGCGCAGCCTGGTGAGCAGGCCGCTGGCCGGCTGACGGGTCAGCGCTGGATGTCGCCCAGGCAGAGGTACTTGGTCTCGACGTAGTCGTCCATGCCCTGGGCCGCGCCTTCGCGGCCCAGGCCGCTTTGCTTGACGCCGCCGAAGGGCACCTCGGCGGTCGAGATGAGCCCGGTGTTGACGCCCACCATGCCGTACTCCAGCGCCTCGCCGACGCGGAAGATGCGGCCTACGTCGCGCGTGTACAGGTAGCTGGCCAGGCCGAACTCGGTGGCGTTGGCCATCGCGATGGCCTCGGCCTCGGTCTCGAAGCGGAACACCGGCGCCACCGGGCCGAAGGTCTCCTCGCGGGCGCAGGCCATCTCGCTCGTCACGTCGGCCAGCACCGTGGGCTCGAAGAAGCGCTCGCCGATGCGGCCGCCGCCGATGACGGTGCGCGCGCCCTTGGCCAGCGCGTCGGCCACGTGACGCTCCACCTTCGCCAGCGCCTGGGCGTCGATCAGCGGGCCCTGGTTCACGCCCGCCTCGAAGCCGTTGCCCACCTTGATCGCGCCGGCCCTGGCCGCCAGCTTCTCGACGAAGCGGTCGTACACCGCGTCCTGCACGTACAGCCGGTTGGCGCAGACGCAGGTCTGGCCGGCGTTGCGGTACTTGCTGGCCAGCGCACCCTCGACCGCGCTGTCCAGATCGGCGTCGTCGAAGACGATGAAGGGCGCGTTGCCGCCCAGCTCCAGGCTGAGCTTCTTGACCGTGGGCGCACATTGCCGCGCGAGGATGCGGCCGACCTCGGTGCTGCCGGTGAAGGAGAGGTGGCGCACCACGTCCGAGGTGCACAGCACCTTGCCGATCTCCACCGAGTTCTCGCCGTCGGCGCACAGCACGTTCAGCACCCCGGCGGGCATGCCGGCGCGCTGCGCGAGTTCGGCCACGGCCAGGGCCGACAGCGGCGTCTGCTCGGCGGGCTTGATGATCACCGGGCAGCCGGCGGCCAGCGCCGGCGCCACCTTGCGCGTGATCATGGCGATGGGGAAATTCCAGGGCGTGATCGCGGCGCACACGCCGATCGGCTGCTTGATGACGAGGTAGCGCTTGTTGTTGTCGGTGGTGGGGATGGTCTGGCCGTAGACGCGCCGCGCCTCCTCGGCGAACCACTCGATGAAGCTGGCGCCGTAGCCCACTTCGCCCTTGGCCTCGGCCAGCGGCTTGCCCTGCTCGGCGGTCATGATGCGGGCCAGGTCGTCGGCGTGCTGCATCAGCAGCGCGAACCACTTCATCATCACCGCGGCACGCTCCTTCGCGGTCTTGGCGCGCCAGGCCGGCCAGGCCTTCTCGGCCGCGCTGATGGCCGCCGCCGCGTCCACCGCGCCCAGGTTGGCCACCTGGGCCAGCACCGCGCCGGTGGCCGGGTCGCACACCTCGAAGCGTGCCTGCTGGCCGACCCAGGCGCCGCCGATCAGGCCGTCGGTCTTGAGCAGGCTGGGGTCGGCCAACAGGGCCAGGGGCGAGGTCTTCATGTCCATTGCGGGTCTCCTGCGCAGGGTCGGCGGGGCCGCCATCATAGGGCGCGGCCGGGGCCGCCACCTATACTCAAAGGTTGTTGAATATCAAGCACTTGGCCCTTTGTTTTGCCACGTTCCAGGCCCTGTGCCGCCCCGGGCCTGCGCCGCCGGAACCGAAAGCCGCTCGATGAAAGCCTCTGAAATCCGCTCCACCTTTCTGTCCTTCTTCGAGTCCAAGGGCCACACCGTCGTCGCCAGCTCGCCCGTGGTGCCGGGCGACGACCCGACGCTGCTGTTCACCAACGCCGGCATGAACCAGTTCAAGGATGTGTTCCTGGGCTACGACAAGCGGCCCTACACGCGCGCCACCACGAGCCAGAAGTGCATCCGCGCCGGCGGCAAGCACAACGACCTGGAGAACGTGGGCTACACGGCGCGCCACCACACCTTCTTCGAGATGCTGGGCAACTTCAGCTTCGGCGACTACTTCAAGCGCGACGCCATCCGCTACGCCTGGGAGCTGCTGACCGAGCACTTCAAGCTGCCCGCGGACAAGCTGTGGGCCACGGTCTATGCCGACGACGACGAGGCCTACGACATCTGGCTGAAGGACATCGGCCTGCCGGCCGGGCGCATCGTGCGCATCGGCGACAACAAGGGCGCGCGCTACGCCTCCGACAACTTCTGGATGATGGGCGACACCGGTCCCTGCGGACCCTGCAGCGAGATCTTCTACGACCACGGCCCCGCGGTGGCGGGCGGCCCGCCGGGCAGCGCCGAGCAGGACGGCGACCGCTACATCGAGATCTGGAACAACGTCTTCATGCAGTTCAACCGCACCGAGGACGGCGTGATGCACCCGCTGCCCAAGCCCAGCGTGGACACCGGCATGGGCCTGGAGCGGCTGACCGCGGTGCTGCAGCATGTGCACAGCAACTACGAGATCGACCTCTTCGTCGCCCTGCTGGCGGCGGCCAAGGGCGCGGTCGACAGGGCGGGCGCGGGCGATTGCGATGCCGCTTCGCCGTCGTTGAAGGTGATTGCCGACCACATCCGCGCCTGCAGCTTCACCATCGCCGATGGCGTGATCCCGGGCAACGAAGGCCGCGGCTACGTGCTGCGCCGCATTGCGCGCCGCGCCATCCGACACGGCTACAAGCTGGGCGCGCGCAAGCCCTTCTTTCACACGCTGGTGGCGTCGCTGGCGGCCGAGATGGGCGAGGCCTACCCCGAGCTGCGGCGCGACCAGGCGCGCATCACCGAGGTGCTGAAGGCCGAGGAGGAGCGCTTCTTCCAGACCATCGCCAACGGGATGGAGATCCTCGAGGCCGCGCTGGCCGGCGGCGCGGCCGTCATCGATGGCGACACGGCTTTCAAGCTGCACGACACCTTCGGCTTCCCGCTCGACCTCACGGCCGATGTCTGCCGCGAGCGCGGCGTGCGGGTGGACGAGGCCGGCTTCGACGCGGCGATGGGCCGCCAGCGCGAGCAGGCGCGCGCCGCCGCCAAGTTCAAGATGGCGGCCGGGCTCGAATACACCGGCGGCGCCACCGCCTTCCACGGCTACGAGCACCTCGTGTGCGAGCACAGCGCCGTCACCGCCCTGTACATCGACGGCAGCCCGGTCAACCGCGCCCGCGCCGGCGACGACGTGCTGATCGTGCTCGACCACACGCCGTTCTACGCCGAGAGCGGCGGCCAGGCCGGCGACGCCGGCGAGCTGCGCAATGCGCGCGCCCGCGTGGTGGTCGAAGACACGGTGAAGGTGCAGGCCAGCGTGCACGGCCACCAGGGCCGCATCGTCGAGGGCGAAGTCGAGGTGGGCGACCGCTTCGTGGCCCGGGTCGACGGCGTGCAGCGCGCCCGCACCATGCGCAACCACAGCGTCACGCACCTGATGCACAAGGCGCTGCGCGAGGTGCTGGGCGCCCATGTGCAGCAGAAGGGCTCGCTCGTGACGGCCGCGCGCACGCGCTTCGACTTCGTGCACGGCGCGCCGCTGAGCGATGCGCAGCTGGCGCAGGTCGAGGCGATCGTCAACGCCGAGATCCTGGCCAACGCGGCCACCGTGGCGCGCGTGCTGCCGCTGGAAGAGGCGCACAAGCTCGGCGCCACGATGCTGTTCGGCGAGAAGTACGGCGACGAGGTGCGCGTGCTCGACATCGGCAGCAGCCGCGAGCTGTGCGGCGGCACGCACGTGGCGCGCACCGGCGACATCGGCCTGTTCAAGATCGTGGCCGAAAGCGGCGTGGCCGCCGGCATCCGCCGCGTCGAGGCCGTCACCGGCGACAACGCGCTGGCCTACCTGCAGCAGCTGGAGGGCCGCATGGGCGCGGTGGCCGGTGCGCTGAAGGTGACGCCGGCCGAGGTGCCGGGCCGCGTGGGCGCGGTGCTCGACCAGGTGCGCGCGCTCGAGCGCGAGATCGTGGCGCTGAAGGGCCGGCTCGCCTCGGCTCAGGGCGACGAGCTGCTGGCGCAGGCGGTCGACGTGCAGGGCATCCGGGTGCTGGCCGCCCTGCTGGACGGCGCCGATGCGAAGGCGCTGCGCGAGACGCTGGACAGGCTCAAGGACAAGCTGAAGTCGGCCGCCATCGTGCTGGCCGCGGTGGACGGCGGCAAGGTCCAGCTGGCCGCCGGCGTCACTGCCGACGTGCTGGCCCGCCCGGGTGCGCGCATCAAGGCCGGCGAGCTCGTGAACTTCGTCGCCCTGCAGGTGGGCGGCAAGGGGGGCGGCAAGCCCGACCTGGCGATGGCCGGGGGCAGCGACGCCGCGGCCCTGCCGCAGGCGCTGGCCACGGTGGCGGGCTGGGTGGGTGCGCGCGTGTAACAGCGTTTCTGTCGTGTGTCTGCGACAGTCACGGAATTGACGCGTCGCCGTCAAGTCGATGGCACCTTCCGGTGTCGACAATTGCTCGGTTGCAACGAGGCGGTGAGCTCGCTCGCGCCGCGGTAGCCCCCCGCCGCTGGCAGGCAACTTGCAACGCCTCGTCAGGTAACGCAACGACGGGTTGCTGTCGCCCCGCTTGCTTCCTGCGCCGCCTGCTCTCCCGCTTCGTTTTCTGCCTCGCTGTCCGACCTTCGATGCCCGCCATGCGCGAACCGGTTCTGATCCAGCCTCGCTGCCGCGGCAGCGCCTGCGCCCGATGAGGGTCAGCCACGCCGGCATGGCGGCGCCGTCGCCGCAGGGCTACGCCCCCAAGCGCTCGCTGGGCGGCATCGGCCTGGTGGTGGCGATGCACCTGCTGCTGGCCTGGGCACTGGTCACCGGGCTGGCGCAGCGGGTGGTGGACGTGGTGCGCTCGCCGATCGAGACCCGCTTGATCGAGGAGCGCCGCGTTGAGCCGCCGCCCCCGCCGGCCGTGCTGCCGCCGCCGACCACGCCGCCGCCGGCCATGCCGCAGGTGCCGGTGCCCGAGGTGGTCCCGCTGGCGCCCCCGCCGCCCCCGCCGCTGGCCGCC
>JAGWLO010000129.1 GCA_028872015.1 Burkholderiales bacterium | reverse complement strand
CCGCCAGGCGCCGGCGGGCGCGGTTGCGCGCCAGCTCCACCGCGCCCGGCTCGGGGGCGCCGGCGCCGCGCGCGCGGCGAGCCGGTGCCGGCGCGGCCGCGGGATCGGGCTTGGGTCGCAGGAACGGAAGGCGCATGCAGCAGGGCTCGGGCCGACGCGGTGGCGCCGGGGGCGGTCGGTCAGCCGACGTGGGCGGCCGTCAGCCGGGGCAGGCCTTCCTTGAGCACGCCGCCCACGGTGAGGAAGGACCCGAAGACCACGATTCTATCGGCCGGGTCTGCGGCGGCCACGGCGTGGCGCAAGGCCTCGGCGGGCCCGTCGAAGGTATGCACCGCCGCCCCGCGCGGGGCGGCGCCGGCGGCTCCGGCCGCTCCGGCCGCACAAGCCGCCAGCACGCGCTCGGCGAGGTCCTCGGCGCGCGCGGCGCGGGCACCGGGCAGGCTGCAGCAGTACCAGGCGTCGACCAGCGGCGCGATGTGCGCCAGCATCGCCGCGATGTCCTTGTCGGCCATGGCGCCGAACACGGCATGGGTGCGCGGAAAGAAGCCCATCGCATCGAGGTTGAGCGCCAGCGCCGCCACCGCCTGCGGGTTGTGCGCCACGTCCAGCACCAGGGCGGGCTGCCCCGGCACGATCTGGAAGCGCCCCGGCAGGTCGACCATCGCCAGCCCCGTGCGCACCGCCTGCGCGGTGATCGGCAGCCGTTCGCGCAGCGACTCCAGCGCCGCGATCGCGCCGGCTGCGTTGAGCAGCTGGTTGGCGCCGCGCAGCGCCGGATACGCCAGGCCGTGGTAGCGCCGCCGGGCTCCGGCGTGATGCCCGCTCCAGCCCCATTGCTGGCGGTCGCCGGCGTGAGTGAAGTCGCGCCCCACGAGCCAGAGGTCGGCGCCGATCGCCCGGGCATGGGCGATCACGCTCGCCGGCGGCACCGGGTCGCTGACGATCGCCGGCTTGCCGGCGCGCATGACATGCGCCTTCTCCAGCCCGATGCTCTCGCGGTCGGGGCCCAGCCAGGCCATGTGGTCGAGCGCGATGCTGGTGATGACCACGGCATCGGGCTCGAAGGCATTGACCGAATCGAAGCGCCCGCCCAGCCCCACCTCGAGGATCACCAGGTCCAGCGGCGCCTGCGACAGCAGCCGCGCGATGGCCAGTGTGCTGAACTCGAACTGGGTCAGCGTGATGTCGCCGCGGGCGGCCTCCACGGCCGCGAACTGCGGCACCAGGTCCGCGGCCGCCACCGCCGCGCCGTCGATGCGGCAGCGTTCCTCGAAGTGCAGCAGCTCGGGCTTCTGGTACAGGCCCACGCGATAGCCGGCCTGGCGCGCGATGGCCTCGAGCATGGCGCAGGTGCTGCCCTTGCCGTTGGTGCCGGCCACGGTGATGACGGGCGCGGTGAAGCGGATCTCCAGCCGCCGCGCCACCTCGGCCGTGCGCTCCAGCGACAGGTCCATCGTGGCCGGATGCAGGCGCGCGCAATGCGCGAGCCAGTCGGCCAGCGTCTGCGGCGCGTGCACGGGCCCGCTCAGGCGACCGCGTCGGCGCTTTGCCGCTGCAGCATCGCGACGCAACGCGCCACGGTGGCGCGCAGCTGGCGACGGTCGCAGATCATGTCGAGGGCGCCGGTGCCGAGCAGGAACTCGCTGCGCTGAAAGCCTTCGGGCAGCTTCTCGCGCACGGTGTTCTCGATCACGCGCGGGCCGGCAAAGCCGATCAGGGCCTTGGGCTCGGCGATGACGACGTCGCCGACGAAGGCGAAGCTGGCGGAGACGCCGCCCATGGTCGGGTCGGTCAGCACGCTGATGTAGGGCAGCCGGGCCTTGGCCAGGCGGGTCAGCGCGGCATTGGTCTTGGCCATCTGCAGCAGGCTCAGCAGGCCTTCCTGCATGCGCGCGCCGCCGGTGGAGGCGAAGCTGACGAAGGGCAGCTTCTGCTCCACCGCCGATTCGACGCCGCGCACGAACCGCTCGCCCACCACCGAGCCCATCGAGCCCCCCATGAACTCGAACTCGAAGCAGGCCGCGACCAGGGGCACGCTCATCACCGCGCCGCCCATCACCACCAGCGCGTCGGTCTCGCCGGTGGCCTCCAGTGCGTCCTTCAGGCGCTGGGGGTACTTTTTGCTGTCCTTGAACTTGAGCGGGTCGACCGGCATCACCTCCTGCCCGATCTCCCAGCGTCCCTCGGGGTCGAGAAAGGCGTTCAGCCGTGCCCGTGCACCGATGCGGTGGTGGTGGTCGCACTTGGGGCAGACGTTGAAGTTCTGCTCGAGGTCGGTCTTGTACAGCACCGTCTCGCACGACGGGCACTTGATCCACAGACCCTCGGGCACGGCGCGGCGCCCGGCCGGGTCGGTGGGCTGGATCTTGGGCGGCAGCAGTTTCTCGAGCCAACTCATGCGTGTTTGCTCCTCAGGCGTCCAGCGCGGTGCGGATCTCGGCCATGAAGGCCCGGGCCGCGGCGGCGGCGCTCGCGATGCGCTCGGCGGGGGCCGCATTGTGGCGCGTCTCGGATTCGAGAATCTGGATCAGCCGCGAGCCGATCACCACCGCATCGGCGACTGCGGCCACGGCGCGCGCGGTGGCGGCGTCGCGGATGCCGAAGCCCACGCCCACCGGCACGCCGACATGGGCGCGGATGCGCGGCAGCATCGCGGCCACCGCGGCCACGTCCAGGTGCCCGGCGCCGGTCACGCCCTTCAGGGACACGTAGTACACGTAGCCGGTGGCGATGCGGCCCACCTGCTGCATCCGCTCGTCGGTGCTGGTGGGCGCGAGCAGGAAGATGAGATCCAGCCCGACCGCCTTCAGCCGCGCGGCGAAGGCCTCGCATTCCTCGGGCGGGTAGTCCACCACCAGCAGGCCGTCGACGCCGGCGGCGGCGGCGTCGCGAATGAAGGCGCTGCCGGCGCCGTCCCCACCCGCGCGCTGGTCGTAGCGCTCGATCGGGTTGGCGTAGCCCATCAGCACCACCGGCGTGGTGGCGTTGCGCGCGCGGAACTCGCGCACCATCGCCAGCACCTGGGGCGCGCCGATGCCGCGCGCCAGCGCGCGCTCGCTGGCCTTCTGGATCACCGGGCCGTCGGCCATCGGGTCGGAGAAGGGCACGCCGAGCTCGATGATGTCGGCGCCGCCGTCGGCCAGCGCCTGCATGATCGCCGGCGTGCCGTCGGCGCACGGGTCGCCGGCCGTGACGTAGGGGATCAGCGCCGTGCGGCCCTGCGCCTTCAGCGCCGCCAGCGTGGCCGCGATGCGGCTCACAGGGCACCGCCCTTCACGCTCTGGCCGCGGCACGAGGGCCGGCAGTAGAAGTCGGCCCCGCTCAGGTCGGCCACGGTGCCGATGTCCTTGTCGCCGCGACCGCTCAGGTTCACCAGCAGGTGCCGGTCGGGCCCCATCGTGGCCGCCAGTTGCATGGCGTAGGCCACCGCATGGCTGGACTCGAGCGCCGGGATGATGCCTTCGGTGCGGCACAGGCGGTGGAAGGCGCTCAGCGCTTCGGTGTCGGAGATGGCTACGTATTCAGCGCGGCCGATGTCCTTGAGGTAGGCGTGCTCGGGGCCGACGCCGGGGTAGTCGAGGCCGGCGGAGATGCTGTGCGTCTCGGTGATCTGGCCGTTCGCATCCTGCAGCAGGTAGGTGCGGTTGCCGTGCAGCACGCCCGGCGTGCCGGCCGACAGGCTGGCCGCATGCTTGCCGCTGGCCAGGCCCTGGCCCGCGGCCTCCACGCCGATGAGGCGGGTGCCCTCGAACGGGATGTACGGGTAGAACAGGCCCATCGCGTTGCTGCCGCCACCCACGCAGGCGATCACGGCGTCGGGCTGCCGGCCGATCTGCTCGGGCATCTGCACCAGGCATTCGTCACCGATGACGCGCTGGAAGTCGCGCACCATCATCGGGTAGGGGTGCGGGCCGGCGACGGTGCCGATGATGTAGAAGGTGTTCTCGACGTTCGTCACCCAGTCGCGCAGGGCCTCGTTCAGCGCGTCCTTCAGCGTCTTGCTGCCGCTTTCCACCGGCACCACCTTGGCGCCCAGCAGGTGCATGCGGTAGACGTTGGGGCTCTGCCGCTTGACGTCCTCGCTGCCCATGTAGACCACGCATTCCATGCCGTAGCGCGCGCAGATGGTGGCGGTGGCCACGCCATGCTGGCCGGCGCCGGTCTCGGCGATCACGCGCGGCTTGCCCATGCGCCGAGCCAGCAGCGCCTGCCCGATGGTGTTGTTGATCTTGTGCGCGCCGGTGTGGTTGAGGTCTTCGCGCTTGAGGTGGATCTGCGCGCCGCCGATCTCGCGCGACAGCCGCGCGGCGTGGTAGACCGGACTCGGCCGGCCGACGAAATGCTTGAGTTCGTGCGCGAACTCGGCCCTGAAGGCCGGGTCGCCGCGGTAGTGCGCGTAGGCCGCCTCGAGCTCGTGCAGGGCATGGATCAGCGTCTCGGCGACGAAGGTGCCTCCGTAGGTGGTGCCGTTGACGGGACCGAAATGCCCGCGCGCATCGGGCTGGTGGTAGTCGAACATGGTGGTGGGTTCCTTGGATGGGGCGGCCCCGGGGCCGCGGCCATCAGGCGCCGAGGCGGTCGTCGGCCTCGCGCACTGCCTTGCAGAACCGGCGCATCAGCGGCGCACTCTTGATGCCCTTGCCGATCTCCACGCCGGAGCTCACGTCAACGGCCCAGGGCCGGACGCGAAGCACCCCATCGATCACATTGGCAGGATTCAACCCACCAGACAAAACGACCGGAAGGGGCACGCTTGCTGGAATCAGTGACCAATCGAAGACCTTCCCGCCCCCGCCGTA
>JAGWLO010000128.1 GCA_028872015.1 Burkholderiales bacterium | reverse complement strand
ACGTTGCGGTACAGCGTCATGCGGCGCTCCGAGGTCGTCTGCGAGGTCAGGCCGTAGATCGGCACCTTGATGTGGTAGCGGCTCATCCACAGCGCCGTCGAGCCCGATTCGGTGAGCGCGATGATGGCCTTGCAGCCCAGGTGGTGGGCGGTGAACAGCGCCCCCATGGCGATGCTCTGGTCGATGCGGCCGAAGCGCTTGTTGGTGAAGTCGGCGTCCAGCCGCAGCTCTTCGGCAAGCTCGGCCTCCAGCGCGATCTGCGCCATCTGCTCCACGGTCTCGACCGGGTACCTGCCGGCCGCGGTCTCGGCGCTCAGCATCACGGCGTCGGTGCCGTCGAGCACGGCGTTGGCCACGTCGCTGACCTCGGCCCGCGTGGGCACCGGCGCCAGGATCATGCTTTCCATCATCTGGGTGGCGGTGATGACCACGCGGTCCATCTCGCGCGCCATCCGGATCATGCGTTTCTGCAGCGCCGGCACGGCCGCGTTGCCCACCTCCACGGCCAGGTCGCCGCGCGCCACCATGATGCCGTCGCTGGCGCGCAGGATCGCCTCGAGGTGCGGGATCGCCTCGCTGCGCTCGATCTTGGCGATCATCGCCGGGCGGTGCCGCGTGGCCTCGCCGGCGACGTTGGCGAGCTGGCGCGCCATCTCCATGTCGGTGGCGTTCTTCGGGAAGCTCACCGCCAGGTAGTCGCACTGGAACGACACCGCCGTCCGGATGTCGTCCATGTCCTTGGCCGTGAGCGCGGGGGCGGTGAGGCCGCCGCCGGCCTTGTTGATGCCCTTGTTGTTGGACAGCACGCCGCCGACCACCACGCGCGTGTGCACCTGCTCGCCCAGCACGCGCTCGACGCTGAGCTTGATGAGCCCGTCGTTGAGCAGCAGCGTGTCGCCGGGGCGCACGTCGCGCGGCAGCTCCTTGTAGTCCAGGCCCACGGCGTCGATGTCGCCCGGCTCGGTGCGCTGGGCATCGAGCACGAACGCGGCCCCGGCCACGAGCAGCACCTTGCCCTCGACGAACTTGCCGACCCGGATCTTCGGCCCCTGCAGGTCGGCCATCAGCGCCACCGGCTTGCCCACCTTCAGCGCGATCTCGCGCACCAGGCCGGCCAGCGCGATGTGGTCCTGCGCCCGGCCGTGGCTGAAGTTCAGCCGCACCACGTCGACGCCGGCGCGCAGCAGCCGCTCGAGCACCTCGGGGTCGCTGGAGGCGGGGCCGAGGGTGGCGACGATCTTGGTGGCGCGGCTCATGGGATTAGGCTCCTGGCGTGCCCGGGGCCGGGCTCGCGCCGGGCATTATGGGCGGCGCCACCGGGCGCCGATTTCACGCGGTTACGGTGCCGACAGGCCGGCCGCGCGGCGGCTCAGGATCTCGAACGCCGGCAGCGTCTTGCCTTCCAGCACCTCGAGGAAGGCCCCGCCGCCGGTGGAGATGTAGCCCACGTCGGCCTCGATGCCGTACTTGGCGATCGCCGCCAGCGTGTCGCCGCCGCCGGCGATGCTGAACGCCGGGCTGGCCGCGATCGCGCGCGCGATCGTTTCGGTGCCGTGGGCGAAGCCCTCGAATTCGAACACGCCGACCGGGCCGTTCCAGACGATCGTGCCGGCCGCCTTCAGCTGCCCCGCGAGCATGGCCGCGGTCTGCGGGCCGATGTCGAGGATGAGGTCGTCGGCCGCCACCTCGGCCGCGGCCTTCACCGTCGCCGGCGCATCGGCCCTGAAGGCCTGGGCCGTGACGACGTCGACCGGCATCGGCACCGCGGCGCCGCGGGCCTTCATCGCCTCGATCACGGCGCGCGCCTGGCCCACCAGATCGGGCTCGGCCAGGCTCTTGCCGATCGGCAGGCCCGCGGCGAGCAGGAAGGTGTTGGCGATGCCGCCGCCCACGATCAGGCCGTCGACCTTGGCCGCCAGGCTCTGCAGGATGGTCAGCTTGGTGCTGACCTTGCTGCCGGCCACGATGGCCAGCAGCGGCCGACGGGGTGCGCTGAGCGCCTGCGTGATGGCGTCGATCTCGGCCGCCAGCAGCGGGCCGGCGCAGGCGATGGGCGCGTACTCGGCGATGCCGTAGGTGCTGGCCTCGGCGCGGTGCGCGGTGCCGAAGGCGTCGTGCACGAAGATGTCGCACAGCGCGGCCATCTTCCGGGCCAGCACCGGGTCGTTCTTCTTCTCGCCCTGGTTGAGGCGGCAGTTCTCGAGCAGCACCACCTGGCCCGGCGCGACGGCCACGCCGTCGACCCAGTCGGCCACCAGCGGCACCGGGCAGCCGAGCAGCTCGGCCAGCCGCGCGGCCACCGGCGCCAGCGAGTCCTCGGGCTTGAACGCGCCCTCGGTCGGCCGGCCCAGGTGCGAGGTGACCATCACCGCGGCACCGGCGTCCAGCGCCATGCGGATGCAGGGCACGCTGGCGCGGATGCGGGTGTCCTCGGTGATGCGGCCGCGGCCCTCGGGCGAGTGGTCCTGCGGCACGTTGAGGTCGGCACGGATGAAGACGCGCCGGCCGGCGACGCGGCCCTGGGCGATGAGGTCGGCAAGGCGCAGCACGTTCATGAGGCGGCGGTCTCCGGCAAGGGGGCAGGGATGGATGCGGGATTCTAGGGACGCCCCCCGGCGCGGCCGGCCTACCAGCCCAGCCCCAGCCGCAGCGGCAGCAGCACGGCCATGCCGACCACGATGGTGCCCAGGATGCCGCGGCGCCAGAAGAAGTAGGCCGCCCCCGCGGCCGCGGCGTACAGCCGCGCGTCGTGCCACGTGCCGATGAGCCGGCCCTGCACCATCACCACCTCGGGCACCACCACCGCCAGCAGCGCGGCCAGCGGGGCGTAGCGCAGGCCCTGGCGCAGCCAGGCCGGGATCGGGATCTCGCGCTCCGTGAGGTAGAAGAAGCCGCGCGTGAGCACCGTGATCACCGCCAGGCCGAAGATGGCCAGCAGCTGGTGCCAGGTCGCCGCCAGGGCGCTCATTCGGCCCCCCAGGCGCCTGCGGCGCCGCCCCCGCGAGGGGGCGCGAGCCTGCTGGGGGCGGCCCGGAGCAGGCTCATGTCCGGTCGTCCACCGGCAGCGCCGGGCGCGGCGTGCTGTGGTCGATGAGCAGGCCGATCGACACCGCGGCGGCGATCGCGACCACGATGTCGAGCTTGTACGGCAGCGCGTAGGCGGCCACCGCCGCGCAGCCCGCGACGCCGCCGGCCACGGCCGTGGCGCGGTCGTTCAGCAGCGAGCAGGCCAGCGCCAGCAGCGCCAGCGTGCCGGCGAAGCCGATGCCCCACTGCACCGGCACCACGTCAGCGAGAAACAGGCCCGCGATGGACGGCGCCTGCCACGCCACCCAGTTGGTGACCGCGCCGCCCCAGAAGTACGGCAGCTGCTCGGGCGCCGGCTCGGGCTTGGGGAAGCGGCGCATGAACAGCACGTAGTTGAGGTCGGCCGTGAAGTGGGCCAGCCACAGGCGCTGGCGCAGCGGGTAGGCCATGAAGTAGGCGCGCCACTGGGCGCTGAAGATGACGAAGCGCAGGTTGACGCACAGCGCCGTGGCCCACACCACCCAGGCCGGCGCGCCGGCGCCGAGCAGCGGCAGCACCGCGAGCTGCGCGCTGCCGGCGAACACGATCAGCGACATCAGCACCATCAGGGGCAGCGGCAGGCCCGACTTGCCCATCGCCACGCCGGTGATCAGGCCCCAGGCGGCGATGCCGATGGCGGTGCCGACCATCTCGCGCACGCCACGCGCGAACTCGGGGTGGCGCCAGGTGGGCAGCGGCGGGAGGCCAGGCGGGCGGGAGGGCGGGCAGGCAGGCGACGACACGGGCCGATTGTCGCCAGCGGCTGTCGCGCGGCGGCCACGCCGGGCCGCAAGCCCTGCGCCTCGGGCCTACTTGCGGGTGACGCTGCCGCTGCCTGCGATGTGACTCTTGAGCGCCGCGTTGCCGGCGTAGGTGACATCGCCGCTGCCGGCGATGCGCACGTCCAGGGTCTTCTGCGCCTGCACCGCGGCGTCGCCGCTGCCGGCGATGGTGATGCGCACGTCGTCGGATTGCAGCTGCTGCAGCGCCACGTCGCCACTGCCGGCGATGCTGACCTGAAGTCGCGTGGCCTTGCCGCTGCCGCTGACATCGCCGGCGCCGGCGATGTTGACCTCCAGCGCCTCGGTGCTGAGCTGGTCGAGCCTGGCGTCGCCCGAGCCCGACAGCGAAAGCGCCAGCGCCGGCGTGCTGAAAGCCTCGACCCGGATGTCGCCCGCGCCGGCGGAGGAGACCGCGCTCAGCCTGGGCGTGACCACGCTCACCCGCACCGGCGAGCCCTCGCCCCAACCGGACCAGCCCGCGCCATCGCGCCGCAGCCGCACCTGCAGCGTGGCGCCGTGCGGGCCGCTCTCGATCTGCGTCTCCACCCGCGGCAGCAGCTTGGCGTCGGCCTGCACCCGCAGCGTCGTCTGCGGGCCCTGGCGCACGACGAGATCGATGCTGCCGTGCAGGGCGATGGCCTCAAAGCTGCCCACGGCGCGCGCCTCCTCGGCGTCGGCGGCGTGGCCGGCAGCGCTGTAGGCCAGGGCGCAGGCGCACAGCGCGGTGGCGGCGCGGCGGCGGGTGACGGTGGGCAGGGTGAGGGGCATGGTGGGGCTCCGGGCCAGGGTGGAATGGCCCGACTGTGCCGCGGCCACCGCGGCGGCCGCCAGCGCCGTGCGACAGGTTGCACCGGCCGCGGACGGATTGCCGCCCGGCACGGCCCGGCGTCGATCAGGGGCGCAGGGCGGCGGTGGCCGGCGGCGGGCCGGCGGCGGCACTGCCCGCCGGGTCGGCCGGCGCCGCGGTGGCATCGCCCGCGGCGG
>JAGWLO010000053.1 GCA_028872015.1 Burkholderiales bacterium | reverse complement strand
CTGCAGTCCTTGGGGCTGAGCCTGCCCAGCCCTGCCTACCTCTTCGGCGCCATCGTCTTCGGCCTCGTGGGGATGGTGGCGTTCCGCCTCGGCCGCCAGCGCGAGCGGCCGGTGACGCTCTGGCTGGGCGTGGCGCTGATGGCCTACCCGTACCTCGTCGGCAACACGTTGCTGATGTACCTCATCGGCACGGCGCTGTGCGCAGGCCTGTACCTCTACCGCGGCTGAAGCGCGCGCGCTGCGGTGCACCGGAGCGTGCCGCGGCCGGGCAATTGCAGGCCCTCAGCGGTCGATGCTGAAGTCCTGGTCCAGCTTCGGGCCCCGCGTGGTGACGAAGACGGCCTCGACCCGGACCCTGTCGGCCAGCGTTGCGCGGCACCGCGTTGTGGATCAGGCTCGTCAGGCCGTTGACGGTGAACGAGGTGGCGATGACGTGGCAGGCCAGGCCGCTGGTCTCGGTGGTCGCAGGTGGCGCGCTGCTGCCTACAGCGGCCCGGGCAGCGTCGGCTGGGGCGCGGCGTGCGGCACTTCCGCGGCGGACGGCACAGCGGACGGCACCGTCTCGGGGCCGGCGCGCAGGCGCTGCAGCAGGCGGCCGGCCTCATCGGTAGCGCCGCGCGGCGCCGGGCCCTGCCCGGGGGCCGCCGCGCCGGCGAGCGCGTGCAGACCGCGCCGCACCGACCCCAGCAGGCCCGTCGCCACCAGCGTCAGCAAGGCGACGACGGCGGCCACGAGCCAGATCCGATGCTGGCGTTGGAGCAGCGCCGCCCGGGCCTCGTTGCCCAGCAGGTCGATCACCTGCAGGCAATGCTCGATCAGCAGCCGGTGCGCGTGATCGCTCTGCGTCGCGTCGATGCGGTGCGCCTGCACCTCGGCGGCCAGCCGCGACCAGTCGTGCTGCAGGGCCTGCGCCTCGACGACGGCGGCCTGCCAGCCACCGCCGACGAGCGCCGCCATGAGCGCCGCGATGCGCTGGTCGACGTCGGCCTGGCGCTGCGCACGCAAGGCCTCGAGTTCGCGGTCGGGCGTGGATGCGTGGTCGGGTTGGCGACCCGCCGGGCCGCCCAGCAGCCGGTCGGCCAGATGGCGGTGGGCCAGCAGGCTGCGCTCGACCGCCACCGTGCGCCCCACGGGGTCCAGGCGGGTGCGGGCCTGCAGGAGATCGGCTTCCGAGGCGTTCTGGAAGCGCAGCAGCTGCACCAGCGGCAGCGCCACCATCAGGGCGCCCACCAGGCCCAGCGCGGCCAGCCGTCGCCGCAGCCGCTGCGGCAGACGCGCCGGGGTCGGGTCGGCCCAGAACGATGCGGCAGCGGGAGGCGCCGGGGCGGGGGAAGGGGTGGGCGGCTCGGGCGGGGGCATGGCGCGGGTGGCGCCGGCCTGCTCCAGGCAGACCGACGCCCCTGGCTCTGTATCGGCCGTTGCACCCGGGCCTTGAGCCCGCGTGGCGTGGCCGGCCCGGCGCGCCGCGGCCTAAAGGGCCGCGTCGGCCATCGGCACGCAGCTGCAGAACAGATGCCGGTCGCCGTGCACGTTGTCCACGCGGCCCACCGGCGCCCAGTACTTCTGCCGCTGCAGCGCCGGCAGGGGATACGCCGCCTGCTCGCGGCTGTAGGCATGGGGCCAGTCGGCGGCCAGCAGCGCCGGCGCGGTGTGGGGGGCGTGCTTGAGCGGGTTGTCCTCGCGCGGCCAGGCGCCGGACTCCACCTGCGCGATCTCGGCCCGGATCGCCACCATCGCGGCGATGAAGCGGTCGAGCTCGGCGCGCGGCTCGCTCTCGGTGGGCTCGATCATCAGCGTGCCCGGCACCGGAAAGCTGAGCGTCGGGGCGTGGAAGCCGTAGTCGATCAAGCGCTTGGCCACGTCTTCCGCGCTGATGCCGGTGCGGTCCTTGATGGGCCGCAGGTCGAGGATGCACTCGTGCGCCACGCCGCCCCCCTTGAGCGCCGCGTTGCCGCCCGAGTACAGCACCGGGTAGTGGTCGGCCAGCTGCGCCGCGATGTAGTTGGCCGAGAGGATGGCCACTTCGGTGGCGGCGCGCAGCCCCTCGGCGCCCATCATGCGGCAGTACATCCAGCTGATCGGCAGCACCCCGGCATTGCCCAGCGGCGCGGCGCTGACCGCGCCCACGCTCTGCGCGCCGCCGAGACCGGCCGTGCGGTGCGCGGGCAGGAAGGGCACCAGGTCGGCCACCACCGCCACCGGCCCCACGCCCGGGCCGCCGCCGCCGTGCGGGATGCAGAAGGTCTTGTGCAGGTTGAGGTGGCTGACGTCGCCGCCGAACTCGCCGGGTGCGGCCACGCCCACCAGCGCGTTCATGTTGGCGCCGTCCACGTAGACGCGGCCGCCGTGCTGGTGCACCAGCGCGCACAGCTCCTGCACGCGCACCTCGAACACGCCATGCGTGCTGGGGTAGGTGATCATCACCGCGGCCAGCTCGGCGCTGTGCTGTGCGCACTTGGCGGCCAGGTCGTCCATGTCGACGTTACCCATCGCGTCGCATTTCGTGACGACCACGCGCAGGCCGGCCATCTGCGCACTGGCCGGGTTGGTGCCGTGCGCGCTCTCGGGGATGAGGCAGATGTCGCGGTGGGCCTGGCCGCGGCTGGCGTGCCAGGCCTTGATCACCAGCAACCCGGCGTACTCGCCCTGCGAGCCCGCGTTCGGCTGCAGGCTCACGCCGGCGTAGCCGGTGGCCTGCGCCAGCCAGGCGCACAGCTGGTCGTTCAGCGCCCAGGTGCCGGCCAGCTGATCGCGTGGCGCGTAGGGGTGCACCTGCGCGAACTCGGGCCAGGTGATGGGGATCATCTCGCTCGTGGCGTTGAGCTTCATGGTGCAGCTGCCCAGCGGGATCATGCTGCGGTCCAGCGCCAGGTCCTTGTCCGACAGGCTGCGGATGTAGCGCAGCATCTGCGTTTCGCTGTGGTGCGTGTTGAACACCGGGTGCGTGAGGAAGGCGCTGGTGCGGCGCAGCCCTTCGGGAATCAGGCTGTCCACGCCCTTCTCGAAGGCCTCGAAGCCGGGCAGGACCTGGCCGTCCTGCGCGAACACGCGCCACAGCGCCACGATGTCGTCGCGGGTGGTCGTCTCGTCCAGCGTGATGCTGAGGTAGGCGTCGCCCCACTCGCGGTAGCGCCGCAGGTTCATGCCGGCCGCCAGCGCCTTGTCGACGTAGAAGCCGGTGCGGCCGTCGGTCTGCAGCGAGACGGTGTCGAAGGCACCGCGCTCGGTGCGCGGCGCGTGGCCGAGTTCGCGCAGGCCGGCGGCCAGGATCGCGGCGTAGCTGGCCACGCGCTGCGCGATGCGCTTCAGGCCCGCGGGGCCGTGGTAGACCGCGTACATGCTGGCGATCACCGCCAGCAGGACCTGCGCGGTGCAGATGTTGCTGGTGGCCTTCTCGCGGCGGATGTGCTGCTCGCGCGTCTGCAGCGCCAGGCGGTAGGCGGGGGCGCCGTGCGCGTCCACGCTCACGCCCACCAGGCGGCCGGGCAGGCTGCGCTTCCACTCGTCGCGGCAGGCCATGTAGGCCGCGTGCGGGCCGCCGGCGCCCATCGGCACGCCGAAGCGCTGCGTGGTGCCGACGACGATGTCCGCGCCCCATTCGCCGGGCGGCGTGAGCAGCGTCAACGCCAGCAGGTCGGCGCAGACGATGAAGGCCGCGCCCTTGGCGTGCACCGTGGGCACGTCGGCGCGCACGTCGTGGATGCTGCCGCTGGTGGTTGGGTAGCCGATCATCGCGGCGAAGTAGTCGCCGCCGGCGATCAACGCGTCCCACTCGGGCCCGGAGTTGGCCAGCGCGACCTTCAGGCCGAGGGGACTGGCGCGCGTCTGCACCACCTCGATGGTCTGCGGGTGGCAGTCACCGGCGACGACGATGGTGTCGCTCTTGCTCTTCACCGAGCGCCTGGCCAGCGTCATGGCCTCGGCCGCGGCGGTGGCTTCGTCCAGCATGGAAGCGTTCGCGATGGCCATGCCGGTGAGGTCGCAGACCATGGTCTGGAAGTTGACCAGCGCTTCCATCCGGCCCTGGCTGATCTCGGCCTGGTACGGCGTGTACGCCGTGTACCAGGCCGGGTTCTCGAGGATGTTGCGCAGGATGACGCCCGGCGTGTGGGTGCCGTGGTAGCCCTGGCCGATGAAGCTCTTCAGCACCCGGTTCTGCGCCGCCAGCGCGCGCAGTTCGGCCAGCGCCTGGGCTTCGGTCGCCGGGGCCGGCAGCCGCATCGGCTGCGTGCGTGCGATGCTGCGCGGCACGATGGCCTCGATCAGCGCCTGGCGCGTGAGGCGGGGGATTCCGGCGCCGATGGCCGACAGCATGTGCGCCTCGTCGTCGGCATCGGGGCCGATGTGGCGGGCGGCGAACTCGGCCGGGTTCTCGAGTTCGGCAAGCGGCTGGAGCGCGGACATGAGCATGGCGGGGTGCGGGTGGGTTCAGAGCGTCTTGAGCAGGGCGTCGTACCCCGGCGGGTCCATCAGCTGGTCGAACTCGGCCATGTTCGCCACGTGCACCTTGAAGAACCAGCCGTTGCCCAGCGGGTCGGTGTTGGCCAGCGCCGGGTCGGCGCGCAGCGCCTCGTTGACTTCGACCACCTCGCCCGTGACGGGCATGTACAGGTCGGCGGCGGCCTTCACCGACTCGACCACGCCCGCCACCTCGCCTTTGCGGTAGGTGCGGCCCACCTCGGGCAGATCGACGAAGACGACGTCGCCCAGGGCGTCCTGCGCGTGGTGCGTGATGCCGACCACGGCGGCCTCGTGGTCCTCGATGTTGATCCACTCGTGGTCGGGCGTGTACATGGTCGTCATGGGCGGGGCTCCTGGGGGTGTGGGCGACGAGGCCGGTGGGGGTTCAGCGGTGGTAGCGGTGGGGCGTGAAGGGCAGCGGCGTCACGCGCATGGGCAGGCGCTTGCCGCGCACCTCGGCGTACACCTCGTGCGCCGGCAACGCGTGGTCGCGTGGCAGGTAGGCCATCGCGATCGCCTGGTCGACGGTGGGGGCCAGCGTGCCGCTGGTGACGCGGCCCAGCGCGTGGCCGTGGGCGTCGAACAGCGGCGTGCCGGCGCGCACCGGCACGCGCTCGAGCCCGACCAGGCCGACGCGCCGGCTCGGCGCCGCGCCGGCCAGGTGGGCCTCGATCACGTCGGCGCCGGGGTAGCCGCCGGCGCGTGCGCCGCCCGGGCGCCGCACCTTCTGGATCGCCCAGGCCAGGCCGGCCTCGACCGGGCTGGTGGTGGTGTCGATGTCGCTTCCGTACAGGCACAGGCCGGCTTCCAGACGCAGCGTGTCGCGCGCGCCCAGCCCGGTGGGCGCGACCTCGGGCTGCGCCAGCAGCCACTCGGCCAGCGCGGTGGCGGCCGCGGCCGGCACCGAGATCTCGAAGCCGTCCTCGCCCGTGTAGCCCGAGCGCGTGACGAAGCACACCGCGCCGGCCAGCGGGTACAGCCCGCCGGTCATGAAGGCCAGTTGCGCCGCGCCGCCGTGCAGCCGCGCCAGCACGGTCGCGGCCTGCGGCCCCTGCAGGGCCAGCAGCGCGCGCTCGGGCATGGGCCGCACCGCGCAGCGGTGGCCGATCTGCGTGAGCAGGTGCTGCGTGTCGGCGTCCTTGCAGGCGGCGTTGACGACGACGAAGACATCGCCGAAGCCGGCGTCGCGCGCGTCGGCCGGCGTGCGCACCAGCATCAGGTCGTCGAGCAGGCCGCCGCTGGCATTGGTGAAGTAGGCGTAGCGCTGGCGGCCCGGCGCCAGATCCACCACGTCCATCGGCACCAGCGATTCCAGCGCGGCGGCGGCGCCGGCGCCCACCAGCCGCAGCTGGCCCATGTGCGAGACGTCGAACAGCGCCGCGGCGCGGCGGCACTGGCGGTGCTCGGCGATCACGCCGGACGGGTATTGCACCGGCATCGCGTAGCCGGCAAAGGGCACCATGCGCGCGCCCAGGCGCAGGTGCAGATCGTGCAGCGGGGTCTGCAGCAGCGGCGCGGTGGGCTCGGGCATGGGGCGGATCCTCGGGTCGGATGGAGGGCTGGCCTGCACCGCCGCAGCCGTGCATCCGGGCCCCCGCTGTCCGCTTTACCTGAGAGATTCGGTGCCACCCCGTCGGTGGCCCTTGCCCCTTCGGTGGGCCGCGCGCCGGTTGCCGGGGCGCGGCCTCTCTCCAGTGAGGTGGGAAGTCAGTCCTTTTGCCTGAGCGTTCGGGCTCGTGCCCTGCGCCTTCGGCGGCCGCTCGATGCACGAGGCCGGCTCTCTCCTGACGGTGTCCAGTTTAGCAGCGGCCCGCCCGGCTACGATGCGCGGATGAGCGACGACATCCCCACGCTGCGCCGTATCCTGCAGGCCAGCCGCACGATCGCGATCGTGGGCCTGTCGGCCGAATGGCACCGGCCCAGCAATTTCGTGGCCAAGTACCTGCAGAGCCAGGGCCGTCGCATCGTGCCGGTGAACCCGCGCTACCCCGAGATCCTGGGCCAGGCCTGCTACGCCCGGCTCGAGGACATCCCGTTCGCGATCGACCTGGTCGATGTGTTCCGCAAGACCGAGGACGTGCCGGCCATCGCGCGCAGCGCGGTGGCCATCGGCGCGAAGGCGCTGTGGCAGCAGATCGGCGTGGTCAGCGCCGAGGCCGACGCGATCGCCCGCGCCGCGGGCCTGGAATCGGTGATGAACCGCTGCACGAAGATCGAGCACGCGCGGCTCTTCGGCGGCCTGCACTGGGCGGGCGTGAACACGCAGGTGATCTCGGCCACACGCCCGCACTGAACCGCCGCGCACCGACCATGCCCGACCATCGCTTCCAGCCCGAGACCCTGGCCATCCATGCCGGGCAGATTCCCGATGCCGCCACCGGGGCGCGCGCACTGCCCATCTACCAGACGACCAGCTTCGTCTTCGACAGCGCCGAGCACGCGGCCAGCCTGTTCAACCTGCAGACCTTCGGCAACGTCTATTCGCGCCTGAGCAACCCCACGGTGGCGGCGCTGGAGGAGCGCGTGGCCGCGCTCGAGGGCGGCCGCGCCGCGGTGGCCGGCAGCAGCGGCATGGCGGCCGAGGCGATGGCGCTGATGACGATCCTGCAGGCCGGCGACCACGTGGTGGCCGCCGGCGCGCTATACGGCGGCAGCGTCACGATGCTGGCCGTCAGCCTGAGGAAGTTCGGCATCGAGACCAGCTTCGTCGACGCCACCCGGCCCGAAGCCTTTGCCGCCGCGATGCGTCCGAACACGCGTGCCGTGTTCGCCGAGAGTCTGGGCAACCCGAGCCTGGTGGTGCTGGACATCGCCGCCATCGCCGAGGTGGCGCACGCGCACGGCGTGCCGCTGGTGATCGACAACACCGTGCCCAGCCCCTGCCTGTGCAACCCGCTGGCGCTGGGGGCCGACATCGTGGTGCACAGCGCCACCAAATACCTGGCTGGCCACGGCACCACGCTGGGCGGCGTGGTCGTCGAGGGGGGCCGGTTCCCCTGGGACAACGGCAAGTTCCCGGGCATGACCGAGCCCTCGCCGGGCTACCACGGCGTGAAGTTCTACGAGACCTTCGGCGATTTCGGCTTCAGCATGCGCTGCCGCATGGAGAGCCTGCGCGTCTTCGGCGCCGCGCTCTCGCCGATGAGTGCCTGGCAGATCCTGCAGGGCGTGGAGACGCTGCCGCTGCGCATGGAGCGGCACTGCAGCAATGCGCTGGCGGTGGCGAAGTTCCTGCGCAATGACGCGCGCGTGCGCTGGGTCAACTACCCGGGCCTGCCCGAGCACCCGCAGCACGCGCTGCTGCAGTGCCAGATGCGCGGCGCCTCGGGCCTGCTGGCCTTCGGCGTGCAGGGTGGTGTCGAGCAGGGCGTGCGCTTCATCGAAAGCGCCCGCTTCATGAGCCACCTGGTCAACATCGGCGACACCCGCACGCTGATCAGCCACCCGGCCAGCACCACGCACCGCCAGCTCGACGCGGCGCAGCAGATCGCCGCCGGCGTCGAGCCCGACATGGTGCGCATCTCCGTCGGGCTGGAGCACATCGACGACATCCTGTGGGACATCGACCAGGCGCTCGCGGCGGCGAGCGCGTAGCGCCCTCGGGCGCCCGGCGCCGCACGCTCAGCCGCGCGGCGCCAGGCCGTCGTGCAGCCGCGCCACCACCGGCTGCAGATCGGCCCCGGGCAGGGCATCGGTCCACTGGCAGCCGCTGAGCAGGTATTCGAAGGCCCCTTGCGGCTGCACGGCCGCCAGGCGCAGCGGCAGCACCTTGCAGCGCAACGACACCGCGCGCTCGAGCTCGCGCTGCACGTGCTGCGAGGCCAGGGCCGCGGGTGACAGCAGCAGCAGCAGTGCCCGCGAGCGGCGCAGCGCGGTCATGATGCCTTCGGCATAACTGTGGCCGGCGGGAATGTCGCGCGGCGCGATCCAGCAGCGCAGGCCCAGCGCCTCCAGCGCTTCGCACAGCCGCCCCGCGAGGCCGGCGTCGGACGAGGTATGGCTGATGAAGCAGTCGATCGGGCGCGGCGCGGTGTCGTCGGCCGCGGCGCTGTCGGCCGGCTCGGTGAGCAGGCGGCGCAAAGGCTCCGTGGCCAGGCTGTGGCCGGCCTCGACGAGGTGGCGATCGGTCCCGGCCGCGAGCCCGAAGCTGGCGCCATCGAGTCCGGTGAGCCAGAGCTCGTCGAAGCGGCCCGCGTCCAGGGCGCTGTCGGCACAGGCCGGGCCGCCCAGGCCGTGCAGGCGCTGACGCAGCCCGCGCTGCAGCCGAGCCAGCAGCCCGGGGTCGTCGGCCGCCAGCAACTCGTCCACCAGCCAGGGGCTGGCCAGGCGGCCTTCCACGGCTTGCCGCTGCGTTGCATGCATGCGCTCGGGCCAGGTGCCATCGGCCGCCAGCAGCGCCACCTGCGCCAGATGCTTGCGCAGCCGGCGCTGCGCTTCGGGGCCGGCCGGGGCCAGCCGCACGTTGAGCTGGTGGCTGAACGTCGCTGGCCCGGCGAGCGCGCGCCACTCGGCCCAATCGGGCAGGAACGAGGCCGCGATCGGGCAGGCCACGCCGCCCACGCTGAACGCGCCCGTCTCGAGCCGGCACCGGTCGTTGCCGGCCGGCATCGACCAGGTGTCGAACTGGGCTGCGTCGGTGGCCCAGCGCAGGCCCTCGCCGTCGGCTGGTGCGTGGCTGATCGCAGGCCCGTCCGGGTCCGGTCGAGGCCACAGCAGGGTGGCCTCGACGCCGTGGGCGCCGAAGTCGCAGCGCAGGGCCCAGCGTGGCACGGTGCCGCCCAGCAGCCAGGCCTGCAGCGCCGACGGCAGCAGGGCGGTGCCGCCGGGCTCGGGCCGCGCGGCGGCGACCGACCAGGCCTGTGCGTCGAACTCGAATTGCGCCCGGTACATGCGGGCCGCCACGCCGGGCTGCTCAGGCCTTGCGCCTGAGCAGCCCGCGCCCGAGCTTGCCGCCCTTGCTGCCCGGGTCTTCCGCCTGCAGCGCAGCCGCACGCGATTCGCGCTGGATCGTGAAGTCGATGTCCTGGTCGATGCGGTGCTCGGCCAGCTGCTGCTTGACCACGCCCACCAGCGCGGCGTGCAGCCATTCGGTGAGGAAGCTGGCGTCCGTGAGGTCGTATTCGTTGGGCTGCTGCCAGCCCTGCACGACATGGCGCGCGACCACCGCGCGGCCGCTGACGCGGTCCAGGCCGCGGGCCACGTCTTCCTCGCGCCAGATGCCGGCATTGACGTGCGAATCCCAGCCCACGTACAGGTCCTTGCCATAGGCCTCGAGGTGCAGGAAGGCGACGGCGCGTCGGAACGCGATCACGTGCTGCTCGCGCTCGACCTTGCCGTCGACCGAGGCGTAGCCGATGAGCTCGCCGCGCACCGTCACGCCCGCGGGCTTGGACTGCTCCAGCCGCTGCAGCACGGCGGCCTGCACCGCGGCGCGGCGGTCGCCCAGGCCGTTGAGGGTCGTTTGCCAGGAATCCATGCGCACCAGCGCCCGCGGGTCGGCGCGCGGCTTGCCGGCATTCAGCACCAGGGGCACGCGGCGCCGCACGACCAGGTGTCGCCCGAGCAGCAGCGCGCCGCCGAAAGCACCGAGCCACAGGCCCAAGGTGGCGTCGCCGCATTCGCCGAACAGGCGGCAGCTGGAGGACTCGCTGCCGGCGTAAGCCAGCAACAGGCCGTAGCCCACGCTCAACCAGCCTACGCCGCCCAGGCTGCTGCCCAGCCAGTCGGTGCGCAGCCGCGCGACCTTGTTGGCCGGGCGCCAGAACTCCCAGTTCTGGCGGCGCAGGCGGCGCGAGCGCAGCTTGGGGAAGGCGGCGCGCGCGCCGCGCGCGAAGTCGACCAGCTGAGCGATGTCGTCGTCCTGCAACTCGATCAGGTCGGCCGCCCGGTGCCGCTGCGTGCCGCGCCCGGCCTCGATGCGCAGCACATGCTCGAAGTGGTGGAAGTCGTGGCGCTCGATGCTGAGGGCGAGGACGCAGCGCAGGCTCAGCTCGGGCCGCTCGGGCTCGGGCTTGACGAACTCCAGGCGCAGCCAGACGTCACCGTTGCCGCGCACCGACTCGTACGAGGTGGTGGCCAGTCCGACCCTGGCCGCCGCGGCGCGGAAGCGCCGCCCGATGTCGTCGCGCAGGGCCTCGGCGCGCGAATAGGTGTCGGCGTCGCCGCGCGGCAGGTTCAGCGACCAGGCCTGCGTCAGCCCGTCGGCCGCCGCGCCTGCGCTGCTGCGGCGGCGCAGGACCATCACGAGCGCGCCGGCCACGACGGCGATCACGAGCCAGTGCCACACCGAGAAGGCGCCCATCGCATGCTCCATCGTCCTGCGTGGTGCAGGCGCCGGCATGGTGTGGGCGCAGTCGGAGCCCCGCCATCCCTAGAGGATGGCGGGACGGGTGCACGGGGACGGGCCCCGCGCCGGGCTCAGGGCCCGTAGACCTTGCCGAACAGCACCCAGGTCTTGCCGTCGAAGCGCGCGAGCTGTTCGCGCTGGATCGGGAAGAAGTCGGTCGGACTGGTCTTCACCACCACGCCCGGCAGCAGCATCGGCAGCTTCAGGTCGAGGTTGGCGGCCTGCTTCATCACGTTGGCCCGCGTCAGGTCGTCGCCGCACTGCTTGAGCACCTGCACCAGGGTCTGCGTCACCGAGTAGCCATAGACGCTGTTGGCATCGGTCTGGCTGGCGCCGGGCATGTACTTGGTCATGAAGGCGGTCCAGTCCTTCATGCCGGGGTCGTTCGCCCATTGCGGGTCGGTGGGGTCCTTGCCGTAGAGCGCGGTCATGATGCCCACGCCGTTCTCCAGCCCCGCCGGCTTCATCACCGAGGCGACCGAGATCGAGACGTTGGTCAGGTACTGGGTCGGCTTCCAGCCGATCTCGGCCGCCTTCTTGATCGCCATGGCGGCGAACTTGGGCGTGGTGATGTTGAGGAAGGTGTCGGCCCCCGAGGACTTCAGGCTCAGGATCTGGCTGTCGATGGTGGGGTCGGTGACCTCGTAGCTGACCTTGCTGACGATCATGGTGGCGGCCTTGGCGCCCAGGCCTTCCTCGAAGCCCTTCAGGTAGTCCTTGCCGAAGTCGTCGTTCTGGTAGAGCACGCCGATCTTCGCGTCGGGCTTGGTCTCCAGGATGTGCTGGGCGTAGATGCGGCCCTCGGCCGCGTAGGGCGGCTGCCAGCCCATGGTCCAGGGGTAGTGCTCGGGGTCGCCGAACTTGGTGGCGCCGGTGGCCACGAACAGCTGCGGCACCTTCCTGGCGTTCATGTACTTCTCGATCGCCGAGTTGCTGGGCGTGCCCAGCGAGTTGAAGACGAGCAGCACCTCGTCTTCCTCGACCAGCTTGCGCGCCTGCTCGACCGCCTTGGCCGGGTTGTAGCCGTCGTCGAGCGGGATGTACTTGATCTTGCGGCCGTTGATGCCGCCCTCGGCGTTGACCTTGTCGAAGTAGGCGCCGATGGTCTTGCCGATCACGCCGTAGGCCGAGGCGGGCCCCGAGTAGGGGCCGATCTGGCCGATCTTGATCTCGGTGTCGCTCGCGCCGGGGTCGTATTTCTTCTGGGCCCAGGCGCCGCCGGCGCCGAGGGCCAGGGCGAGGCCGAAGAGGCCGAGCAGGCCGATCTTGAATGGTTTGAGCCGCATGTCCGCTGTCTCCTGGGTGATGAAATGAATCCGAAACCGCATCAGTCGCCGGCCTGGGCCTCGGGGCGAGGCACCACCGGCCCGGCATCCGGCGGCTGCTGCCGCCGCCATTTGCGCGCCAGCCCCATCACGCCGGCGGGCATCAGGTACATGAACCCGATCAGGAACGCGCCGTAGATGGCCCAGGGCGCGGATTTGGAGATCTGGTCCGAGATGTTCGGGATGAACTGGATGAAGATGGCGCCGAAGATGGCGCCGGGGATCGAGGCCAGCCCGCCCACCACCACGCCCACGAGCAGGCTGATCGAGAGCAGGATGGTGAAGCTGTCGGGCGAGACGAAGGCCACCGCCACCGCGCCCAGGGCGCCCGCCACGCCGGTGTAGCCGGCCGAGACGCCGAAGGTGAGCGACTTGAACATCGGCAGGTCGATGCCCATCGCGGCGGCGGCGATCGGGTGGTCGCGGATCGCCACCAGCGCGCGGCCCACGCGGCCGCGCAGCAGGTTCCAGGCCAGCAGGAACATCAGCGCCGCCACCGCCAGGCTGACGAGGTACAGCCAGCGATCGCCGCCCAGCGGCTGGCCGAACAACTGCATCGTGAACGGGGGCTCGGGCTTGTTCAGCACGATGCCCTGCACGCCGCCGGTCAGGCCTTCGAGGTGGCGGTATTTCAGCAACTGCGGGATCGCCAGGCCCAGCGCGTAGGTGGCCAGCGCCAGGTAGTGGCCGCTCAGACGCAGCGCCGGGAATCCCATCAGGAAGCCGAGCCCGAAGCAGACCACGCCCGACACCGGCAGCGTGGCCCAGAAGGGCCAGCCCAGGCGGTCCATCAGCACCGCCGCGGTGTACGCGCCGATGGCATAGAAGGCGCCGTGGCCGAGCGAGATCTGGCCGTTGAAGCCGGTCAGGATGTTCAGGCCCAGCACCGCGATCGCGTAGGCCAGCACCAGGTTGAACTGGAACACGCGGTAGTTCTTCACCAGGAAGGGCAGCACCAGCAGGGCCAGCAGCAGCAGCGCGGCGCCACCCCAGCGCAGCCAGCGGCCGGCGGGCGTGTCGGCGGCCTTCATACGCGGGCCACCACGGCGCGGCCGAACAGGCCGTTCGGCCTGAGCGTGAGCGTGCCGACGATGAAGACCAGGGCCACCGTGAGCTTGAGCTCGGTGCCGATGAGGTAGGCCCCCAGCAGGTTCTCGAGCACGCCGACGATGAGCCCGCCGAGGACCGCGCCCAGCGGGTTGTCGATGCCGCCCAGCAGCGCCGCGGCGAAGGCGTAGAGCAGGATGCCGCTCATCATGTTGGGATCGAGAAAGACCGCCGGCGCCACCATCATGCCGGCGATGGCGCCGATGGCCGCCGCCAGGCCCCAGCCCACGGCCAGCATCCACGAGACGCGGATGCCCACCAGCCGCGCCGATTCGGGGTTCTGCGCCGCGCCGCGCATGGCCAGCCCGAAGGGCGTGAAGCGGAAGAACGCGTACAGCAGCCCCAGCACCACCAGCATCACCGCCGCGGTGCCGAACTCGTGGGCCGAGAAGTAGCGCGTGGCGTAGGGCGCGTCCTGGGGAAACGGGCTCGGGAAGCTCTTGACGGTGTAGTCGAAGATCCAGCCGCCGACCGAGTTGAAGATGACCGCCAGGCCGATGAAGACGATGACGTTGGCCAGCACCGAGGCCTGCTCCACCGGCCGCAGCAGCACGCGCTGGATGACCAGGCCGCCGACGAACGACACCGCCACGGTGGCGAAGAACGCCGCCCAGTAGGGCCAGCCGGCATGGATGAGCGCCCAGGCGATGAAGGTGCTGAAGGTGGCCATCTCGCCCTGGGCGAAATTGATGTGGTGCGTGGCCTGGTAGATCATCACCAGCGCCAGCGCCACCGAGCCGTAGATGCAGCCGCTGGCGAGGCCGGAGAGGATCTGGTGCAGCAGGGCGTCCATGGGCGGCGGGGTCTCAGTAGCCGAGGTAGGCGCGGCGCACGGCCTCGTCGCGGCGGATGTCGGCGCTCGAGCCCGACAGCGCCACGCGCCCGGTCTCGAGCAGGTAGGCGCGGTCGGCCAGCTCGAGCGCGAGCTTGGCGTTCTGCTCGACGAGCAGGATGCTCACGCCGTCGCGCTGGTTGATCTCGCGCAGGATGCGGAAGATCTCGGCCACCACCATCGGCGCCAGGCCGAACGAGGGCTCGTCCAGCAGCAGCAGCCGGGGCTTGAGCATGAGCGCGCGGCTGATCGCCAGCATCTGCTGCTCGCCGCCCGACAGCAGCCCCGCGGGCTGGTGCTGGCGCTCGCGCAGGCGCGGGAACCGCGCATAGGTCTGCGCCAGGTCGGCCGCGACCTGGGTGCGGTCGCGCCGCGTGTAGGCGCCCAGGCGCAGGTTCTCCTCGACCGTGAGCGCGCCGAAGGTGCCGCGGCCGTCGGGCACATGGGCGATGCCCAGGCGCACCACGTTCTCGGTCGCCTGGCCTGCGATCTCCTGGCCGGCGAAGCGGATGCTGCCGCGCGTGGCGACGGTCTGGCACAGGGCGCGCAAGGTGGTGGTCTTGCCCGCCCCGTTGGCCCCCAGGATGGCCGTGATGCAGCCGGCCGCGAGGGAGAAATCGATGCCGTGCAGCACCCGCGTCGGGCCGTAGGCGGCGTGCAGGCCGCGCACCTCGAGCAGCTCAGGCATGGGCATCGGCCCCCAGGTAGGCCGCGATCACGTCGGGGTGGTTCTGGATCTCGGACGGCGTGCCCTGCGCGATCTTGCGCCCGAAGTTCAGGGCCACGATGCGGTCGCACAGGCCCATCACCAGCGCCATGTGGTGCTCCACCAGCAGCACCGTGATCGCGAAGCGGTCGCGGATGTCGCGTATGAGGGCGGCCAGCGCGGCAAGTTCCTCGTGGTTGAGCCCGGCCGCCGGCTCGTCCAGCAGCAGCAGCTTGGGCTCGGCGGCGAGCGCGCGGCCGAGCTCGACCCGCTTCTGCGTGGCGAACGGCAGGTCGCCCACCGGGCGTGCCTGCACGCTGCCCAGGCCGAGGTAGTCGATGATCTCGAGCGCGCGCCCGCGCAGCCGCTGCTCTTCCGCCGTCACGCGCGGCAGGCGCAGCGCGCTGGCCAGGAAGCCCGCCGACGAGCGCGCGTGGGCACCCACCATCACGTTGGCCAGCACCGGCATGGTCTTGAACATGGCCAGGTTCTGGAAGGTGCGGCCCATGCCGAGCGCGGCGATGCCGTGGCTGGGCAGGTCGGTGATGGAGCGGCCCTCGAACAGGATGTCGCCGCGCTGGTAGGGGTACAGGCGGCTCAGGCAGTTGAACAGCGTGGTCTTGCCCGCGCCGTTGGGGCCGATGAGGCCGCAGATCTGGCCGCGCGCGACCTCGAAGCTCACGCCGTCCAGGGCGACGATGCCGCCGAAGCGCACGCAGACATCGCGCACCTCGAGCAAGGGGCCGGCGTCGGCAGGTGGGGCGGTCATGCGGACGGCAGGGTCGACAACGCAGGGCTCCGGTGGAAACGAAGTGCAAGCGCGACCTTATAGGCCGGTCGGCGCGCTGCGCGCAATCGGCGATTGCCCCCTGGTGGACGGGGGCACGCGGCGCGGCAAGATCGGCGCCGGCGATGCGGCCGCGGTGGCGGCATCGCGTGCCTGCCGGAGCCCCGCCCATGGCCGCCTACCTGTACGCCGAACTCGAGGTGATCGATCCCGTGGCCTACGAGGACTATCGCCGCCGCGTGCCGGCCGTGATCGCCGCCCACGGCGGGCGCTTCCTGGTGCGTGGCGGCGAGATGGTGGTGCTGGAAGGTCCGGTGGCGGCGGGGCGCCGGGTGCTGCTGGAGTTTCCCGATCTGGCCGCGGTGCAGGCCTTCCACGCCGACCCCGCCTACGCGCCGCTGATCGCGCTGCGCCAGCGTGCGGCGCGCGGCACGCTCGTCGCCCTCGACGGCCTGCCGCCCGGCGGCGCGTAACATCGAATTCCCTCTCGCTGCCCACACCTGCCATGAGCCTCTACGACCAGGGCCTGGACCGCACCGCCGCCAACTACATGGCGTTGTCGCCGGTGAGCTTCGTGGAGCGCAGCGCCGAAGTCTTCGCCGACCTGCCGGCCGTGATCCACGGCGCGCGCCGCTGCACCTGGGCCCGGCTGCGCGAGCGCTCGGCGCGGCTGGCCGCGGCGCTGCGCGCCCTGGGCGTCGGCCGCGGCAGCACGGTCAGCGTGATGCTGCCCAACACGCCCGAGATGATCGAGGCGCACTACGCCGTGCCGGCGCTGAACGCGGTGCTCAACACGTTGAACACGCGGCTCGATGCACCGCTGCTGGCCTGGCAGATGAACCACTGCGAAGCCGCGGTGCTGATCACCGACCGCGAGTTCGCGCCCGTCATCGGCCCGGCGCTGCGGCTGCTGCGCGAGCAGCACGGTCGCACGCCCATCGTCATCGACGTCGCCGACAGCGAATACACCGGGGACGGCGAGCGCCTGGGTGACCACGAGTACGAGGCGCTGCTGGCCGCGCACGCGCCCCTGGCCCGGCTGGAAGGCCCGGCCGACGAGTGGGACGCGATCGCCGTCAGCTACACCAGCGGCACCACCGGCGACCCCAAGGGCGTGGTCACGCATCACCGCGGCGCGTACCTGAACGCGGTGTGCAACGCCGTCACCTGGACGATGCCGAACTTTCCCGTCTATCTGTGGACGCTGCCCCTGTTCCACTGCAACGGCTGGTGCTTCCCGTGGACGGTGGCGATGCTGGGCGGCACCCACGTCTGCCTGCGCCGGGTCGAGGCGCCGGCCATCCTGGCGGCGATGCGCGAGCACGGCGTGGACCATTACTGTGCCGCGCCCATCGTGCACAACCTGCTCGTCAACGCGCCGGCGGCGATGCGTGCCGGGATCACGCAGAAGGTGCGCGGCATGGTGGCGGGCGCCGCGCCGCCGGCGGCCATGATCGAAGGCATGGCGCAGATCGGCTTCGACCTCACCCATGTCTACGGCCTGACCGAGGTCTACGGCCCGGCGGCGGTGGCAGTCCGGCGCGCAGGCTGGGCGCAGCAGAGCGTGTCGGAGCAGGCGCGCCTGAACGGCCGCCAGGGCGTGCGCTACCCGCTGCAGGAAGGCATGACCGTGCTCGACCCGGAGACCCTGGCCGAGACGCCGGCCGACGGCCAGACGCTGGGCGAGATCATGTTCCGCGGCAACATCGTCATGAAGGGCTACCTGAAGAACCCGAGCGCCACCGCCCAGGCCTTCGCGGGCGGCTGGTTCCACACCGGCGACCTGGCGGTGATGGAGCCCGACCGCTACGTGAAGATCAAGGACCGCAGCAAGGACATCATCATCAGCGGCGGCGAGAACATCAGCAGCCTGGAGGTCGAGGACGCGCTGTACCGCCACCCCGCCGTGCTGGCCTGCGCCGTCGTGGCGCGGCCCGATCCCAAGTGGGGCGAGAGCCCGGTGGCCTACGTCGAGACCAAGGCCGGCGCGAAGGTGACCGCGGCCGAGCTCGTCGCGCATTGCAAGGGCCTGCTGGCCGGCTACAAGGTGCCCAAGGACATCCGCTTCGAGCCGATCCCCAAGACCAGCACCGGCAAGATCCAGAAGTTCCAGCTGCGCGAGCGCGCGAAGTCGGCCTCCGCGATCGAATAGCACGGGGCCGGTTGCCATGCACGACGAACCCCTGGTGCTGCACGAGCAGGATGCCCGTGGCGTCGTCACGCTGACGCTGAACCGCCCGGCGGCCTTCAATGCGCTGTCGCAGGCCATGCTGGCAGCCTTGCAGGCCGCGCTCGACCGCGTGGCCGCGGACGCGGACGCGCGCGTGGTCGTGATCGCCGCCGCGGGCCGGGCGTTCTGCGCCGGCCACGACCTGAAGGAGATGCGCGCCGAGCCCTCGCTGGCCTACTACCAGCGCCTGTTCGCGCAGTGCAGCCGCATGATGCTGACGATCCAGCAGCTGCCGCAGCCGGTGATCGCGCGCGTGCAGGGCGTTGCCGCCGCGGCCGGCTGCCAGCTGGTGGCAATGTGCGATCTGGCGGTGGCGGCCGCCGATGCGCGCTTTGCCGTCAACGGCGTCAACCTGGGCCTGTTCTGCAGCACGCCCGGCGTGGCGCTCAGCCGCAACCTGGGGCGCAAGGCTGCGTTCGAGATGCTCGTCACCGGCGACTTCATCGGCGCCGAGCAGGCGCGCGCGCAGGGCCTGGTGAACCGCGTGGCGCCGGCAGAGGCGCTGGACGCGGCGGTCGAGGCGCTGCTGGCCAGCATCCTGGCCAAGCCGCGGGTGGCGCTGGCGCTGGGCAAGGCGCTGTTCTACCGCCAGCTCGAGACCGGGATCGCCGCGGCCTACGAAGATGCCGGCCGGACCATGGCCTGCAACATGATGGACGGCTCGGCGCTGGAAGGCGTGCAGGCCTTCATCGACAAGCGCCCGCCCGACTGGCGTTGAGCCGCCCCGCCGCGCCGGCTCAGGCGCGGTCGTCCTGCGGGCCGGATCGGCCGGGCGGGCCGGGCGGTGGCAGCTTGCGGCCGCGCCGCGCCAGCGCCTCGCGCAGCAGGTACTCGACCTGGGCGTTCACGCTGCGCAGCTCCTGCGCGGCCAGGCGTTCGATCTCGGCCCACAGCAGCGGGTCCACGCGCAGCGGAAACTGCTTCTTGCCGGGACTGGCCATCGCGCGCGGGTCAGGGCGGGCGCAGGCGCCGGGTGACGAAGGCCGCCAGGCGCTCGGGCTCGTCGCTGCCCAGGCGCAGCTGGCGGCCGCTCTTCAGGCGGATGCGCACCGCACCGCCCGGGCCGGCGTTGTAGAGCCAGCCCTCGCGCGTGCGGTGGATGCCGGTGCCTTCGTACCAGCGCGTGCGGGTCAACTCGATCGCGGCGATGTCGGCCAGCGCCACCTGCCAGCGCGGCCAGCCGACGAAGCCGAAGTGCCAGCGCAGTGCCCGGGCGTCGACCTGCACCGTCAGGCAGCCCAGCAACAGCAGCACCAGGCCCGGCACGCCCAGGCCGAGGGCTGCGGCCAGCAGCGGCCGTGACGGGGACGGGCTGCCCAGGCCGCCGGCGCCGTGCAGATGGCGCCAGGCCAGTGCCAGCGCAGCGACCGGCAGCGCCAGCCACAGCAGGCGCAGCCATTGCCGGCGTTCGTAGGTGATGTCGGCCATGGCGTGGCGCCGGCTCAGGGGTAGAGCGTGCCGGTGTTGATCACCGGCTGCGTCTCGCGGTCGGCGCACAGCACCACGAGCAGGTTGCTCACCATCGCGGCGCGGCGCTCGTCGTCGAGCTGCACCACGTTGCGCTCGGACAGCGCGCGCAGCGCGTCCTCGACCATCGCCACCGCGCCCTGCACGATCTTGTGGCGCGCGCCGATGATGGCCTCGGCCTGCTGGCGCCGCAGCATCACCTGCGCGATCTCGGGCGCGTAGGCCAGGTGGCTCAGCTTGGCGTCCAGCACCTCCACGCCGGCGGCCTGGAAGCGCTCCTGCAGCTCGGCGCGCAGCGCCGCCGACACCGCCTCCATCCCGCCGCGCAGCGTGTGTTCGCCCGCGGCCAGGTCTTCGCCGTCGTCGTAGGCGTAGGCCGAGGCCAGGTGGCGCACCGCGGCCTCGGCCTGCACGCCGACGTAGTGCTCGAAGTCGTCGACGTCGAAGGCGGCCTGCGCCGAATCGCGCACGCGCCAGACCACCACCGCGCCGATCTCCACCGGGTTGCCGCGCTTGTCGTTGACCTTGAGCGTGTTGCCGCTGAGGTTGCGCGCGCGCAGCGACAGCCGGCGCTTGCGGGCCAGCGGGTTGGCCCAGCGCAGGCCGGCCTGGCGGTCGGTGCCCACGTACGCGCCGAACAGCGTCAGCAGCGCGGCCTCGTTGGGCAGCAGCATGTACAGGCCGGCCAGCACCAGCACGCCCGCCAGCGCCAGCGCGATGGCCGCCGCCAGCAGGGTGAAGGTTTCGGCCGCGGCCTGCGCGACCACGAGCGCCAGCGCCGCGGCCAGCGCCGCCAGGCCGACCGCCACCAGCGGGTAGCCGTTGAGCGAACGCGCGGGGCGCTCGCGGCTGGGGGACGTGGTTGCGGGCATGGGGCTCCTCCGGGTGGGGCCCGCGGACGGCGTGGTCGACACGCGGGCAAGCCATGGGCATGGACTGAAACTAAAGTGATATCACTCTACGGACTCGCGCCGGTGCCGTCAAGCACCGCCGCCAGCGGGCCTTACCATCCGCCGTCCCCGCTCCCGCCGCCTCGTCCATGGCCACGCCTGCCCCGCGCATTCCCGGTCGCCGCTTCCTGCATTCGCCCGGCCCGACGCCCTTGCCCGACGCCGTGCTGCAAGCGATGGCCGTGCAACCCATGGACCTGGGCGATCCGCGCGTGGACGCCAACATCGCGGCCTGCGAGCAGGGACTGCAGCGGCTGCTGCAGACGCAGGCCGATGTCTTCTTCTACGCTGCCAACGGGCACGGTGCCTGGGAGGCGGTGGCCTGCAACCTGGCCGCGCCGGGACAGGCGGTGCTGGTGCCCGGCAGCGGTCACTTCTCGGCCAGCTGGGCCGAGCAGACCGAAGGCCTGGGCATCCGCGCGCTGCCCACGCCGTGGCGCGAAGGCCGGCCGATCGATGCCGACGCCGTCGAGCAGGCGCTGCGCGAGGACCGCGGCCACGCGATCCAGGCCGTGTTCGCGGTTCACACCGACACCGCCAGCGGCTGCACGAGCGACCTGGCTGCGATCCGCCGCGCCATCGACGCGGCGCGCCACCCGGCACTGCTGGTGGCCGACGTGGTGGCCTCGCTGGCGGCGGCGCCGTTCGCGATGGACGCGCTGGGGGTGGACGTGGCGCTGGGCGCCTCGCAGAAAGGTCTGATGTGCCCGCCCGGCCTGTGCTTCACGGCCGTGAACGCACGCGCCTTCGCGCAAGCCCAGCGCAACCCCGCGCCGCGCTACTACTGGGACTGGGTGCGCCGGCGCGGCGAGCTGTCGTACCGCAAGTTCTGCGGCACGCCGCCGCAGAACCTGATGTTCGGCCTGGAGGCGGCGATCGGCCTCATCGAGCGCGAAGGCCTGGCCGAGGTGCAGGCGCGTCACGCCCGCCTGGCGCGTGCGGTGTGGGCGGCGGTGGAAGGCTGGCGCGAGGGCGGTGCGCTGGATTTCCTGACGCCCGAGGCGGCTTGCCGCGCCGTCTCGGTGACCACCATCACGGTGCCGCCCGGCCTGGACGTCGAGGCGCTGCGCACCACCGCGCGCGAGCGCTTCCAGGTCGCGATGGCCGGCGGCCTGGGGCCGCAGACGGGGCGCGCCTTCCGCATCGGCCACCTGGGCGACTGCAACCCGGCGATGCTGCTGGGTGCCATCGCCGGCATCGAGGCCGCGCTGCAGGTGCACGGCGTGCCGCTGGGCGCGGGCGGCACGCGGCGCGCGGTCCAGGCGCTGGCGGCGGGCTGAGCGCCCGGGCGCGCGGCGCTGCGCTTCAGCGCGGCGCGGTGCGCAGCGCCAGCACGCGCGCGGTGGCCAGCGTGGCGGCGGGCTGCGGCTGCGGCACGCCGGCCTCGGCCCAGGCGCGCACCAGCACCGGCGGCGGGGCGGTTTCCTCGGGCGTGAGCAGCAAGCCGGCACGGCGCAGCCAGCGGCCGGGGCCCGAGCGGCCGGTCCACACCGTGATCGGCCAGGCCAGCATCAGCGGCAGGGCCATCGGCGCCAGCCACAGGGCCACGCCGTGGTCGCGCTGCAGCGCCGCGCCCAGGGCCAGCGCGGCCAGCGCCGACAGCGGCAGCAGCGGGCGCGCCACGTCGCGCCAGGCGAGGTGGTCGGCCTGCCGCGGCGGCGACTTCCAGGCCAGCGGCAGCCCGGTCAGCGCGCCCAGCACGAACAGGGTGTGCGCGGCCATGCGCAGCGGGGCCTGCAGCGCCGACAGCAGGGCCTCGAGCACGGCGCTGGCCAGGAGCGCGGCGCGGCCGCCGTAGCGCTGCGCCTGGCCTTCGTGCAGCACCAGGGCCACGCCCAGGGCGCGCGGCAGCAGCAGCATGGCCAGCGTGCCGGCCCACAGCCCCAGCAGGCCGGCGGGCAGCATCTGGCGCGCGCTGCCCAGGCTCAACCCGCCGTGCAGCCACAGCATCACGCCCACGCCCACGAAGGCCAGCCACAGCGGTGCCGACAGGTAGGCCATCGCGCCGGTGGCGAACATCGCGCGGTGCACCGGGTGCAGGCCCGGCTCGGCGATCAGGCGCGCGTTCTGCAGGTTGCCCTGGCACCAGCGGCGGTCGCGCTGCAACTCGGCCATCAGGTGCGGCGGCTGCTGCTCCCAGCTGCCGGGCAGGTCGGTCACCAGCCACACGCTCCAGCCGGCGCGCCGCATCAGCGCGGCCTCGACGAAGTCGTGCGAGAGGATGCTGCCGGCCAGGCCGCCGCGCCCGGGCAGCGCGGCCAGGCCGCAGTGCGCCATGAACGGGGCGATGCGGATGATGGCGTTGTGGCCCCAGTAGTGCGATTCGCCGAGCTGCCAGTACTGCATGCCGGCGCCGAACAGGCGCCCGGTGACGCGGCCGGCGAATTGCTGCGCGCGTGCGTGCAGCGTGTCCAGCCCGCAGCTCACCGGCGCCGACTGCACGATCCCGGCGTGCGGCGTGGCCTCCATCAGGCGGACCAGGCCGAGCACGGCCTCGCCGCTCATCACGCTGTCCGCGTCCAGCACCACCATGTAGCGGTGGCGCCGCCCCCAGCGGCGGCAGAAGTCGGCCACGTTGCCGGCCTTGCGCCGCGTGCGGCGCAGCCGCCAGCGGTAGTGCACGCGCAGCCCGGTGGGGGCGTAGCGGTCGCGCAGCGTGGCCCAGGCGTGGAGCTCGGCGGCGCGCAGCGCGGGGTCGCTGCTGTCGGACAGCAGGTACACCTCGACCAGCCGCGCGCCGCCGGCGGCCACCAGCGATTCGGCGGTGGCGGCCAGCCCGGCGAAGACCGTGGGCACATGCTCGTTGCAGATGGGCATCACCAGCGCCGTGCGGGCGTCGGCGGCGATGGCGTCGTGCGCGACGCGGGCGTACGACAGCATGTGGCGGTCGCCCCGGCGCAGCACGCGCCAGCCCATGAGTGCGGTGACGAAGCCGGCCGTGACCCAGGCGAACAGCAGCGAGAACAGCAGCACCTGGGCCACCCGGGCCGGGCCCGCACCGTCCAGCGGCTGGCTCGCCAGCAGCAGGGTGGCCGCGCCGCCGGTGGCCAGCAGCACCAGAGCCAGCAGGGCCTGGCGCCGGCGCGCCGCGGCCGGCTGCCAGCCCGGCCGTGCGTCCGCCGGGGCGGTCGGTGCAACGGGCGGCGTGCCCCGACCGAGCAGGCGCCCCAGACCCGCCATGACGCCCTGCCAGGGCCGCTCGGGCATCGAGCCGCGCAGCAGCGTCGGCGCCGCGGCGTGGGTGTAGCGGCGCAGCGCGGCCCGGGCCGGGTGGTGCGCAGGGCGGGACGCAGCGCGGTGCGCAGGCCCGGTCGACGGGCCGGGCGAAGGGCGTGGCGCAGGGCAGTGCAGGTCGCGGTCGGGCATGGCGGGTCTTGGGATCATTCGTGGGCAGGGGCGGGATCGGGCGGTACGAGCGCGACCCAGGTCTCGGTCAGGGCGGCCTGGTCGCGGCGCAGGTAGGCGCGCAGCTCCACCGGCAGGGCCGGGTCGAGCCGCTGCACGCGCAGCTGCAGGCGCCAGCCGCCGGTCGGCAACGGCCAGGCGCGGGCGTCGACGACGCGGCCGTTGGCCGGGGCACTGGCCTCGGCCTGCACCGCGGTGCCGGCGGGCAGTGCGCGCAGCGCGGGCCCGTCGAAATCGACCATGAACTGCAACTCGCCCGGTGCCAGTGGGGCCCAGCCCCGGCCGCGCCGCGACTGCACGGTCCAGCCCGCAGGAGGGCGCTGCATCGCCTGGCCCTGCCAGTGCAGCCGGTACGACAGCGCCAGCGGCTGCCCCGGTGCCGGCATCTGCGCCGGCACCCAGCAGGCGACGATGTTGTCCACCGTCTCGTCGCCGGCGTGCAGCTGCAGCAGCTCGACCCGGCCCGGGCCCCAGTCGCCCAGCGGCTCGACCCAGGCGCTGGGGCGGCGCTCGTAGCGCGCCTCGGTGTCTTCGTAGGCCTCGAAGCGACGGTCGCGCTGCATCAGCCCGAAGCCCTGCAGCCGCGTCACCGCAAAGCTGCTGGCCAGCGGCGCGGCCGGGTTGACGAGGGGGCGCCACAGCCACTCGGTGGCGCCGCCGCTGCCCGCCGCGGCGGCCACCATCAGGCCGTCGGAGTCGTGCACCTCGGGCCTGAAATCGGTGGCGCTGGGCTGGTTCTCGCCGTGCAGGAACATGCTCGTCAGCGGCGCGATGCCCAGCTGCGCCACCGCGGCCCGCAGGTACAGCTGCAGCTGCACCGTGACCACCGTCTCCTCGCCCGGCGTCACCACGAAGCGGTAGGCGCCGCTGGCGCGCGGCGAGTCGAGCAAGGCATAGAGGGTCAGCGTGCGGGCATCGGGCGCGGGCCGCTCGATCCAGAAATGCGCGAAGCGCGGAAACTCCTCGCCCGCGCCGCCCACCGTGTCGATGGCCAGGCCGCGCGCCGACAGCCCGTACTGCTGGTCCCGGCCCAGGGCGCGGAAGTAGCTGGCGCCCAGGAAGACGATCAGCTCGTCGAGGTAGGCCGGGTCGTTCAGCGCGTAGTGGACGCGAAAGCCGGCGTGGCCGAGGTCGGGCCAGGTGCTGCTGTCCAGCCGCTGGCCGCCGAAGTCGTAGTCGGCGGCGCGGTACGGCAGCGGGCGCAAGCGGCCATCCGGCTCGATGGTGTCGATGGCCACCGCCTCCGGGTGGGCACCCGTGCGGTGGAAGAACTGCAGCTGGAACGGCAGGGCGGCATCGCGCCAGACCGCGCGGTCGGGCCGGTAGCGGATGTCGCGCCGGCCGTCGTAATCCAGCGCCGCCAATGCCGGTGGCAGCGCGATGTCGGGCGCTGCATAGGGCCGCGCCGCGGTCTGCTGCGCCAGGGCGGCCACCTCGTCCCAGCCGAAGGCGGCCGCCGGCAGCGGCGCCAGCAGGCCGAGCAGGCTCAGCCAGAGGGCAGGGAAGCAGGCACGGCGCATCCCGTGCTTGACTGCAATCTGCGTGCCTCGAGTCCTGGATCCTTATGAATCAAAGACTTGAGATGCTTTCACGTCGCTCGGCGCAGGGCTGCGGCCGGTCGATCCGTCGCCATTTGGCGACAGCCCGATCGGTGAAATGCGGGCAAACCCTTGTCGCTGCGGGTTTTGTGGCCTGTCGCTATTCGGCGACAGGCTCGGCGTCGGCGCCGCCGTCGGGGCGAAAGCGCCCCGGCGTCAGGCGGTGCTTCTGCAGCAGGCGGTAGAACTCGGTGCGGTTGCGCTCGGCCAGGCGCGCGGCGTCGGCCACCTGGCCGTCGGTGAGCTTGAGCAGCCCGACCAGGTAGTCGTGCTCGAAGCGGCGCCGGGCCTCGGCGTAGCTCAGCACCTCCACTTCGGGCGTGCGCAGCGCGCGCTGCACCAGCGCGGCCGGGATCAGGGGCGTGGTGGCCAGCGCCGCCACCTGCTCGACCACGTTGTGCAGCTGGCGCACGTTGCCGGGCCAGCTGGCGGTGGCCAGCCGCGCCAGCGCGTCGGGGGCGAAGCCGTTCAGCTGCTTGCCGTGCTTGGTCCCGAGCCGGGCCAGGAAGTGCTGCGCCAGCAGCGGGATGTCCTCGCGCCGCTCGGCCAGCGGCGGCAGCGTGAGCGTCACGACGTTGAGGCGGTAATACAGGTCCTGCCGGAACTGGCCATCGGCCAGCGCCGCCTCGAGGTCACGGTGCGTGGCCGACAGGATGCGCACGTCCACCGGCACCGCGGCGCTGGCGCCCAGCGGCCGCACGACGCGCTCTTGCAGCACGCGCAGCAGCTTGACCTGCAGCGCGGCCGGCATGTCGCCGATCTCGTCCAGGAACAGCGTGCCGCCGTCGGCGGCCTGGAACAGCCCGCGGTGCGGTGCCACCGCGCCCGTGAACGCGCCCTTGACGTGCCCGAACAGCTCGGACTCGAGCAGCGATTCGGGGATGGCGCCGCAGTTCACCGCCACGAAGGGCCGGCCCGCCCGCGGGCTGGCCTGGTGGATGGCCTGCGCCAGCAGCTCCTTGCCGCTGCCGCTGGCGCCGCGGATCAGCACGCTGGCCTCGGAGCGGGCGATCAGCCGCGCCTCGGCCAGCAGCTCGGCCATGCGCGGGCTGCGGCTGACGATGGGCGAGCGCCAGGTCTCGTCGGCGCCGCTCGACGTGGGCGCCGTGGCCGGCGAGACCGCCAGCGCCTTGGCCACCTGTTCGAGCAGGGCCTTGCCGTCGAAAGGCTTGGTGAGGTAGGTGAAGACGCCGCGCGCCGTGGCCTCGACCGCGTCGGGAATGGTGCCGTGGGCGGTGAGCAGGATCACCGGCAGCGACGGGTGCTGGGTGCGGATGCGCTCGAACAGCGCCAGGCCGTCGGCACCCGGCAGCTGCACGTCGCTGATGACGAGCCGTGGCCGCTCGATGGCCAGCTGGGCCAGCGCGGCCTCGGCCGAGTCCACCGCCGTGACGCGGTGACCGGCACCGGTCAGGCGCATCGAGAGCAGCCGCAGCAGGTCGGGGTCGTCGTCGACCAGCAGTACATGGGCGCGCGCGGCGCCAGCCGGGCCCGAGGTCATGGTGCGCGCCCCGCCGCGGGCGGCGCGCCCTGGGCCGCGCTGCCCGCGGCGCCGGGCGGGCGGGTGTTCAGGCTGCGCTCGATCGCCTTCAGCGCCTCGAGCTGGCTGCTGAGCTGGTCGATGCGGCGCTGCTGGTCGCGCAGCTGCTGCGCCAGACGTTCACCAGCCTCCTCGAGCCGGCGCTGGTCGGCCAGGCGGCCTTGCAGCAGGCGCGCCAGCGGCTGCCAGGGCGCCAGCGCCGGCCGCCGGCTCGTCACCAGCGGATCGAGCAGCGCCAGGCCGCGCGCCAGGTCGCCGGGGCTGCGGCTGCTGCCCAGGGCCAGCGCCTGTTCGAGCGCCATGCCCGGCTGCTCGAGGGGGTCCACCGGCGCCCGCGCCAGCTCCTGCGCCAGCTCGGCCGGCGCCAGGCCGCGCAGGCGCTCGTTGTAGGCCAGCAGCGCGCGTGCGGCGCGATCGGCCCGCTCGGCCGGGTCGGGCTGGGCCGCCGAAGCCGGGGCCGGCGGCGGCGCC
>JAGWLO010000127.1 GCA_028872015.1 Burkholderiales bacterium | reverse complement strand
TTTCGCCGAGCGAGGCGTTCTTGCCGCCCACGACCTCGACGTCGGTCATCCTCAGGTGTTCGAACGGGGCGACCAGGGCGGTCGCCAGGGGGGCCAGTGACATGGGAAAGCTCCGTGATGTGAGAAAACCGGTGCTTCCGCATGCGCGGGCTCGCCCCCACCTTGGCGATCTTCTTCTTGCTGGTGCCAGAAAGGTGCGGACAATTCAGAGGCCCGTGACGGAATGATTGCGCTCGATTCTAAGGAGTTCTTCCCTATCATCGACCGCAGCCGCCCCTGGTGTGCGCAGCGCCCTCCGACCCATGCCCGAAAGAACCGCGTTCTTCGTCTCCGACGGCACCGGCATCACGGCCGAGACTTTCGGCCACTCGATCCTGGCGCAGTTTCCGTCGCGGCTGCGCCATGTGCGCCGGCCCTTCATCGACACGCCCGAGAAGGCGCAGCAGCTGGTGGAGGAGATCAACGCCACCGCCCTGCGCGAGGGGCAGCGGCCGATCGTGTTCGTGACCCTGGTCGACGACCCGGTGCGCCGCATCGTCACCGGCGAGCCGTGCCGGGGATTGGTGATGGACATGTTCCGCACCTTCGTGGAGCCGCTGGAACACGAGTTCGGCGTCAAGAGCAACCACCGCGTGGGCCGCTTCTCCGACGCCAGCCAGAGCCAGGAGTACCACGAGCGCATCGAGGCCATCAACTTCTCGCTCGCGCACGACGACGGGCAGTCGGCGCGCAACCTCGACATCGCCGACGTCATCCTGCTCGGCGTCAGCCGCAGCGGCAAGACACCGACTTCGCTCTACCTGGCAATGCAGCATGGCATCAAGGCCGCCAACTACCCGCTGATCCCTGAGGACTTCGAGCGCGGGCGCCTGCCCTCGGCGCTGGCTGCCTACAAGCGCAAGTGCTTCGGCCTGACGATCGATCCGGTGCGGCTGGCGCAGATCCGCAACGAGCGCCGCCCCGGCAGCCGCTACGCGGCGCTGGAGAATTGCCGCTACGAGATCCACGAGGCCGAAAGCATGATGCGGCGCGAAGGCATCGCGTGGCTGTCGTCCACGCACAAGTCGATCGAGGAGATCGCCACCACGATCCTGCGCGACCTGCGGCCCGACCGTCTCGTCTACTGACCGGACCGGGTGGCGCGGCGCGCCGATTCGTACAGGCAGATCGCCGCCGCGGCGGCCACGTTCAGCGACTCTTCGCCGCCCGGCTGCGGGATGCGCACCTGCAGCGCGCAGCGCTGCAGCAGGGCTGGCGAGACGCCCTGCCCTTCGTGGCCCAGCACCCAGGCTGCGCCTGCCGGCAGCGCGGCCTGCGGCAGCACGCTGCCGGCGTGCGAGCTGGTGGCCACCAGGGGCAGGTCCAGCGCATCCAGGCCGGTTTCGTCGAGCCCTTCGACCAGGCGCAGGCCGAAGTGCGCGCCCATGCCGGCGCGCAGCACCTTGGGCGACCACAGCGCTGCCGTGCCTTTCAAGGCCAGCACCTGCACCACGCCGAAGGCGGCGGCACTGCGCAGGATGCTGCCCACGTTGCCGGCGTCCTGCACCCGGTCGAGCACCACGCTGGGCACGCGCGACAGCAGCGGCGACGGCGACGGCAGGTCGATGACGAAGCCCAGCTGCGCGGGCGATTCGAGGCCGCTGGCGGCCTTGAAAAGCGCCGCCGGCACGATGGCCACGCGGGCCGCGTGGCCCGCCAGCGTGCGCAACGCGGTGTCGCCCCACCCGGCTTCGGTGATGACGGCCTGCGCCGCCGGCAGGCCGCGCGTGCACAGCGCGGCGCACAGGTGCTCGCCCTCGATCCAGGCCTGGCCGGCGCGGCGGTAGGCCGTGCTGTCCTGCGCCAGGCGGCGCAGACGCACGAGCAACGGGTTGTCGCGGGCGCTGAGGCGTTGCGGCCCGGCCCGATCGGACGTCACGCGCGCTCCAACGCCAGCCGCACCGGCCCGAAGCTGCGCCGGTGCGCCGCGCAGGGGCCATGGCAGGCCAGCGCCGCCAGGTGCGCGGGCGTGGGGTAGCCCTTGTGGCTGGCGAAGCCGTAGGCGGGGTACGTCTCGTGCAAGGTCTGGCACAGCCGGTCGCGCTCGACCTTGGCCAGGATCGACGCCGCGGAGATCGCCGCCACCTTGGCGTCGCCCTTGACGATGGCAGCCACCGTCATCGCCAGCGCCGGCGTCCGGTTGCCGTCGACGACCACGCGGTGCGGCCGCAGGCGCAGGCCCTCGACGGCACGCCGCATCGCCAGCAGCGAGGCCTGCAGGATATTCAGCACGTCGATCTCCTCGACGCTGGCGCTGGCCACCGCGCAGCACAGCGCATGGGCGCGGATCTCGTCGGCCAGACGCTCGCGCCGGCGGGCGCCAAGGGCCTTCGAGTCGGCCAGTCCGCGGATCGGCCGCAGCTCGTCCAGGATCACCGCGGCGGCGAAAACCGGCCCGGCCAGCGGGCCGCGGCCGGCCTCGTCCACGCCCGCCACCAGCCCCGGCCGCGCCCATTCGGGGCCGAGCTGCTCAAGCCTGAAGGACCTGCGCGATGGCATCGGTGGCACACCGGGCCGTGTCGCGGCGCAGCGTGTGGTGCAGGTCGTCGAAGCGGCGCGCCAGGCGCTCGCAGGCGGCCGGGTCGTCGAGCCAGGCCAGCGCGGCCGCCGCCAGCGAGGCCGGCTCGCATGCGCCCTGGATGCGCTCGGGCACCACGAAGTCGCGGCACAGGATGTTGGGCAGGCCGACCCAGGGCTGGTAGCGCAGGCGCTTCATGATCTGCCAGCTGAGCGGGTGCATGCGGTAGCCGATGACCATCGGGCGCTTGAACAGCGCGGCCTCCAGCGTGGCGGTGCCGCTGGCGACCAGCGTCACATCGCAGGCCGCCAGTGCGGCATGCGACTGGCCGTCGAGCCACTGCAGCGGCAGCCCCGGTGCCTGCGTGGCCACCAGCGGCTCGAGCAGCGCGCGCAGCCCGGGCGCCACCGGCAGCAGGAAGCGCAGGCCCGGCCGCGCGCGCTGCAGGCACAGTGCGGCCTGCAGGAAGGCCGGGGCGATGTAGGCGATCTCCGAGCGCCGGCTGCCGGGCAGCAGCGCGACCACGGTGTCCGCCGCCCCCAGGCCCAGCGCGGCCCGACTGGCCGCGCGCGGCGGCACGAGCGGGATCGCATCGGCCAGCGGATGGCCCACGTAGCTGGCGGCCACGCCGTGCGCGCGCAGCAACCCGGGCTCGAAAGGAAACAGGCACAGCACATGGTCGGCGCTGGCGGCCATCTTGCGCGCGCGGCCGCCGCGCCAGGCCCAGATCGAGGGGCAGATGAAGTGCACGGTCTTGATGCCGGCGCGCTTCAGCCGCGCCTCGAGCCCGAGGTTGAAGTCGGGGGCGTCGACGCCGATGAAGGCGGCCGGCCGCTGCGCCAGCAGCCGCTCCGCCAGCGCGTTGCGGATGCCGGCGATCTCGCGGTAGTGGCGCAGCACCTCGACGTAGCCGCGCACGGCCAGCCGCTCGTGCGGCCACCAGGCCGAGAAGCCCTGGTCGGCCATGCGGGGCCCGCCGATGCCGGCCGCCTGCAGCCCCGGCCACCGAACCCGCAGGCTGCCCAGCAACATGCCGGCCAGCAGGTCGCCCGAAGCCTCTCCCGCCACCATCGCCAGGCGCATCGGCTGCGGTGCCGTCAACGCACGATGCCGCGCGTGGAGGCCGCCAGGAAATCGAGCAGCGTCTGCACGTCGGCGTCACCGCCTTCGACCGTGCCGGCCTGTGCCGCGATGGCCGCGCGCGCGCGCTCGAGCGTGAGGCCCTCGCGGTACAGCAGCCGGTGCATCTGCTTGACCAGCGCAATGCGCTCGCGCGAGTAGCCGCGCCGGCGCAGGCCCTCGGCGTTGTAGCCGTGCACGGCCAGCGGGTGGCCGGTGGCCATCATGAAGGGCGGCACATCCTGCGAGACATGGCTCTGGAAGCCGATCATCGCGTGCGCGCCGACATGGCAGAACTGGTGCACGCCCGACAGCCCGCCGACGATGGCCCAGTCCCCCACGTGCACGTGACCGGCCAGCGTGGCGCCGTTGGCCAGCACGGTGCGGCTGCCCAGTTGCACGTCGTGCGCCAGGTGCACGTAAGCCATGATCCAGTTGTCGTCGCCGACGCGGGTGGTGCCCGCGTCCTGCACCGTGCCGCGGCTGAAGGTGCAGAACTGGAAGATCGTGTTGCGGTCGCCGATGACCAGCGCGGTCGGCTCGCCGCGGTACTTCATGTCCTGCGGCGCACCGCCCAGTGCGGCGTGGCTGTGGATGCGGTTGTCGCGGCCGATGGTGGTGGGGCCTTCGATCACGCAGTGCGCGCCCACGCTGCTGCCTTCGCCGATCACCACCCCGGCGCCGATGACGGCATACGGCCCCACGCTGGCCGAGGGCGCGAGCTCCGCCCGCGGGTCGACGAGGGCGGTGGCGTGGATGGCCGTCATCAGCCCGGCACCGCCTTGCGCATGGTGCACATCAGCTCGGCCTCGACGGCGAGCAGGCCGTCCACCGTGGCGCGGGCCTTGTAGCGGTAGATGCCGGCCTTGGCGCGGTCGATGCTGGCCTCCAGCACCAGCTGGTCGCCCGGGCCCACCGGGCGCTTGAAGCGGGCGCCGTCGATGCCCGCGAAGTACACCACCGTGTCCTCGCCGGGATCCTCGCCCAGGGCATCGAACGAGAGGATCGCCGCCGCCTGCGCCAGGGCCTCGAGCATCAGCACCCCGGGCATCACCGGCCGCGCGGGGAAGTGGCCGCTGAAGAAGGGCTCGTTGATGGTCACGTTCTTCAGCGCCTTGATGCGCACGCCGCGCTCGATCTCCAGCACGCGATCGACGAGCAGCATCGGGTAGCGGTGAGGCAGCTTGCGCAGGATGTGCTGGATGTCCATCAGGGGGCGGTCTTTCGTTCGAGGGCGCGCAGTCGCTCGCGCAGGCCGTGGAGCTGGCGCAAGGTGGCCGCGTTCTTCTCCCACGACGCATTGTCATCGAACGGAAACGCGCCGCTGTACAGCCCCGGCTT
>JAGWLO010000052.1 GCA_028872015.1 Burkholderiales bacterium | reverse complement strand
GCCGCGCTGGCCGACGTGCCCGATGGCGCCACCGTGATGATCGGCGGCTTCGGCACCGCCGGCCTGCCCGACGAGCTGACCGAGGCGCTGATCGCGCAGGGCGCGAAGGACCTCACCGTCGTCAACAACAACGCCGGCAACGGCGATGGCGGGCTGGCGGCGCTGATCGCCGCACGCCGGGTGCGCAAGATCGTCTGCAGCTTTCCGCGCCAGGCCGATTCCTGGCACTTCGACCGCGCCTGGCGCGCCGGCGAGATCGAGCTCGAACTGGTGCCGCAGGGCAACCTGGCCGAGCGCATCCGCGCCGCCGGCGCCGGCATCGGCGGCTTCTACACCCCCACCGGCTACGGCACCGAGCTCGCCCGGGGCAAGGAGACGCGCTTCCTGGAAGGCCGCTGGCAGGTCCTCGAGACCCCGCTGCACGCCGACTTCGCGCTCGTCAAGGCCGAGCGCGGCGACCGCTGGGGCAACCTCACCTACCGCATGACGGCGCGCAACTTCGGCCCGATCATGGCGATGGCCGCGAAGGTGACGGTGGCCAGCGTGCACGAGATCGTCGAGCTCGGCGGCCTCGACCCCGAGGCGGTGGTGACGCCGGGCCTGTTCGTGCAGCGCGTGGTTCGCGTGCCGCGGGCGAGCACGACCGGCCCGCAGGAGGCACCGCGATGACGACGCTGCCGAAGTGGACCCAGGACCAGATGGCGGCGCGGGTGGCGCAGGACATCGCCGAGGGCTGGGTCGTGAACCTGGGCATCGGCCTGCCGACGCTGGTGGCCAACCACCTGCCGGCCGGGCGCGAGGTGATGATGCACAGCGAGAACGGCGTCATCGGCATCGGCCCCGCGCCGGCACCGGGCGAGGAGGACTCCGACCTCATCAACGCCGGCAAGCAGCCGGTGACGCTCCTGCCCGGGGGCGCCTTCTTTCACCACGCCGACAGCTTCGCGATGATGCGCGGCGGTCACCTCGATCTGTGCGTGCTGGGTGCGTTCCAGGTCTCGGCCGCCGGCGACCTGGCGAACTGGCACACGGGCGCGGCCGACGCCATCCCGGCGGTGGGCGGCGCGATGGACCTGGCGGTGGGTGCGAAGCGCACTTTCGTGATGATGGAGCACCGCACCAAGACCGGCGAGCCAAAGCTCGTGCCGCGCTGCAGCTACCCACTGACCGGCGTGGCCTGCGTCAGCCGGGTGTACACCGACCTGGCGGTGATCGAGCTCACCCCCGACGGGCTGCAGGTGATCGAGATCGTGCCCGGGCTGTCGTTCGAGGCGCTGCAGGACGCGACCGCGGTGCCGCTGCGACGCTGAACGCACGGACGCCGCCGCGGCGGCGTCACACCGCCATCGGCGCGGTCAGCGGCGCGTGGTGCTGGTAGCCCTCGAGCGTGAAGTCGCCGGGCTCGACGCGCTCCAGCCAGTCGGCCTCGAGGCGGCCGGTCTGCGCGAAATCGGGAATGCGTTCCGACAGCCGCAGCGTCGGCGCCGGGAACGGCTCGCGCGTCAGCTGCTCCTGCAGCATCCCGAGGTGGTTCTCGTAGATGTGGGCGTCGCCGACGAAGTAGCTGAACCAGCGCGGCGTGTAGCCGGTGAGCCGGCCCACCAGGTGCAGCAGCGCCGCGCCTTCGGCCAGGTTGAAGGGGGTGCCCAGGCCGATGTCGTTGCTGCGCACGTACAGGCAGAGCGAGATCTCGCGCCGGCCCGCGTTCGGCAGGAACTGGTAAAGCAGGTGGCAGGGCGGCAGCGCCATCTCGTCGAGCTGGGCCCAGTTCCAGCCGTGGAACAGGATGCGCCGGTCGCCCGGGTTGGCGACGATGGTCTCCAGGCATTGCCGCAGCTGGTCGACGGCCCTGTAGAGCAGCACCTGCGGCCGGCCCGCGTCGTCCAGCGTGGCGACCTCGCGCCAGCCGCGAGCGACGGCGTCGGCGATCTGCGCCTCGCGATCCGCATCGAGCAGCTTGTAGGCCGGCCATTGCCGCCACTGCACGCCGTAGACCGGGCCCAGGTCGTCCTCGCCCAGGCGGTACGGGTTGGCGCGCCAGGCCGCGTTCTCGTTCGCGTTCTGGTCCCAGACCTTGCAGCCCAGCGCGCGGAAGTCGGCCGCGCTGCGCGCCCCGCGCAGGAAGCCCACCAGCTCGCCGATGGCGGTCTTGAAGGCCAGCTTCTTCGTCGTCACCGCCGGAAAGCCCTGCTGCAGGTCGAAGCGCAGCATCGCACCGGGTAGGCTGAGCGTGCGCACGCCGGTGCGGTTGGCCTGCCAGCTGCCGTGGGCCAGGATGTCGCGGACGAGGTCCAGGTAGGCTTGCATGCCGGGTCCGGGTGCTCAGACTCAGAGCGTGACGGGCTGGTGCGCCGGCGGCGTCTCGAGATCGAACTGCATCGCCGCCAGCCGCGCGTACAGGCCGCCGCGGGCCACGAGTTCGTCGTGGCGGCCGCTTTCGACGATGCGGCCGCCGTCCATCACCACGATGCGGTCGGCGCGCAGCACGGTGGCCAGCCGGTGGGCGATGACGATCGTGGTGCGGTTCTGCATCGCGGCCTCGAGCGCGGCCTGCACCACGCGCTCGCTCTCGGCGTCGAGCGCACTGGTGGCTTCGTCCAGCAGCAGCAAGGGCGGGTTCTTCAGGATCGCGCGCGCGATGCTGATGCGCTGGCGCTGGCCGCCCGACAGCCGCACGCCGCGCTCGCCCAGGTAGGTCGCGTAGCCCTCGGGCAGGGCGCTGATGAACTCGTGCGCGTAGGCGGCCCTGGCAGCGCGGATGACCTCGTCGTCGCTGGCCTCGGGGCGGCCGTAGCGGATGTTCTCGAGCGCACTGGTCGAGAACACCGTGCTGTCCTGCGGCACGATGCCGATGCGCTGGCGCAGCGCGGCCAGCGAGGCCTCGCGCAGCGGCACGCCGTCGAGCTCGACGCTGCCGGCCTGCGCGTCGTAGAAGCGCAGCAGCAGCTGCAGCACGGTGGTCTTGCCCGCGCCGCTGGGACCGACCAGGGCCACGGTCTCGCCCGGCCGCACCGTGAGCGTGAACTCGGCGAGCGAGGCCTGCGTGGGCCGCGACGGGTAGTGGAAGGTGACGTTGCGCAGCGCCACCGCCGAGCCGCCGGTGACGGCCGGCAGCGGGCGCGGCCGCGCCGGCTCGGTGACCGGGGATCGCGCGGCCAGCAGCTCCATCAGCCGCTCGGTGGCACCGGCGGCACGCAGCACGTCGCCGTAGACCTCGGACAGGACGGCCACCGCGCCGACGAAGATGATCACGAAGACCACCGTCTCGCCCAGGTGCCCGGCGCTGATGCGCCCCGCCAGCACGGCCTGCGTGCCCTGGTACAGGCCCCACAGCAGGGCGCCGAAGGTGGCCGTGATCATGAAGGCCACCAGGAAGGCGCGCACCCGCGTGCGCCGCAGCGCGGTGCGGAAGGCGTCTTCGGTGCTGGTGCTGAAACGCTGCGCCTCGCGCGGCTCCTGGCCGTAGCTCTGCACCACGGGGATCTCGGCCAGCACCTCGGCGGCGATGGCGCTGGAGTCGGCCACGCGGTCCTGGCTGGCGCGGCTGAGCTTGCGCACGCGGCGGCCGAAGTACAGGCTGGGCAGCACCACCAGCACCAGGATGCCTAGCACCTGGGCCATCACGGCCGGGTTGGTGACGACCAGCGCGATCAGCGCCCCGGCCCCCATCACCACGTTGCGCAGCCCCATGCTGAGCGACGAGCCGACCACGGTCTGCACCAGCGTCGTGTCGGTGGTCAGGCGCGACAGCACCTCCCCGGTCTTGGTGCTCTCGAAGAACTCGGGGCTCTGCTCGATGACGTGGGCGTAGACGGCGCTGCGCAGGTCGGCGGTGATGCGCTCGCCCAGCCAGCTGACCATGTAGAAGCGCGCCGCCGAGAACACGCCCAGCGCGGCGGCCACGCCGAACAGGGCCACGAAGTGCTCGCGCAGCTGCATCACGCGCGCGCCGGGGTCGGCCGCCACCAGACCCTGGTCGATCAGCGTCTTCAGCGCCACCGGGAAGGCCAGCGTGCTCAGCGCGGCCATCACCAGGAACACGCCGGCCAGTGCCACGCGCCCGCGGTAGGGGCGGATGAAGGGCTTCAGGCCGGACAGCGAGCGCGGCGATGCCGCTGCGGGCCGGCCAGGGACTTCTTTCATCCCGGCAAGTCTATGCGCCGGCCATGCGCCCTGCGTTGGCGGGGTCGGTCGGGCGCTGACAAAGCGCTCAAGCCGGGCCGGTTTGTGGTCGAATAAGGCATCGTCTGGCGCATCCGATGAGCTCTGTCCTGCCCCCGTCCCCGCCTCCGTCCGCGCCTTCCCCGGCCGGCCGTCGTGGCCTGTCGTTCCGGCTTGCGGCGGGCCTGCTGGCCGCGGGCGGCGTGGTGGTCAGTGCCGCGCTGGCCTATGCGATGGCGGCCTCGGGCGTGGGTCAGATGTGGGGCCTGGACGCGCCGATGGCGGCCGCGGCCGCCGCGGCCTGCGGCTTCCTGGCGGGCGCACTGCCGCTGGCCTGGCTGCTGGGCGCGTTGGCGCGGCGGTTGCTGGCGGCGCCACGCGAGCCCGGCCCCAGCCTGTCGGCCGGCGCCGGCCTGCGCAGCGCCGCCTTCATGGACCTGGCCGAGCGCGAGTGGGCGCGCGCGCGCCGCTACGGCAGCGGCGCAGCGCTGCTGCTGGTCGAGCTCGACAGCCCGGCCCGGCTGGCGCAGGCGCACGGCGCGGCGGCGGTCGACCGGCTCGTCGACGACCTGCTGCGCCTGACGGCGCTCACCTTGCGTCCGGCCGACCTGATCACGCGTTTCGGCGACACCCGGCTGGCGGTCTTCCTGGCCCAGGCCGATGCCACCGGCGCGCTCGATGTGGCCGAGCGCATCCGCGAGCGGGTCGAGAAGCTGCCGCTGCTGCCGCTGCGAGACCGCCCCGGCGCCGAGGCGACGCCCGCGCTGCCCGTGCCGGCCAAGCCCATCACCACGCCGATTGCCACGCCGATTGCCACGCCCAGCGCCAGCGCCAGTCTGGGCGTGGCCCCGCTGCGGCTGGCCCATGCCAACCTGCAGGCCCTGATCGGCGACGCCGAGGAAGCGCTGGCGTCGGCCCGGCAGGCCGGCGGCAACTGCGTGCGCTCGGCCCCGGTGGAGGCCGGCCGCCTGCGCGGCGCCGCCTGGCGCGGCGACGACCGCCGCGCCCGGCCCAAGCAGGGCGGCGCCGCGTAGCCGGTTGCTGGCCCGGGTCGCGTGCGGCGCGGCTACAGGCGCAGCGGCGCGGCGTAGCCCGTCATCTCGAGGTAGCCCAGGCCGACGCGCCGGCCCTGCGCGTCGAGCAGCTCGCTCAGGCCTTCCCAGTACACGGTACCGGTGCTGGCGCGGCTGTCGAGCTCCTGCGCCGCCTGCAGCGCGCGCACGCCGAAGCGGCCGACCGGGGTGTCGATCTGCCATTGCACCGGGTAGCGTGCGCCGCTGGCCGGGCTGTGCCAGCGCCGGCCGGCCTGGAAGTGCAGGTCTTCGGGCCTGAAGTACAGCGCCGCGGCGCCGGGCCGGCGCCAGCTGCCGCCGGCCCACAGCGCGCTGCCGTCGGCACGCCGGATCGCAAACGCCATCAACGCGCTGCCGTCGAACAGGTTCATGCCGATCCAGTCCCAGCCCACGGCCTGCGCCGGCAGGTAGTGGTCGCTCCATTCGTGGTCGAGCCAGGCCCGGCCGGTGCCGTCGAAGCGCTGCCCGTCCACCTGCACGCTGCCGCTCACGGCCAGCTGCGGCTCGCTGTAGTAGTGGCTGAAGTCGTCGCGCGCCGGGCCCTTGCGCGACAGCCCGTCCGGGCCCTGCGGCAGCAGGGGCTGGGTGGGCGTCAGCGTGAGCTGCAGTGCGAAGCCGTCGCCGGCGATCGAGGCGCGCCACTGCGCGCCCTCGTCGCGCAGGGTCCAGCCCGCCAGGCGCAGGCGGGCGCCGTCCAGCGCCGCGTGGTCGGGCTCGGCATCGGGCGCGCCGGTCCAGCGGGCGATGCGTTGGTCGTGGCGGAAGCTGCCGCTGGCCAGGTCGGTTGCGGCTGCATGCGCGAACAGCAGCTGGCGCGGTGCGAAGCGGCCCGGCAGGCCGGCGGCGAGCCCCGTGCGGCTGCGGAAGAAGGTGAGCTGGAAGCCTTGTGCTGGTCGGGCTGCGGGCCCGTCGCCGCGGCCCAGCCAGCCGGTGGCGTACCACCACTCGGTGCGGGCTTCGGGGTGCGCGCCGTGGTCGCGCGGGAGCTGCAGCGCCGCCCGCGCCGGCAGCGGCAGGGGCAGCACGGCCGGGCCGAGCGCGACCCCGGCGCCGTAGCGCAGGGCCTGGCCGAGCCAGCGGCGGCGATCGTGCTTCACCGATCCTCCTTCACCAATCGTCCTTCACCGACAGCACCGCGGCGCGCGCCGTCGCGCCGCGGGCGCTGAAGGCGGCCGTGGCCGTGCCTGCGGCCACCACGGCGGCCAGCAACAGCGCGAGCCGGCCCCAGGGCAGCACCAGGCCCATGGTCCAGTGGAAGCTCTGCGGGTTGACCACGAACACCAGCACCAGGCTGATGGCCAGGCCCAGTGCCAGACCCACCAGCGCACCCGCGGCCACCCAGGCCAGGCCTTCGCCGGCCACCACCGCCACCACCTGGCGCCGCGTCAGGCCCAGGTGCGCGAGCAGTCCGAACTCCTTGCGTCGCGCCAGTACCTGCGCCGACAGGCTGGCGGCGATGCCGACGAGCCCGATCGCGATCGCCACCACCTGCAGGTAGGTGGTGACGGCGAAACTGCGGTCGAAGATGCGCAGCGACAGCCGCCGCAGCTCGCCGCGGCTGGCGAAATCGAGCAGCGCCGGGTCGGGCAGCAGCGCGCGCAGCGCCTGCTCCACGGCGGCGGCATCGGCGCCGGGCGCCAGCCACAGCGCGAGGTCGTTTTCGCGCGCATCGCCGGTGAGGCGGCGGTAGTCGGCGGCGGCCATCGCCACGGCGCCGAACTGCCGGGCGTAGTCGCGCCAGACGCCGAGCACGCGGCCCGGCACGGGCCCCGATACCCGGCCCGGCGCGCGGCTGCCGGGGCCGCCGGGCGCACCCGCGCCGCCCAGCGGCAACGCCAGCACCGTGCCCGGTGCGGCGCCATACAGCGCGACCATGGCCTCGCTCACGTACAGCGCCACTTCGCCCGGCCGCAGCGTCGCGCGCGACAGCGGCGGCCCCAGCAGGGGCAGCGCCTGCGCCGGGTCGGCCAGCGGGCGCGCGATCAGCGTCACGGCCGGCCGGTCGGCCGCCAGCTGCAGGGCGCGCACGCGCGAGGCCTGCACGCGCAGCACGCCCGGCAGCTGCGCCGCGCGTGCCGCGAAGCCGGCCGGCAGCCAGGCCTGATCGGCCGCCGCGCTGCTGCCGGCGCTGCGGGCGTACAGGTCGGCCGGCAGCACCTGGCCCAGCCAGTCGGCCACGCCCTGGCGGAAGCTGGCCACCATCACCGTCAGCGCCACCGACAGCGCCAGGCTGGCCACCACCCCGGCCACGGCGGCGCTGGCCGTGCGGCGCTGGAAGGCGGCACGCCGCAGCGCCAGCAGGGGCAGCGCTGCACGAGGCGCCGGCAGCCCGGCCAGCACCACGTGTACCGCCGCCGGCACCAGCGCGACGCCGCCGAACAGCAGTGCCGCCACGGCACCGTAGGCCGCCAGCGGCAGGCCGCCGATGGGCGGCGCCAGCGCCGCCGCGCCGCCCAGGGCCAGCAGGGCCAGCCCGGGCCAGGCCGGTGGCGCGCCGCCCTCGGGCTGGCCCAGGCCCTTCAACGCCAACGCGGGCGCGAGGGCCTCGGCCTGGCGCGCCGGCCACCAGCCGCCCACGACCGCCGAGGCCACGCCCAGCAGCCCGAAGGCGAGCGTGCCCGCCGCGTCCACCTGCAGCCGCGGCGCGATGCCCGGGAAGTAACCGCCGCCCAGATCGCCCGCCAGCAGGCGCAGTGCCGCGCCCGCCAGCCCCAGGCCCAGCAGCAGCCCGAGCGCGCTGCCGGCACTGCCCAGCGCGGCGCATTCCAGCAGCACCCAGCGCCGGCGTTCGCCCGCGGTCAGGCCGAGCACGCCCAGCAGCGCGAAGGTGGGCATGCGCTGTGCCACCGACAGCGAGACGACCGAGTACACGAGGAAGGCGCCCACGAACAGCGCCACCAGCGCCAGCACGGTGAGGTTGACGCGGTAGGCGCGCGACAGATCGGCCAGGCGCGCCTGGCCCGCGGCGGGATCGCCGGCGACGATGGCCGCCGGCAGCGCCAGCCGCGCCAGCAGCGTGGCGCGATCGGTGCCCGGCGCCAGGCGCAGGTCGATGCGCGTGAGGCGGCCGACGGCCCCGAAATGCGCCTGCGCGCCGGCGATGTCCATCAGCAGCGTGGCCGCGCCGCCCGGCGCGGCGCTGCCAGCCACGCGCAGCGTCTGGTAGCCGGGGCCGGATTGCAGCGCGACCGTGCCGCCGTCCCGCAGCCCCAGGCGCGCCCGCGCCGCCGCGTTGGGAAAGACCGCGTCGGGATCGAGAAACGCCAGCCGGTCCTGCCCCGGCGCCGGGCGCGGCACGAGGTCGGGCGCCAGCGCGGCGGCGCGCAGCGCGTCGATGCCGATCACCTGCACCGGCACGCGGGTGCCGCCGGCAGCGCGGGCATAGGTGGCGACCTCGAGCACCGGGCTGGCGATCGCCACGCCGGGGTCGGCGGCGACGCGCGCGAACCAGGCGTCGTCCAGGCCCTGGCCGCCGGCGCCGCGCAGCGCGAGATCGGGACGGCCCTCGGCACTGCGCGCGGCGGCCGAGAATTCGTCCAGCGCCGAGGCGTTGATGAGATGCACCGAATAGGCCAGCGCCACGCCCAGCGCCACCGCCAGCAGCGCGACCGCGTGGCGCCAGGGATGGTGGCGCCATTCGCGCAGGATCAGCAGCCTCAGCACGGCGCGGCCCGGATGCCGTCCACGCTGAGCCGCAGCACGCGGTCGGCGCGCGCCGCGGCGGCCGCCGAGTGCGTGACCAGCAGGCAGGCCGCGCCGGCCTCGCGCACCTGCGTGCGCAGCACGGCCAGCACGCGCTCGGCGGTGTCGGGGTCGAGGTTGCCGGTGGGCTCGTCGGCCAGGATCAGCGCCGGCGCGTGCACCACCGCGCGCGCGATGGCCACCCGCTGCAGCTGCCCGCCCGACAGCTGCGCCGGCAGCCGCGAACCCAGGCCCGCCAGGCCCACCGCGGCCAGCACCGCGTCCACCCGGGCCGGGTCCGGTCGGCCCAGCAGGCGCAGCGGCAGGCTCACGTTCTCGGCGACCGACAGGTGCGGCAGCACATGGAAGGCCTGGAACACGAAGCCGAGCCGGCCGCGCCGCAATCGCGCGCGGCCATCGTCGTCGAGGCGCGCGAGGTCGTGGCCGTCGATCGCGATGCGGCCGCTGTCGGCCCGGTCGAGCCCGGCGATGCAGTTCAGCAGCGTCGACTTGCCCACGCCCGATTCGCCCAGCAGGGCCACGAATTCACCGCCCGCGAGCTCGAGCGTGACATCGCGGAACACGGGCGTGGCGCCGTAGCGCTTGCCCAGGGCCTGGATCGACAGCATGGACCGCGATGATGGGGCCAGCCCGCGGCCTGCGCGGGGGCTGCGTGCTATCGTCCTTCGACGGGCCAAGGCCATGCGGCACGCGGCTGAAACTGGGGTTGACGACCATGGCATACGAGATCGATCTGTCGGGCCGCGTGGCCCTCGTCACGGGCGCCTCCAGTGGCCTGGGCACGCAGTTCGCCAAGACCTTGGCCGCGGCCGGTGCCGGGGTCGTGCTGGCCGCGCGCCGCATCGAGCGCCTGAAGACGCTGCGCGCCGAGATCGAGAGCCTGGGCGGCGACGCGCACGTGGTGGGGCTCGACGTCACCGACCCGGCCAGCATCCGCGCCGCGGTGGCCCATGCCGAGACCGAGATGGGCGCCATCGACATCCTGGTCAACAACTCGGGCGTGAGCACGACGCAGAAGCTGACCGAGGTCACGCCCGAGGACTACGACCATGTGATGGACACCAACACGCGCGGCGCCTTCTTCGTCGCGCAGGAGGTGGCCAAGCGCATGATCGCGCGCAGCAAGGGCGAGGCGCCCGGCACCTACACCGGCGGGCGCATCGTCAACATCGCCTCGATGGCGGGGTTGAAGGTGCTGAGCCAGATCGGCGTGTACAGCATGAGCAAGGCCGCGGTGGTGCACATGACGCGCGCGATGGCGCTCGAATGGGGCCGCTGGGGCATCAACGTCAACGCCCTCTGCCCCGGCTACATCGACACCGAGATCAACCACCACCACTGGCAGACCGAAGGCGGGCAGAAGCTGCTGGCCATGCTGCCGCGCAAGCGCGTCGGCCAGCCGCAGGACCTGGACGCGATCCTGGTCACGCTGTGCTCCAAGCAGAGCCACTTCATCAACGGCGCCGTGATCGCGGTCGACGACGGCTTCGGCGTGTGAGGCCCCTGTCGCCGCTGGAGGCGCGCGTGCTGGGCGTGCTGATCGAGAAGCAGGCCACGGTGCCCGACACCTACCCGCTGTCGCTGAACGCGATCGTGGCCGGCTGCAACCAGAAGACGGCGCGCATGCCGGTGATCGAGGCCAGCGACGCCGAGGTGCTGACCGCGGTCGACGGCCTGAAGGCCCTGAGCCTGGTGTTCGAGGGCAGCGGCAGCCGGGTCGTGAAGTTCGAGCACAACACGGCGCGCGTGCTGCACCTGCCCTCGCAGGCGGTGGCGCTGCTGGCGGTGCTGATGTTGCGCGGGCCGCAGACCGCGGCCGAGTTGCGGCTGAACAGCGAGCGGCTGCATCGCTTCGCGGACATCTCGTCAGTGGAAGGCTTCCTGGACGAACTGGCGGCCAAGACGCCGGCGATGGTGATCAAGCTGCCGCGCGCGCCGGGTGAACGCGAGGCACGCTGGGCCCAGCTGCTGTGCGGCGAGGTGGCGCCGCCGGCGGCGCGCACCGCGACGCCCTCGGTCGGCGACGACGCGGTCAGCGCGGGCGAGATCGCCGCACTCCGCGCCGAACAGACGCGCCTGGCCGACGAAGTGAGTGCACTGAAGGCCCTGGTGCACCGCCTTGCGCGCGAGCTGGGGGTCACGGTGACCGCGGAGGATGGCGATGCGCTTTGAATTGCCAGCCGAGAAGAAGCTGGTCTACGAATGCGTGGTGCCGCTGCGCTGGGGCGACATGGACGCCATGGGCCATGTCAACAACACGCTCTACTTCCGCTACATGGAGATCGCGCGGCTGGACTGGCTGGCCCAGGTCGGTGCGGGAACCGACGCCGCCGACGAAGGCCCGGTGATCGTCAATGCCTTCTGCAACTTCAGGCGCCAGCTGGCGTACCCGGGCGAGTTGCGCGTGCTGCTGTTTGTCGCCAACCCCGGGCGCAGCAGCTTCGACACCTTCCACACCCTCGAGCGCACCGACCTGCCCGGTGTGCTGTGGGCCGATGGCGGGGCACGCGTGGTCTGGACCGACTACCGCAGGCGCCAGTCGGCGCCGATGCCGGACTGGCTGCGCGCCCTGCTGGCCTGATCAGGGCAAGACGCTGTACGGCCCGCCCTTGGCGAGGGCGCGCTGGTACGCGGCGCGGGCGTGGATGCGACCCAGCCAGTCGCTCAGTGCCGGCTGTGCCGGGCCCAGGCCGGCGCGTTCGGCCGCGGCTTCGATCGGGTAGCTCATCTGCACGTCGGCGGCCGTGAACTCGGCGCCGGCGAACCAGGGGCGGCTGGCGATCTCGGCCTCCATGAAGGCGAGCTGGCGCGCCAGGTTGGGCGCGATGAAGCTGCCCGTCACCTGGGCCGCCAGACCCTTGACGACGGGCTTGATGAAGAACGGCACCGGGGCGCCGCGCACCTTGTCGAACACCAGCTTGAGCAGCAGGAAGGGCATGGCGCTGCCTTCGGCGAAGTGCAGCCAGTAGGTGTACCGGCGCCGCTCGGGCGTGCCCGGCGGCGGACGCAGCCGGCCGGCGCCGTAGGTGTCGAGCAGGTACTCGACGATGGCGCCCGACTCGGCCACCGTGATGTCGCCGTCGGTGATGACGGGGCTCTTGCCCAGCGGGTGCACGCGCTGCAGCTCGGGCGGCGCCAGCATCGTCTTGGGGTCGCGCGCGTAGCGCTGGACCTCGTAGGGCAGCGCCAGCTCTTCCAGCAGCCACAGCACGCGCTGGGAGCGCGAGTTCTCGAGATGGTGGACGGTGATCATGCGTCCGATCATGCCGCAAGGCGAGGGCGCCCCGTGTGCGCTCCCGTGTGCGCCGCAGGGCGTAGTACGCTTGCCGCCTCGACACGACTACAGCGGCGGAGAATCCAGCGCATGAACAAGATCTTTCCCAGCGCCGCGGCGGCGCTGGCCGGCGTGGTCCAGGACGGCCAGCTGCTCGCCGTGGGCGGCTTCGGCCTGTGCGGCATTCCCGAGGCGCTGATCGACGCCCTGCGCGACAGCGGCAAGAAGAACCTCACCGTCATCTCCAACAACGCCGGCGTGGACGGCTTCGGCCTGGGCAAGCTGCTCGAAACGCGCCAGATCAAGAAGATGATCAGCAGCTACGTGGGCGAGAACAAGGAGTTCGAGCGCCAGTTCCTGGCCGGCGAGCTCGAGCTCGAGTTCACGCCGCAAGGCACGCTGGCCGAGAAGCTGCGCGCCGGCGGCGCGGGCATCCCGGCCTTCTACACCCGCACCGGCGTCGGCACGATGGTGGCCGAGGGCAAGGAGCTGCGCGAGTTCGACGGCCACACCTATGTCATGGAGCGTGCGCTGGTGCCCGACGTCTCGCTGGTCAAGGCCTGGAAGGCCGACCATTCGGGCAACCTGATCTTTCGCCTGACGGCGCGCAACTTCAACCCGGCGGCGGCGATGGCCGGCAAGGTCAGCATCGTCGAGGTCGAGGAGATCGTGCCCACCGGCGCCCTCGAGCCCGACTCGATCCACCTGCCCGGGATCTATGTCCACCGCGTCGTGCTGAACGCGACGCCCGAGAAGCGGATCGAGAAGCGCACGATCACCGAAAAGGCAGGGGCTTGAGATGGCTTGGACCCACGACCAGATGGCCGCGCGCGCGGCCCAGGAACTGCAGGACGGCTACTACGTCAACCTCGGCATCGGGCTGCCCACCCTGGTGGCCAACTTCGTCGACCCGGCGATCGAGGTCTGGCTGCAGAGCGAGAACGGCATGCTGGGCATCGGGCCGTTCCCGACCGCGGACGCCGTCGATGCCGACCTCATCAACGCCGGCAAGCAGACCGTCACCACCATCCCCGGCAGCAGCATCTTCGGCAGCGACACCAGCTTCGCGATGATCCGCGGCGGCAAGATCAACCTCAGCATCCTGGGCGCGATGCAGGTCAGCGAGCAGGGCGACCTGGCCAACTGGATGATCCCGGGCAAGATGGTCAAGGGCATGGGCGGCGCGATGGACCTGGTGGCCGGCGTCGCCCGCGTGCTGGTGCTGATGGAGCACGTGGCCAAGAAGAAGGACGGCAGCTTCGACCTCAAGATCCTGCCCAAGTGCACGCTGCCCTTGACCGGCGTGGGTGTCGTCAACCGCATCATCACCGACCTGGCGGTGCTCGACGTCACCCCGCAGGGCCTGAAGCTGGTCGAGCTGGCGCCGGGTGTCACGCGCGAAGAACTGCAGGGCAAGACCGGCGTGCCGGTGCACTGAGCCGGGATCAGCGGGCCAGCGCCCGCGCCGCCTCGCTCACCAGCACCGGGCCGCGGTAGATGAGGCCGGTGTAGAGCTGCACCAGATCGGCACCGGCCGCGATCTTGCTGCGCGCATCGGCGCCCGACATCACGCCGCCGACACCGATGATCGGAAAGCCCGGCCCCAGCGCCGCGCGCAGGCCGCCGATGACGCGGTTGCTGGCGGCCCGCACGGGCGAGCCCGACAGGCCGCCGGTCTCGTCGGCATGCGGCAGTCCGGCCACGGCCTCGCGCGCCAGCGTGGTGTTGGTGGCGATGACGCCGTCCAGGCCGTGCCGCTGCAGCGTGGCGGCGATGACGGCCACCTGCGCGTCGTCGAGGTCGGGTGCGATCTTCACGAACATCGGCACCCGGCGCCCCGTCTCGGCGGCGAGTCGGTTGCGCTGGGCCTGCAAGGCGCCGAGCAGGGCATCGAGCGCGGCATCGCCTTGCAGCGCGCGCAGGTGCTTCGTGTTCGGGCTGGAGATGTTGACCGTCACGTAGTCGGCATGCGGGTACACGCCCTGCAGCGCGGCCAGGTAGTCGTCGGCCGCGCGCTCGATCGGCGTGCTCGCGTTCTTGCCGATGTTCAGGCCCACGATGCCGCCGGCGGCGCGAAAGCTGTGCGCCCGCTGCACGTTGCCGACGAAGGCCGCCAGCCCGTCGTTGTTGAAGCCCAGGCGGTTGATCAGCGCCTGCTGCGCCGGCAGCCTGAACAGGCGCGGCCTGGGGTTGCCCGGCTGCGCCTGGGGCGTGACGGTGCCGACCTCGATGAAGCCGAAGCCCATCGCGCCCAGGCCGTCGATGCAGCGGCCGTTCTTGTCCAGCCCTGCGGCCAGGCCGATGCGGTTGGGAAACCGCAGCCCGGCCAGCGTCACCGGGTCGGCCACCCGCGGCTGCTGCCACAGGCATTGCAGCGGCGTGTTCTGCAGCCGCGCCAGGCTCTCCAGCGCGAGGTCGTGCGCCTGTTCGGGGTCGAGGCCGAACAGGAAGGGGCGGGCCAGGGCGTAGGGCAGCAGCGACATGCCCGGATTGTCTCAGTGCGCCACGGATAATCCCGCCATGAACCAAGACGAACTCAAGGCCCTGGTCGCGCAGGCCGCGTTGGCGCAGGTGGTGCAGGGCGAGCTGGTGGGCGTCGGCACGGGCTCCACGGTGGACCGCTTCATCGACGCGCTGGCGGCCAGCGGGCTGCGCGTGGCCGGCGCGGTCTCCAGCTCCGAGCGCAGCAGCGCGCGCCTGCGCGGCCACGGCATCGAGGTGCTCGAGGCGAACGCGGTGACGCGGCTGCCCGTGTACATCGACGGGGCCGACGAGATCGACCCGCAGGGCTGCATGATCAAGGGCGGCGGCGCGGCACTCACGCGCGAGAAGATCGTGGCCGACCTGGCCGAGCGCTTCGTCTGCATCGCCGACCAGAGCAAGCGCGTGCCGGTGCTGGGCGCCTTTGCGCTGCCCGTGGAGGTGATCGCCATGGCCACGGCCCAGCTGATCCGGCGCTTTGCCGCCCTGGGCGCCCAGGCCGTGCTGCGGCCCGGCGTGCGCACCGACAACGGCCATCCGCTGCTCGATGTGCACGGCCTGCGCATCACCGATCCGCTGGCGCTGGAGACCGAGATCAACCAGTGGCCGGGGGTCGTCACGGTGGGGCTGTTTGCGCGCCACCGCGCCAGCCTGTGCCTGCTGGGCACGCCCACGGGCGTGCAGACGCTGGTGTTCTAATCGGGCCCAGACCGCGCCACCCGAGGACCCGCTTTGGCCAAACCCAATTATTCGTTCGAGAAGCGCCAACGCGAGCTGGCCAAGAAGAAGAAGAAGGAAGAGAAAGAGCGCGAGAAGGCTGCGCGCAAGGCCGCCGGCCTGCCTCCGGTGGCCGATGAACCCGAGGCCGACGAAGCGGCCGATCCGCCCGCTGCCGCGGGTCAGCCCGGCCAGGGCTGATCGCCCACCGGGCGCCCGCCCGGCAGCGCCGGCCCCCTGCGTGCCGCGCGCACCTGCCACCGGCCTGGGTCGATCGCATCCACCAGATCCTGCTCCAGCGGCCAAGGCGTGCCCGTGGCCTGGGCCGCGATCAAGCGGCCGAGCAGTGGCGCCAGCGTCAGCCCGCGCGAGCCCAGCGCCGTCATCACGAACAGGCCTGGCTGCCGGACCAGCAGCCGCGCCTGGTCCTGGCGGCTGCCCGCGGGCTGCACCGGCAACGGCACCGCGCCGCAGACCGGCAGCCGGTCGTCGGCCTGCAGCCGCCAGCCCACGCGGCCCTGCCAGCGGACGGGGTCGGCCGGCGCCACCAGACCCGTGAGCCGGTTCAGCCGCGCCAGGTTGCGCAGGTGGTCGGCCACGCGCGGCCGGGCATCGTCGGCCTGGCCTGAGGGCGGATCGGCATCGCGCGTGGCGCCGCACAGCAAGCCGCCGCCGGGCCAGGGCAGGGCGTAGCCGTCACCGGCGATGGGCAGGCGCAGCCCGGTGTCGGTGCCCGACCAGTGCGTGATCTGGCCGCGCGTGCGCGCCAGCGGCCAGGGCCGGAAGCCCGGCGCCAGCTCGGCCAGCAAGGGCTCGGCGCCGTCGGCGTTGGCCAGCACGACCACCGGCGCCGCGGCCACCGTGCGGCCGGCGGCGTCGTGCAGTTGCCACCGGCCCGCGGTGCGCGCCAGGCCCGCCACGTTCACGCCGGTGCGCACCTGGATGCGCGGCGAGGCCAGTGCGGCCATCACCCACGCCCGCGGCTCGATCCATCCGCCGCCAGGGTAGTACCAGGCCGGCCCGGCCAGTGCGATGCCGGCGCGCGCCGAAGCCGCGGCCGCATCCAGGACCTGCACGTAGTCGGGCGGCAGCGCCTGGCGCTCGAGCACGGCCTGCATGGCTGCCGCATCGGGCGCCTGCGGTGCCAGCCGCAGCAGGCCGTCGGCGCGGCCCGGCACGCCGGCGGCGATGGCGGCGGCGTAGGCGCGCGTGGCTTCCATCGCAGCGGCGCGGAACAGGCGGGCGTGCGGGCCGTCGTCGGCATTCAGGCTGCCGTGGAACAGGCCGCCGGGGTTGCCCGAGGCCGCGCCGGCCGGCGCGGCCTCGCGCTCGAGCACGGTCACGGCCAGGCCGAGCTCGGCCAGGGCGCTGGCCACCGCGGCCCCGGCGATGCCGGCACCGACGACGACGGCGTCGGCAGGGCCGGCCGGTGCTTCGGCGTGCGGCGGCTGCGCTGGCGACGGCAGGAGCGGTGTCGGCTCGTGCGCCGGATCGGGTGCTGCATGCTGCGGCGCCTGGCGCGGGTCATGGCGCGGTTCGTAGCGCGCCACGCTGATCTCGCGCTTGCCGCCGATGCCGGGCGCGCGCGCGACTGCAAAGCCGGCGGTGGCCAGGCCTTCGCGCAGGCTGCGCGCCACGCTCCAGGTGGCCAGTGTGGCGCCGGGCGCGGCCTTGCGGCCCAGCGCCTTCAGCACCCGCGGCTGCCACATCGCCGGGTTGGTCAGGGGCGCGAAGCCGTCGAGGTAGAACGCATCGGCCTGCACGCGCAGTGCCGGCAGCCACGCGGCCACGTCCCCCAGCGCCAGCAGCAACTGCACACGGCCGTCGTCGAAGGCCAGCCGGTGCAGGTTCGGCGTCAGCGGCGGCCAGGCCCGGCACAGGTCGGCGGCCAGCTGCGGCAAGGGCGAGCCGGCCTGCGCGCGCACCAGGTCCTCCCGCCGCGGCGGGTGGCGCTCGAGGGCCACGTAGAACAGGCGCTCGCAGCGCGCCGGGTCGCTCTGCCAGGCGTCCCAGGTGGCAAGAAAGTTGTTGCCCAGGCCGAAGCCGGTCTCCAGCACCGTGAAGCGCGCGCGCCCGGCCCAGCGACCCGGCAGCCCGTTGCCCTGCAGGAACACATGCCTGGCCTGCGCGAGGGCGCCGATGCGCGAGTGGTACAGATCGCCGTAGACGGGCGAGCGCGGCGGGTCGCCCGGCGCGGCCCCGAACTCGATCCGCGCCGGCTCGATGGGCTGGGTCTTCAAGCGGGGCCGCCGGCCGCGGCGCGCGCGCGCAACCAGGCCAGCAGGGGCTCGCGCACCGTGCTGAGGCCGCGGTACGCCAGCACCGCCGGGCTCATGCTGGCCAGCGCGTCGTGCAGCGCGGCCGCGCGGCCCGGCGTGGCGACGGCCTGGGCCAGGGGCAGCAGCTCCACGTGGATCGTGAACCAGGCCTGGCCCCGCGCGGCCAGCGGGATGAAGGTCTGGTGCTCGGTGCGCCACCAGGCCGAGGCCACCGGCGTGTCCTGCCAGCGCGGCCGCCAGCGGCCCGGCGCCTCGTGGACGGGGTGCGCGTGCAGCCGCGGGTGGTCGGTCACGGTCCAGACGAAGCGCTCCCAGCGTTCGGGGCCGGCCACCAGCCGCATCAGGCCCTGGGTGGCCCTGAGCAACAGGGCGTTGTCGGCCACCGGGCCGTGCACCTCGGTGAAATGGCGGCCCACCTTGTCCTCGGGCGCCCAGTGGCTGGGCAGTGCCACCGCCAGCCAGGGGATGCAGCCGGTGCCGGTGTCGACGAGGGCGAAGTCCTCGGCAAAGGCGAGCGCCACCAGGCCCGCCAGGCGCCACGCCGCCGGCAGCTCCTGCAGGCAGCGCGCCACCTCGTCGCCCGGGCCGAAGGCGCCTGACGCCTGGCGTGCGACCCGGCCGTCGCGCGCCACGGCCACGCCCTGCCAGCGCGCGGTGGCGGTGTCGCCATCCCAGGCCCAGGCCCCGGGGTGCTCGGCCGCGGCGTGCGCGCACAGCTCGGCCAGCGCCGGCGCGGCGTCGAAGCCGGGCTGGGCACACAGGGCCCGGGGCCAGAACGCCGACAGCACGGCCAGCTTCTCGCGCTGGTGGCGCGAGCCGGGCCGAATCGGCGTCAGCTGCGGCGTGCCCGCGGCGATGCGACGCAGGCCCGGCTGCATGCGGAAGGGCGCAAGCACGGCGGCGTCGAAGTCGAAGGGCATGGCAGCGATGATGCCGGCAATGAAAACGGGCACCCGAAGGTGCCCGCGCGGAAGGTGGCGCCCAGGCTCAGACGCGCTTCTTGTACTCGTGCGTGCGGGTGTCGATCTCGATCTTGTCGCCGTTCTCGACGAAGATCGGCACGCTGATGACGAAGCCCGTGCCCACCAGCTTGGCCGGCTTGAGCACCTTGCCCGAGGTGTCGCCCTTGACGGCCGGGTCGGTCTCGATCTCGCGCACCACGGTGGTGGGCAGCTCGACGCTGATGGCCTTGCCTTCGTAGAACACGACCTCGACCGTCATGTTGTCCTCGAGGTAGTTGATGGCGTCGCCCATGTTCTCGGCCTCGACCTCGAACTGGTTGTACTCGGCGTCCATGAACACGTACATCGGGTCGGCGAAGTAGGTGTACGTGCACTCCTTCTTCTCGAGGACGATCTGGTCCATCTTGTCGTCGGCCTTGAACACCACCTCGGCGCCGCCGCCGTTGAGCAGGTTCTTCATCTTCAGCCGCACGGTGGCGGCGTTGCGGCCGCCCCGGCTGTACTCGGTCTTGAGCACGACCATCGGGTCCTTGCCCTGCATGATGACGTTGCCGGCGCGGATTTCTTGGGCGATTTTCATGGGGTCGATCCAGACGGGTGGGCGCTGCCGGCCTGCCGGCCGCAGCCGGGCGGCGTGAGGCGGCAAGCGCGAAGCAAAGCCCGAAATTCTATCAGCCCGAGCCCGCTCGGGCGGCCGCGAAAGCCAGCAGCGCATCGGCCAGATCGGGCTGCGCCAGCCGGGCCGCGCGCCAGCGCCGGACCGCGTCGCCCCAGGGGGCCAGCGGCGGCAGGCCGGGCCAGGGCGCCGCGGCGCCGCCGGTCAGGCCGTTCCAGGCCCGCCACAGCCCGGCCACGTCGGGGCCGGCACCGGCCTGCGCCAGCAGTGCCTCCAGCTTGGCGGCATGGGCGCCGTCGTGCTGCGGATAGGCCTGCCAGAGGAAGGGCGCGCCGGCCCACAGCGCCCGTACCAGTGAATCCTCGCCGCGCACGACGTTGAGGTCGCAGGCCCAGAGCAGGTGGTCGTAGCCGGCCTGCGTGAGCCAGGGCAGGCGCTGCACCCGCAGGCCCGGCGGCGGGTGGGCCAGCGCGGCATCGTGCTCGCTGCCGACGCCGCGCGTCACCAGCACCAGCGTCGGCTCGCGCGCCAGCGCCGCCAGCAGGGCCGGCAGCGCCGGGTTGGCGTAGCAGAACAGGCTGACCAGGCGTTCACCCGGCGCGACACGCAGGGCCTGCGCCGCCAGCCAGGCCGGGCGGTCGAAGGCCCCGCGTGCGGCCAGCAAGCCCGGCTCGCGCAGCAGCCCGCCGGTGCGCGGCGTGAAGCCGGGGTAGAAGAACCATTTGGTCAGGCCGTTGCGCTGGGGCGAGGGCAGCCCGTGCGAGCGTTCGACGTAGGGCTCGGCGCTGAGGTACTCGAGGTTGATCCAGGCCGGCGGCCGCGCGCAAGCGGCCATGGCCTGCACGAACGCGGCCGGGGGGTCGCAACCGAAGGCTTCGACCACGACGTCGCCGACGTCCGCCGCGCCCGGCCAGGGCAGCACCTCCACGCCCGCCGCTCCCGCGGGCGCCATGAAGGCCAGCGGCGCCGGATCGTCGATCACCAGGCGCACGCGCTGCCCCCGCGCTGCGAGGTCGGCGGCCAGGCGCCAGCACACGCCGGCATCGCCGAGGTTGTCGATGACGCGGCAGAAGACGGTCCAGCGCAGCCCGGGCATCACCGGATTATCGAAGCGGAGAGAATGGCGCCCGATGTCCGCCAGCCCCAGCCCCGCCCCGCCCGAGGAGGCCGCCGCCGCGCGCCAGCGCCTGCTGGCCGAGGTGGCCGCACTGCCCAACCTGCCGGGCGTCTACCGCTGGTTCGATGCGCAGGGCGGCCTGCTCTACGTGGGCAAGGCGCGCAGCCTGAGAAAGCGGGTGGCCAGCTACCTGCATCGCGACCACGACGGCACGCGCATCGGCAGCATGGTCAGCCGGATCGCGCGGCTCGAGACCACGGTGGTGCGCAGCGAGGCCGAGGCGCTGCTGCTCGAGAACAACCTGATCAAGACGCTGGACCCGAAGTTCAACATCCTGTTCCGGGACGACAAGAGCTACCCCTACCTCAAGCTCGTATCGCACCCGTACCCGCGCATGGCCTACTTCCGCGGCGCGGTGGACAAGCAGCACCGCTACTTCGGCCCCTACCCGAACGCCTGGGCGGTGAAGCAGACGATCCAGCTGATGCAGAAGGTGTTCCGCCTGCGCACCTGCGAGGACACGGTGTTCAACCACCGCTCGCGGCCCTGCCTGCTGTACCAGATCCAGCGCTGCTCGGGCCCGTGCGTGGGCCTGGTGGCACCGGCCGAGTACGCGCGCGACGTGCGCGATGCCGAGCGCTTCCTGATGGGCGAACCGCACGAGGTGCTGAACGACCTGCAGGCGCAGATGATGGCGCACGCCGAAGCGCTGGAGTTCGAGCGCGCGGCGGCGCTGCGCGACCGCATCGGCTCGCTGTCGCGCGTGCTGCACCAGCAGACCGTGGACGCCAGCAGTCTCACGTCCAACGACAAGGACGTCGACATCCTCGCCGTGAAGGTGGCCGGCGGCCGCGCCTGCGTCAACCTGGCGATGGTGCGCGGCAGCCGGCACCTGGGCGACCGTGCCTACTTCCCGACCCACGTCGACGAAGGCGCGGCGCTGGTCGCGCCCGAGGACGACGAGCTCGACATCGGGGCCCCCGAGCGCTCGTCCGAGACCGCGGTGCTCGAGGCCTTCATCGCCCAGCACTACATCGGCCAGCCGGTGCCGCCGCAACTGGTGCTGAGCCACCCGGTAGACGCCGCGCTGATCGAGGCCCTGTCCGAGACGGCCGGCGTGCGCGTGCGCGCCCAGCACGCGCCGCGCGAGCAGCGCCGGCTGTGGCTGGAGATGGCGGTGCAGGGCGCCGAGCGCGCCCTGGCGCGGCTGCTGGCCGAGGAGGGCTCGGCGCAGGCCCGAACCCGCGCGCTGGTCGAGGCGCTGGATCTGGACATTGCCGACCCGGCGGCGCTGCGCATCGAGTGCTTCGACATCAGCCACACCGCGGGCGAGGCGACGCAGGCCTCGTGCGTGGTGTACGAAGGCCATGCGATGCAAAGCGGCCAGTACCGGCGCTTCAACGTCGAGGGCATCACCGGCGGCGACGACTACGCGGCGATGCGCCAGGTGCTGATGCGGCGCTATGCCCGGCTGGCCGGGATGGTGGCCACCGGCAAGGCGGTGGACCCCGTGGTCGAGGCTCCGCAGGCCCCCGATCCGGCGCCGGGGCCTGCGGCGGGCAAGCCGCACCGCGGCCCGGCGCGCCTGCCCGACCTGGTGTTGGTCGACGGCGGACGCGGCCAGGTGTCGATGGCGCGCGAGGTGTTCGAGGAGCTGGGCCTGGACATCGCGCTCATCGTCGGGGTCGAGAAGGGCCTGGGGCGCAAGGTCGGGCTGGAAGAGCTGGTGTTCGCCGATGGCCGGCCCAAGGTCGCCCTGGGCCACGACTCGGCAGCGCTGATGCTCGTGGCCCAGATCCGCGACGAGGCGCACCGCTTCGCCATCACCGGCATGCGGGCGCGGCGCGCCAGCGTGCGCACCGGCGGCAGCCGGCTCGAGGACATCCCCGGCGTGGGCCCGCGCAAGCGGGCCCGGCTGCTGCAGCGCTTCGGCGGCCTGCGCGGCGTGGCCAGCGCCGGCGTCGAGGACCTGGCGGCCGTGGAAGGCATCTCGAAGGACCTGGCGCAGGAGATCTACCGTGCGCTGCACTGAGCGGCGGGCCGTTGGCGCGCTGGCGCTGGCGCTGGCGTCGGGGACGTTGCTGCTGTTCGGCGGCTGTGCCAGCCCCGTGCCGCCGGTGCCGGCCGTGGCGGCCGCGCTGCCGCCCGCCGCCGCGGCCCGCAGCTGGAGCGAGTTCAAGGTCGCCGCGGCGCGCCGCATGGTGGCGGCCAGCCCCGGCCTGACCTACGCGGGCCGGCCGCCCGAGCCGCTGCTGGGCATCCCGGTGATCGAGATCGAGCTCGATGCGCAGGGCCGCGTGCGCGCCACGCACGTGCTGCGCGAGCCGGCCGAGGCCAAGCAGGTGACGGCCATCGCGCTGGCCGCCATCCGCCGCGCCGCGCCCTACGGCGACATGTCGCACCTGCCGCGGCCGTGGAAGTTCGTCGAGGTGTTCCTGTTCGACGACGCCGAGCACTTCAAGCCCGCCACGCTCGACCGTTGAGGCCGCCCGCCGCCCGGCCCGCGCGCCTGCGGGGGCGCGGCGCGAAGGCACAATCCGGCCGATGTTCCTCACCATCCCGACGCTGTTGACCTGGGCGCGGATCGCCGCGATCCCGCTCATCCTCGGCGTGTACTACGGGCCCTGGGACATGGCCACCAAGAACCTCGCCGCCACCGCGATGTTCGTGCTGTTCGCGCTGACCGACTGGCTGGACGGCTGGCTGGCCCGGCGCCTGAACCAGACCTCGGCCTTCGGCGCCTTCCTCGACCCGGTGGCCGACAAGATCCTGGTCTGCGCCTGCCTGCTGGTGCTGCTGCAGCAGGGCCGCGTGGGCTCGCTGGTGGCGCTGGTGATCATCGGCCGCGAGATCGCCATCTCGGCGCTGCGCGAATGGATGGCGCAGATCGGCGCCTCGCGCAGCGTGGCGGTGCACATGCTGGGCAAGCTGAAGACGGTGTCGCAGATGGTGGCGATCCCGTTCCTGCTCTACGACGGGCGCTTGTTCGGCGTCATCGACACCCGGCTCTGGGGCACGGGGCTGATCTGGATCGCCTCGGTGCTGACCATCTGGTCGATGGCGTACTACCTGCGCAAGGCCATCCCCGAGATCCGGGCGAAGGCGCGGTGAGCGTGCGCTCGGCGACGCTGCCCGCACAGGCCGGCCACCCGTGGCTGGGCCGCGCCGCGCCGGCGGCCTTCGTGCTGATCTGGAGCACCGGCTTCGTGGTCGCGCGATTCGCCATGCCGCACGCGCAGCCGCTCACGTTCCTGAGCCTGCGCTATGCGCTGTCGATCGCCGCCTTCGGGCTGTGGATCGCGGTCGCGCGCCCGCCCTGGCCGCGCGGGCGGGTGCAGTGGCAGCACCTGGCGGTGACGGGGGTGCTGATGCAGGCCGGCTACCTGGGCGGCGTGTGGTGCGCCGTCAAGCAGGGGCTGGGCGCCGGCTTGGCGGCGCTGATCGTGGGCCTGCAGCCGGTGCTCACCGCGCTGTGGGTCAGCCGCTCGGGCCGCGGGCGCGGAGGGGTCGCGGCCCGCCAATGGGCGGGTCTCGGGCTCGGCCTGGCGGGGCTGCTGCTGGTGGTGGAGAACAAGCTGCACCTGGGCCAGGCGAGCCCGGCCAACGTGGGGCTGGCGCTGCTGGCATTGGTGAGCATCACGGCGGGCACGCTGTACCAGAAGCGCTACGTGGCGCCCTGCGACGTGCGCACGGCCAACACGGTGCAGCTGCTGGCGGCGCTGGCGGTGACGCTGCCGCTGGCGCTGCTCGAGCCGAGGCAGTTCGACCTGCAGCCGGGGCTGGTCGGCGCGCTGGCCTGGTCGGTGCTGGTGCTGACGCTGGGCGGCAGCTCGCTGCTGTACCTGCTGATCCAGCGCGGCGCCGCCACCGGCGTCACGAGCCTGATGTACCTGGTGCCGCCCTGCGCCGCACTGCTGGCCTGGTGGCTGTTCGACGAGGCGCTGACGCCGCTGGTGCTGGCCGGCCTGGCGCTCACGGCGCTGGGCGTGGCGCTGGTGCTGCGCGAGCGGGCGCCGGTGGCGCCCACCCCAACCTGAGGAGACAAGCACGATGGCTGCGCACCGCATCGCCGTGATCGCCGGCGACGGCATCGGCACCGAGGTCATGCCCGAGGGCCTGGCCGTGCTCGACGCGGCAGCGCGCCGCTACGGCATCCCGCTGCAGGTGGACGAATTCGACTTCGCCAACTGCGCCTATTACGCCCAGCACGGCACGATGATGCCGGCCGACTGGAAGGACCGCATCGGCGGCCACAGCGCGATCCTGTTCGGCGCCGTCGGCTGGCCCGCCACCGTGCCCGACCACATCTCGCTCTGGGGCTCGCTGCTCAAGTTCAGGCGCGAGTTCGACCAGTACGTCAACCTGCGCCCGGCGCGGCTGATGCCGGGCATCCGCAGCCCGCTGGTGGACCGCAGCGGACAGGCGCTGACGCCGGGCGCGATCGACATGTGGATCGTGCGCGAGAACACCGAGGGCGAGTACTCCAGCGTCGGCGGCCGCATGTTCGAGGGCACCGAGCGCGAGTTCGTGGTGCAGGAGACGGTGATGACGCGCGTCGGCGTCGACCGGGTGCTGAAGTTCGCCTTCGAGCTGGCCGCGACGCGGCCGCGGCGCAAGCTGACCTCGGCCACCAAGAGCAACGGCATCGCGATCACCATGCCCTACTGGGACGAACGCGTGAAGGCGATGGCGGCGCAGTATCCGCAGGTCGCGGTGGACCAGTTCCACATCGACATCCTCACGGCCTTCTTCGTGCAGCGGCCGCAGCAGTTCGACGTCGTGGTGGCGAGCAACCTGTTCGGCGACATCCTGTCCGACCTCGGCCCGGCCTGCACCGGCACCATCGGCATCGCGCCCTCGGCCAACCTGAACCCGACCCGGCAGTGGCCCAGCCTGTTCGAGCCCGTGCACGGCTCGGCGCCCGACATCGCCGGCCAGGGCATCGCCAACCCGATCGGGCAGGTGTGGTCGGTGGCGATGCTGCTCGATTTCCTGGGCCATCGCGAAGCGCACGACGCCGTGCTGGCCGCGATCGAGGCCGTGCTGGCCGACCCGGCCGCGCCACGCACGCCCGACCTCGGCGGCCGCGCCGGCACGCGCGACCTCGGCCGCGCGCTGGCCCAGGCCGTGGCGCGTGGTTAGGCCCGCCACAAAGGCTTGTCAAGCGTGAAATCACGCCTGCGCGGCGCAGTGCCGGGCACCCGTTCGCACAGCGCTTGCACCTAGAATCTTCGCTCCGCTTGACACCCAGAAAGACAGCGGGATTTAATGATCCGAGCGGGTCCGACACCGGGCTCACGCGGCTCGATCGCGGCACGGCGAGGGCAGCAGGCTTGCGGTGGTGCCATCGCGCTTGGCGCCTTCGATGCGTGAGCGGCCAGGCCCCGCACCCACCCGGATGCCGACAGACCACCACAAGGGGAACCGCGACGTGAACAAGAGTGAACTGATCGAGCACATCGCCCAGCAGTCCGACATCTCCAAAGCGGCCGCGTCGCGTTCGCTCGAAGCCCTGATCGGCGCCGTCAAGACCACCCTCAAGAAGGGCGGCAACGTCACCATCACCGGGTTCGGCACCTTCACGGCGCCCAAGCGCGCGGCCCGCACCGGGCGCAACCCGCGCACCGGCGCGGCCATCAAGATCAAGGCCGCCAAGGTGCCCAAGTTCCGCCCCGGCAAGGGGCTGCGCGACGCGCTCTGAGCCGCGTCACGCACCGGGTGCTTAGCTCAGCCGGTAGAGCGGCGCCCTTACAAGGCGTAGGTCGGCGGTTCGATCCCGTCAGCACCCACCACCTCGGCTAAACTCCGCGCCCTGCGAGGGACTGGCCTTCGCCATGCCCGCCGGCCCGGTGGGTCTTCCCGGCGCGCCGCAGCGCGTCCGGCCGAGCGGCCTGGCGCCGCCGCGCCCCGAGGTTCATCCGATGTTCGATTTCGTCCGCAACCACACGCGATTGGCGCTCGGCTTCATGCTGCTGCTGATCATCCCGTCGTTCGTGTTCTTCGGCATCCAGGGCTATTCGCGCTTCATGGAAGGCGGCAACGCCGACATCGCCAAGGTCGACGGCCACCCGATCACGCGCACCGAATGGGAAGAAGCCCACCGGCGCGAACTGAACCAGCTGCAGCAGCGTTCGCGCGGGGTCGACGTGTCGCAACTCGACACGCCGGCGCTGCGCCAGCAGACGCTGGACGCGCTGGTGCGCCAGCAGGTGCTGCTGGCCGCGGCCAACGACCTGCACCTGTACCCCAGCGTCGCGCGCATGCGCCGCCTGTTCGACGGCGACCCGCAGTTCGCGGGCCTGCGCGGCCCCGATGGCCGCATCAGCCGCGAGCTGCTGGCCGCCCAGGGCATGACGCCCGAGATGTTCGACCAGCGCCTGCGCCAGGACTTCGGCGTGCAGCAGGTGATCGCCGGCCTGACGCAGACGGTGGCGCCGCCGGCGGCCGCGGCCTCGGCCGCCTTCAACGCCTACCTGCAGCGCCGCGTCGTGCAGGTGCAGCGCTACGACCCCGCCGCCTTCCGCGCCGGCATCAACCCCGACGACGCTGCGCTGCAGGCCTACTACCAGGCGCACCAGGCCGACTTCACCGTGCCCGACCAGGCGCGCATCGACTACGCCGTGCTCGACCTGGACGCGCTGGCCAAGGCCGCCGTGGTGACCGACGCCGAACTGCGCAAGGCCTACGCCGATTCGCTGGCCAAGTACACCGTGCCCGAGGAGCGCCGCGCCAGCCACATCCTGATCAAGGCCGACAGCAGCATGTCGGCCGCCGACCGCGCCAAGGCCAAGGCCGAGGCCGAGAAGCTGCTGGCCGAGGTGCGCAAGAACCCGGCCGACTTCGCCGCGCTGGCGCGCAAGTACTCGCAGGATCCGGGCTCGGCCGCCAAGGGCGGCGACCTCGACTTCATCGCCCGCGGCGCGATGGTCAAGCCGTTCGAGGACGCGGTGTTCAAGCTCGGCGTGGGCCAGATCAGCGACATCGTCAAAACCGAGTTCGGCTACCACATCATCATGGTCACGGCAAAGCGCGGCGGCGAAGTGCGGCCCTTCGAGCAGGTGCGCGGCGAGGTCGAGGCGGCCTTGCGCAGATCCATCGCCCAGCGGCGCTGGGCGGCCGCCGCCGAGCAGTTCACCGACACCGTCTACGAGCAGAGCGACAGCCTGAAGCCGGCGATCGACAAGCTCCAGCTCGCCCAGCAGACCGCGACCGTGCAGCGCCAGCCGGCGCCCGGCGCGAGCGGGCCGCTGGCCTCGACCAAGCTGCTGGACGCGGTGTTCAGCAACGACGCGCTGCGCAACAAGCGCAACACCGACGCGATCGAGGTCGGGCCGAACCAGCTCGTGGCGGCGCACGTGCAGCAGTTCACCCCGGCGCATGTGCCGCCGCTGGCCGAGATCAAGGACCAGGTGCGCGCGCGCGTGGTCGAGGCCCAGGCCGCCGCCGCGGCGCGCCAGGCCGGCCTGGCGCGCCTGGCCGCGCTGCGCGCCGGCGACACCGCAGGCCTGCCCGACGCGTTGACGGTGGCCCGCAACCAGCCGCAGGGGCTGGACAAGCCCTTGCTGGATGCCGTGCTCGGGGCCGACCCCGCGCGGCTGCCCAGCGTGATGGGCATCGACCTGGGCGCGCAGGGCTATGCCGTGCTGCGGGTGACGCAGGTGCTGCCGCCCGCGCCGCTGCCCGGCGGCGACGCCGAGTTCGTCAAGCAGTACGCCCAGGCCTGGGCCGACGCCGAGGCGCAGGCCTACATCGACGCCCTGAAGCAGCGGTACAAGGTGCAGATCCTGCCGGCCGCCAAATCGGTGCTCGAGGCCAGCACGGCGCCGAGCCCGTGAGGGCCGGCCCGCTATAATTTCCGGTTCGGCGGTGGCTGTAGCTCAGTTGGTAGAGTCCCAGATTGTGATTCTGGTCGTCGTGGGTTCGAGTCCCATCAGCCACCCCATCCCAGCGTTTCATCAGGTCCCATGCCGGACCGAACTTCCCGCTAAATCAACGACTTAGACAGTCGCTTG